>NZ_SMKA01000139.1 GCF_004348455.1 Kribbella albertanoniae
GGCTGGTACGGCGGCTTGGGCGACTGGGGTTGGCTGGGCGGCGGCTCGAGGGGTGGGGGCAGAACGAGCGGTGGCGTGACGACGGTCGGCTGCGTGGGTTGAGTGGGGAGCGTGGGCGTGGGGACGGGTTTGTCGGCGTTGCCCTGGTGGTCGTTCGCCGGTGGGAGAATCGTGCCCTCGCCGTCTGGTACCTGGACGGTCTGCCGGCTGTAGGACTGCATCCAGCGGAGCACCGTGGAGACGTACTCCATCGAGTGGTTGTAGCGCAGCACTGACCGCACGAGGCCCTGCGGATCACCCAGGTCGGCCCCACCCCAGCACAGGTAGTTCCCAGCAGCACGAGCCGCGTCGTACACGTTGTGCGGGTTCTTCACCCCATCACCGTTGCCGTCGGCACCGAAGCTCGCCCACGTCCCCGGGATGAACTGCATCGGTCCGACCGCCCGGTCCCACTGCGTATTCCCGTCGTAGCGGCCCCGATCGGTGTCGGAGATGGCCGCCATCCCTGGCCCACCGTCCAGCACCGGTCCGAGGATCTGCCCACGAGTGTTGCCCTGGGCATCGACCTTCCCGGCACCCGCGTGATCGGACTCGACCTTCCCGATCCCCGCCAGCAACGGCCACGTCAAATGACACCCCGGCAGCGCCACCCGAATATCCTCAGCAACCCGCTGGTACGCCGCGAGCACAGTCCCCGGGATCCCGGACGCATCACCCGCAATCCCCGGAATAGGCTGCACCGTCCCCTCCGTCGTACCAGTCTCCGGTACGTCGGCCGGCTGGAGCACGGGCAGTTGCCCATCCACCCCGGGTCCCGGCGGCAGGTCCGCCGGCAGGTCGATGAACCCAGCCAGCGCATGCGAATCGACCACGAGCTGCGAAGGCGTCCCACCACCACCGGATGCGACCACCAACGCCATCAGGCCGAGCGGCGCCGCGCAGGCCCAGCCTGCGATCAGTTTGATCCGCCAGGTCTCGCCCCGGGTGATCATCCGAACCGCCCTTCCACGTAGTCCGCCGTCCGCGAGTCCTCCGGCGCGGAGAAGATCTTCGTCGTCGGCCCCGACTCCACGATCACGCCCGGAGTCCCCTGCTCAGCAAGGAAGAACGCGCAGGTCTGCGACACCCGCGCGGCCTGCTGCATGTTGTGCGTGACAATCACAATCGTCACCTCACGGCGCAGCTCGTGGATCGTCTCCTCGATCCGCCGCGTCGACGTCGGGTCGAGTGCCGAGCACGGCTCGTCCATCAGCAGTACGTCGGGTCGCACGGCCAGCGATCGTGCGATACACAACCGTTGTTGCTGCCCACCGGACAGCGCGCCACCCGGGGAGCCGAGCCGCTCCCGGACCTCTTTCCACAGACCGGCCTTACTCAGGCACTCCTCGATCAGGTCGGTCCGCTCGCTGCCGCGGACCCGGGTCCCGGTGAGCTTCAGCCCGGCCGTCACGTTCTCCGCGATGCTCATCGCCGGGAACGGGTTCGGCTTCTGGAACACCATGCCGACCCGCTTGCGGGTGTCGGTGATCCGCCGCTCCGGCTCGTAGATGTCGTCGCCGTCGAGCAGTACCCGACCGGCCAGCGACGCACTCGGGACCAGCTCGTGCATCCGGTTCAGGATCCGCAGGAACGTCGACTTCCCGCAGCCCGACGGGCCGATCAGCGCAGTGACCTGGCCGGCCTCCATCCGCAGCGAGATATCGGCCAGCACCTTGTGGCTCCCGAACCAGGCCGCGACCCGATCGCTCTCCAGCATGCTGCCCCCACTGACGGGCGGCAGCACGGCGGTCTCGTCGTTCGCCGCGGTGGGAACAACAGGTAGTACCGAGGTCATGCGGGACCTTCCAATCGGATTGCGAGGTCAGCCACGGCGTCGGCCCCGACGCAGTAGGCCGGCCAGGTACGAACCACCGGCGGCCAGACCACGCCGTACCGGATGGCCTGGTTGCGAGATCACGCGGATCCCCGGCGATGCGACCCCGGCCGCGAGTCCGGCGGCCAGCAGCGCCGGCAGGCCCCAGGCCAGCCAGCCGAGCGACTCACCTGTGGTGGCAGCGACCGGCTTGGTGCTGGAGTTGTTCACCGGCGGCGACTGGCTGGGCCCACCGCCGGGCGGAGTCGTCGGGCCCGGTGTGGGTGCTGGGGTCTTTCCATCGCCGCCGTCAGCAGGGTCGTTGGTGTTCTGGTCCGGCGGCGTCTTGGTCGGCGGATCGTTCGGCGTCGGGTCCTTGGGGTCGTCGACCGGGTCCTTCGGCGGGATCGGCGGCGTACCGGTCTGGGCGCCGACGGCGTCGGCCACCTTGGCGGCCTGGTCCCGCATCGCCTGGGTCAGCGCGAGGTAGCCGTCCGGCAACTGCCCGGCCTCCTGACCCCACTGCTGGCCATCGGTGCTCATCCAGCGGATGTTGTCGGCGTACCGCTGGGCGAGCGTGCTCGGCAGCGACGACGTCGGCACGGCCGCGTAGCTGATCATCGTGCCCGGGTAGCCGCGCTTGTCCATCGTGGTGTAGTCGAGGTTCCAGACCCCGGAGTTCTTGTCCGGCTGCGCCCCGTCCAGGGCGTACCCCATCGCCTCGACCGTCGGCGCGACGAACTCACCGGCGCTGTTGCGCAGGTCAGCCGCCCGTACGCCGGTCTTCTCCAGCTCGGACTGAACGGACAGGGTGAAGATGTGCCGGCGGCCGAAGAGCTGCACCTCCTGACGCTTGCCGGTGTAGCCGCTGTTCGGGTTCGCCGGGTCCCGCAGCACCGGGCCCTGGGCCAACGGCCAGCCGGACATGGTGATATCGGCGCCGTTCGCCCAGGAGGTCGTGGCCGGCGCCCAGAGTGTCTGCGGGCTCAGCCCGGTCCACTCCTCACCGTCCATACCGGGCCCGGGCTCGGGCACCACCCAGCCGTCGTTGAGGTTGTAGTCGTCCGCGGGCAGCTGCCACCCTCGATAGGTCTTGTTCACCGTCATGCCCCACGGATCCGCCTTGCCCTGCAGGAACGCGCGGGCGGTCGGATCGGCCCAGACCCAGCGGGTCAGCGCGAGGAAGACGTCGGAGCGTGCCGTCGGCATGGACAGTTGGGTGCCCTCGGCATCGTTCAGACCGGCGTAGCTGCGGGCGCCAGGGTTGAGTTGGGCGAACTCCGGGTCCTGGAAGATGTTCGCCGGATTGCTACCGGTGTTGGGATTCACCGCGTAGCCGTTCCTGTTCGGCCGGAACAGTCCCGGATAGGACTGCGTGAGCATCTTCGCCACCAGCCGCTGGTTGAGCTTCAGATCGGTGACCGGGCTGGTGATGCCGTCGACGGTCTTGTCGATCGAGTAGCCGAGGGAGAAGCCGGTGACCGCGATCGGGGCATAGCCCAGCTTGCGGTCGGTCGACACCGGGTCGTCCGGTGTGGCCGGCTCACTCACCACTGCGGCGTCCGCCGCGTACTTCGACGCAGCCGCGGGGTCGCGCTGTCCCAGCTGCCGCATCGAGTCCGGCTCCCAGGCCCGGGTGTAGTCGAGCGCGGACGGGCTCGACTTCTGGCACCGGGCCGGCACCCAGCGGCGCATCGCCTCGCCGGTGAGTTCGGAGCCGATGAACTTTGCCTGGTCGGCACGGCCGGCGCACTTCGGCAAGCTCGGACTGAACGAGAGCTTGAAGACATAGCGCTCGTACCAGTTCGCCAGTAGCTGCCAGTACGCGAAGGCTGTCTGACCGGTCGCCTTGGCGCAGTTGCTGATCAGCAGTGGCGTGGCGCCCTGGTCCGCGTTACGACAGTCCCGTTGGCGAACCGGGACGACGACCAGCGAGCACGGAGACTTCTCCGAGCAGTTCAGCGAGGGGTTCTCGGCGGCGGTGTTGACCCAGGTCTGCACCTGGCCGGTACCGTCCTGCTGGGGCCGCCCGCGCCGGAAGTTCCGCGTTCCCGGGGTGAAGTCGTCGATCGCCTTGATCCCGTTCGCGGCGTCCGCCGGGATGTTCATCGGGAAGGTGGTCCAGGTGCCATTGGCATTCCGGCGACCGTGGTACTGGTCCTTCGAATTGTCCTTGCTGTCAACCGTCCGGAACGGTACCGAGAACAAGGGCCCGGAGGGGAGAGTCTTGAGCTGCGTGTGCCAGTCGTTCGGCGCCGCCGGTTCGACGGGGGCGTAGTAGTTCGCCTTGGCCGACAGCGCCTGGCTACCGAGCGCATCGCCCTCGTCGTTGAGGCTTCCGACCCAGCAGTCCTCGCGGGTCGGATTGAAGCCGCGGCACTGCATGACCGCCGCCGCGTTCTGACTGAAGGTGGACGAATAGTCGAGGCCCGTCCAGGAGACCGAGATCATCTGCCGGGTGAGGTTCTCGGTCCTGGACGCCGTCACGCTGACGCCGCCGCGCTGCAACGTCACCGGATTCGCAGACGGCTCGGCAACCAGCGCCTGATCCGTCGGATCCGGCGGCGGTTCCGCGGCGACGGCGGTCGGGACCTCGTAAACCGGCGCTACCGACAGCAGTGCCAGCACGAAAGCACCGGCGATCATCGCGAGCTTCTTGGGCCTCACAGCGTTCCTTTCTCATCAGACCTGAACCCCGGTGAGCGCGGAAGCTCCGCGCCCACCGGGGGTTGTTGCGTTGGCAGTGCAGGTCAGAGCACGCCGCAGGTGCCACCGTTGGCGGCGTCGCCCAGCGGCAGGAAGCCGTTGGCCGTCACGACGTCACCGGCGGTGGTGGTGGCCGGGTCGGTGTCGGCGTCCTCGCAGACGAACGGCGTGGTGCCGAGCGAGGAGAAGCCCGAACCGTCACCGAAGACGTCGGCGAGGCCGGCCGGAACCGAACCGCCGACTGTCTTCACGACGTTGTAGAGGTTGCGGTCGTACGCCGCGGAGTCGGCGGCCGCGACCTCGCCGCGGAAGGTGCCGTTCTTCTCGTCGGCGGTGAGCAGGTTGTAGCGGCCGATCGAGAACGGCGCGATCGCACCGGCGTTGGCCTTGATCAGGGTCGAGCTGTGCTCCTGTACGGCGGTGCCGCCGACGTTGTCCTTGACGCAGGACGGCAGGCTGCCGGAGTTGATGCCGACCTGGGTGGCCCAGAACGCCCGGGTACCCGAACCGGCCTGCGGGATCAGCGGCAGGATGACCTGGTTCGGTCCGCCCACCTGGTTCCAGTTGGTGATGGTGCAGTTGTAGATACCGGTCAGCTGCGCGTCGGTCAGCGAGGTGACGGCAGCGACACCGGAGTGCGCGGCCCAGCGGACGCTGTCCTTGGCGAACGGCAGGAAGGCGAGACCGGCGCAGTCACTGGCAGCCGGGCCACGCGACGAGCGGGCCGCCGACACGTTGGCGTTCGAGCACAGCGCGGAGATGCCGGCGCTGGAGCCGTTCGGCCGGGTGACGGCGGTGGTGCCCGAGCGCAGGGTGATCGTCGACGTACCGGTGGCGTCGAAGGAGGCGAGGCGGGCCGAGGGGACCGGCGTCCGGCCGTTGTAGACGGCGGCGAGGTCGTTCAGCACGTTCTCGCTGGTGTCCGAGCCGACCAGGACGATGTCGTTGGCGTCCGGCGTGAACGTCGGGTCGGCCGCGGCAGTCAGGGCGGAGGTGGCGACCAGCGCGACCGCGGCAGCGGCGATCGCGGTGGCACGGGCGGTACGGGTGAAACGCATTAGGGGAATTCCCTTCCTCACAAGCGTTTTCGCGACCCTGGTGTGGTCGCGGTGCCGGTTTGCGGTCACATCCCTAATTCATCGTGCCGGGGTCGCCAGCAGGTCACTGTTCGGTTAACCGGACATGACCCGCTGGCTAGCCGGAAACGTTGTCACTCTCAGCAGGGGAAGCTAAACCCCCACGCAATGGCATTCAGGGCGTTCTGGCTGCCGGTCAGGCCGGTAGCCGGGTTGTAGGTGTCGGTCTTGTAGTCGACATCGATGTCATCGGCGGTCCCACCGAAGCCGTCCGGACCCACGCCGTACAGGCCGGGGAAGTTGCCGTCGGCATCCATCAGGGTGGCGGCCGGGCTCGCCGCGTCAGCCGGAGCGGCGCCGTACAGGGCACCGAGTTCACGGCTCGCGAGGTTGCCGAGAGCCGTGCCGATGAACGCGATCCGGTCGGAGGTGGTGGTGAGGTAGGTGTTCAGGCTGAGCGGGCCGGTGGCCGCGCTGATCCGGTCGAGCTGGACCAGGGCGGTCTCCTCGTGGGCGAAGTTGCCCGGGTCGATCGACTGCGCGGTGCCGATCCGGCCGATTCCGGACTCGGCGATCTTGCCGCCGATCACCACGCGGCTCACGTTCGGGCTGCCGAAGGTGTCGGTGTCGTCGGCGCTGGTGCGGATCCGGAGGTTGACGTCGTACCCGGCGCGGACGGCGTCAGCGCGCAGGTTCTCCCGGACAGTGGCCGTCACCTTGGCGATCATGGCCGCCTCGTCGGCAGCGGTCAGACCCCAGTTCGCCAGGTACGGCGACAGTCCGGAGAGCTGCCGTACTCCCGTGCCACCGAGCGGCGCGAGGTCGATCGAACCACCATCGAAGTCGAGGAACACCGTCTGCGGTTCCGCGTCGACGGCCGGCCGGGATACCCCGAGAGTCAGGTCGTACGGACCGAACCCGTCGGTGACCGAAACGGCGTACCAGCCGGCCTGGTCCGCGACGACCGCCAGATCGACAGCACCACGCGGCAGCGTGGATGCGGCCGGAAGCTTGCCGAGGCTGTGCAGGTCGGTGCCCACGGCAACCGATCCGCTAGGCCGGATGACCGTCAGCCGGTCACCGGTTGCACCGAGCGCGGCACCGAGGACGTCGCCCGGGGCCAGCTTGACGGCGTAGAAGTCGCGGTCGATCGGAGCCGCAGCGATCAGGAGCTGGTAGGCGCCGGTGTCGGCACCTCCCAAGCCACTCCCCGAGTTCTGCGGGTCGGTCGGAAAGTCACCGGCCGCACTCTTACCGGCCACAGCGACGTAGTACGTGCCCGAAGTGGCGATCGGGTACTGCAGCTTGCTCAGCGCACCAACGCCGTTGTCGTCGTCCGACGCGAGCAGTTGCCCGGTAGCGTCGTACAGGCCGACCACGGTGTTCGTGGACGCCGGCGAGCCGTCAGTGCTGACAGTCAGCGTCTGCCCAGCTGCACCGGCCACTTGATAGAAGTCGAAGTCGTTGGTCTTGTCGCCGAGCACGCCGTGCGGCCCGTCGCCGAGGGTCCCGCTCGTGGTCACGGCCCGGACAGTGCCGGTACCGATCCCGGTGGCCGTCGCGGTTGCGATCGACCCGTTGTCCTCGTCACCGGCGGTCACTGCGACCGGGGCCGGTGAGAGGGTGCCGTGCACGGTCGCCGTACCGACGCCGTACATCCGCTCTGCTGTGGCCCGGCTGTCGTTCTCCCCCGCCGCCGTGGCCACTTCACGCTCTTGATAGTTGGTGGTGACTACCGCGGACGAGACCGCCGGGGTGGTGGCGAACAGTGCAGCGACCAGCGCAGCACCGACCACGGTCCGGTGGATTCGTGCGTTCATCAGTTTTCCCCTCCAGGAACTGATCTGGTCAGATCAGGTTCGGAAGCATGGCGGCGATCTGCTCGAACACGCGCCACACCAGCGCGACGACTACCGGCGCGCCGATCAGGTAGGACTCCCAGCGGCCGATCCGGGACCGGAACCAGACAACTCCAGCGGCGACCGCGATCAGTGCCTGCAACCACAGCACCAGCGTCAGCACACCGGACAGGTTCACCCCGAAGGCCTGCTCAGAGTCCGGAACCCGGGCCAACCGTCCGCCCGGGTCGGGTAGTGCGGTGCCGTCGACGAGCTCGGCGTCGACGTACACGGTCTTCGAAGGCAGCGGCGCGCCCTCAGCGGTGACGAGCGTGACACGAGACCCGCCACTCGGAAGCAATGCAGGCAACGGATCTCCAGCCCGTCGCACAGCCTTCACCTCGTAGTTGAAGCGCCCCTCCCCCGTGACAACTTCGAACCGGGCACCAGGTCCCAACTTCGGTACGGCGCGAAACGGTCCGCCGTAGCTGAGCGCGCGCCCGTAAATCACAGCGACTCCGGCCTCCCCAGGCAACGGGCTGTCGGCCCGATGCCCCGGTCCCTGCATCAGGATCGACCCGGTCGTCCCCTCCCGGATCACCTGCCGCAGCCCGAGCCCGGGAATGTCCAGTACGGCGACCGGAGCGCCGTACTGGATGCCTGGACCGATCGGCGCCGTCGCCTCGGCGAGCTGCCCGCGGATCTTGTCGTACGCCACGTCCTGCGCCCGGTTGTACTGCAGCGCGCCGAGGAGCAGCACGTAGATCACGAACACGAGGATTCCGAGCGCGAACAACCGCAACGCATCCGACGTCAGCTGCGGCCGGAGCGCGAGCTCCGCACGCGCTTTGGTTGCCATCCGCAACGGCGCGGAAACGGCCACGGTCACCGGCCGGCCCGCTTTCGCTGCAGGTGGCGGGAGACCAGCGTCGGCACCAGCAGCAGCAGGAGCGCCTCGACCGCGACCAGTACGCCGAGGTTGCGGAGCATGTCACCGCTGCCCCGATTGCCGTTCAGGTCGGTCACCTGACCGGTCGGCACATACCCGCCGTTGTTCTGCCCACCGGCGTTGATCACCTGACCGGTCTCAGGATCGACTACTGCTCCACCCGTCGGACCACTGCTCGGCTGCTGCCCCGGCTGGTCCGGCTGGTTGCCGTTCCCGTTGCCATTCGGGTTGCCATTGTTGTTGTTGTTGCCGTTCCCGTTGTTGTTGCCAGTTCCGTTGTTGCTGCCGTTGTTGTTGCCGTTGTTCCCGTTCCCGTTGTTGCTCGCGGTCACGCACTTGCCGTTCACCGCCGGACCAGCACCGTCGCGGTCGCACGGCAGCGGTTGGGGGGCAACTGCCGCCAGCACGTTGCGGTTCAGGTTCTTACCGTCGAAGGTCGGGTTGCCGCATTTCTTGATGTCCGTCGCCCCGACCTTGCCGCCGGGAACCCGGGCGATCTGCTGGAAGCCGGCCTGCACCAGGTTCAGCGGCAACGGCGAGTAGCCGAGCGGGGCCGCCTTCTGCTGGCCCTGACAGAGGAAGTACGCCGCGAAGTCCGACAGCGTCTGGCCCTTGTTGGCACTGACATTCGCGGTCGGCAGAATCATGTAGGAGTACGAAGACAACGGGTACGTCCGCGGGTCCGGGTTGTTGTACACCCCGGTCAGTTTCTGGGTCAGGTAGAGCGGCGAGTTCTTGTTCGTCTCGATCTGCGTCCGGGTCAGCGCTACCGCGGTGTTGTACGAGTTCGGCTCGGTGTAGTACCCGGCGCTGTTCTTCATCTTCACGACCGGGTAGCTCTTGCCCAGTGCGTACGAGTACTCGACGTAGCCGATCGCACCGTCGGCATAGGGAGCCGCGATGAACCCGGCCGACTGGGCCGATCCACCTTGGGCCTTGACCCCGGGGAAGTTCGTGGTCGGGAAGTACGACGTCTGGCCGCACTTCCGGTTCTGGGTGGACTGGCAGAAGCCGTCCCACAGGGCCTTGTGCTGGGTGTTCATCCAGAGCGTGAACTGCGCCGTCGTACCGGATCCGTCGGAGCGGACCACCGGGATGATCTTCTTGCTCGGCAGCAACTTGCCGTTGTTGTCCCGGGTGATCTGCGGATCGTTCCAGTTGGTGATCTTGCCGGTGAAGATCTTGGTGATGGTGTCGCCGGACAGCCGCAGGTCGCGGTACAGCTTCCCGCGGATCTGGATCTGGTACATCAGCGCGGTGCCACCGGCAACGATCGGCATGTAGGCGTACGCGCGGCCGCGCGAACTGTCGTCAGCCTCGGTCAGCGGATCCTTGCCCTGGTACGGGATCTCGCTGATCGCGAAGTCGACCAGATTGTTGGCGAAGTCGAGCCGGCCGCGCGACGACCCGCCAGCGCCGTACTGGACCCGCATCCCCAGCGGTTCGACATCGCGCATCCACTGGTCCACGGCGTTCTGCGACCAGGTCGACCCGCTACCGTAGATCGGCACGTACGCCGTACTTCCGGCCGACGCCGGGAGCGCCGCCGACGCGAGCGTCAGCAGCAGGGCGAGCACGAAGGCACCCAGTCTTCTTACGGGCCGTCGCATGGCTGGTCCTTTCATCGGGATCCGGAGCGGCCGCGACCGGCCATCCAGCGGGAGAAGGCGAACAGCAGCAGCACCACGACCAGCAACAACGCCGCGGCACCGAACGCCCGGCTGATGTAGTTGGGCTCCGGCGACTGCGACATCTTGAACGTGAACAGCGGCAGCGAGACCATCGGCCCGGAGAACGGGTTCAGGTTCAGGTACGTCGTGAATCCGGCGGTCAGCAGCACCGGAGAGGTCTCCCCGATGCCACGCGCCGTCCCAAGCACCAACGCGGTGGCGAGACCGGGCCTCGCCGTGGGCAGGACGACCGACCACACGGTTCGCCACTGCGTCGCCCCGAGCGCGAGCGACGCCTCCCTCAACCCGCTCGGCACCAGGCGAAGCACGACTTCGGACGAGCGCGCGATGATCGGCAGCATCATCACCGAGATCGCCATCGCTGCCACGAACCCGGACAACCGCATCCCGAAGCCGATCAGCAGTACGACGTACGCGAACAGGCCGGCCACGATCGACGGCAGCGCGGTCATCGCCTCGACCACCGAGCGCACCAACCGCGACGCGCGGCCGCCGACCTCGGTCAGGTAGACCGCGCACAGGATGCCGAGCGGCAGCGTGATCGCGATCGCGATGCTGATCTGGATCAGGGTTCCGACCAACGCATGCAGCGCGCCACCGGAACTCAGCGGCTCGAGCGGTCCCGCCGTGCGCAGATCTTGGGTGAAGAAGTTCGTGTGGATCAACGCCCTGGCACCACGGATCAGCGTGTAGCCGATCACTGTCGTCAGCGCGATGCCGACGAGCGCTGCGGCACTGTGGGCGAGCAGTACGGCGAAGCGATCGGTGAGCACCACCCGCCCACGCCGGAGGCCGGTGTAGAGCAGGTAGAGCGCGGTGAACGAGAGCCACCAGCAGACGATGAAACCGAGCGTGCCTTCGGTCGGCAGGATCCGGTTGTAGAACACCCAGGTCAGCGACAACCCGGCCACCGCGGACCCCACGAGGCCCGCCCGGTCCTCGACATCCACGATCCGCAACTGCCGGCGTACTGGTTCGTCCAGAAGGGTGGTCATCAGATCTCCGTTCCGGCGCCGCTGCGGCTGCGGGCGACCACGAAGCCGGCGATCAGGTTGACGATCAGGGTGATCACGAACAGCACCAGGCCGGCTGCCATCAGGGCGTTCAGCTGGGATCCCTGGGCCTCGCCGTACCGGAGCGCGATCATCGACGAGATCGTGATCGACCCCGACTGCAGGACGTGCCAGTTGATCTCGAACAGCGGCGACACGATCATCACCACGGCGATCGTCTCGCCGAGCGCGCGGCCGAGACCGAGCATGGTGCCGCCGATGATCCCGCCGCGGCCGAACGGCAGCACGACGGCGCGGACCACACCCCAGCTGGTCGATCCGAGCGCCAGCGCCGCCTCGCGTTCACCGGCCGGTGTCTGGTCGAAGACCTCGCGCATCACCGCGCAGGCGATCGGCATCACCATCATCGCGACCACGATGCCGGCGATGAAGGCCGAGGACGCGTACGTCGCTCCGTCGAAGACCGCGGCGTCCGGATCGGTGTCGACCCTGAAGATCGGGATCCAGCCGAAGAAGTCGGTGATCCAGCGGGACAGATGGATGACGCGGGGCTGCAGCAGGAAGAAGCCCCACAGGCCGTAGACGATCGACGGCACCGCGACCATCAGGTCGACCACCGCGACCAGGCTTTTCTTCAGCCCGCGCGGCGCCCACTCGGTGATGTAGAGCGCGGTCGCCACCGCCAGCGGGAACGAGATGGCGATCGCGATGGTGGCCACTACGACGGTTCCGAACAGGATGGCGGCGACCCCGATCTGATTCGCCTCGGGTTGCCAGGACTGCTCGGTGAAGAACTTCCATCCGTACGTCTGAAGGGTCGGTTTCGCCTGGTAGGCCAGGAAGATTCCGATCCCGCCGGTGATCAGTAATACCAGGCCGCCACCACCGCGGGCGACCAGCCGGAAGATCAGGTCGGACGGTGCGAGCGACGACCGTAGCTTCCGCGGCTCCAGGTCGACAGTCGGCTCGCTCACCGCTGCTCCCGCTGGGCCGACGTGATCTCAGCCAGCTCCACGGCTTGCGTGAATCGATGGAATGCTCGGCGGGCGTCGATCTGCCGGGCGAAGACCCCGGGACAGCGGACATCAGGCCCGTTGTCCGCCGCCAGCTCCCACCGCCACCGTCCCTCCGGATCCCGGCGCAGAGCCGGCTCCGCCTCGCGGGCGAGCCGCCGTACCGCCGCCAGCTCTTCCTGTGGCGAGCCGCGCCCGCCGCGCCCCATCGCGAGTGGCCGGTTGTTCCCGGAAAGCAGTCGCCACAGCCGTTCACCTCCTCGCGGATCCTCGAGAAACTGCATCCGCACCCCCACCTCACGCCTCCCGGCCTCTCCCCCAGAGCAGTCAGTCAGGTGGACTGTCGCCAGCAGCGGACAACGCGTGGTGAACCGAACCGAAGCGGTACATGAACACGCTTTCCGGTTACGGCCGGGGCCGCAAATACCTCAGTCGCTGAGGGCTGCGATGTACTCCGTGCCGGTACAGAGCGTGCCGAGTCGCGGGAAAACGTGACTGAGCGCGAAGTTGTGGGCGTCCGCGTCGAGGCCGGTCATCGCGTCGGTCAGGTAGACGGTCTCGTAGCCGAGATCGTCGGCGGCGCGGGCGGTGGATTCGACGCCGAAGTTGGTCGCGATGCCGGCCAGGGCGAGGGTGTTGATGTCGCGGCGCTGGAGCTCGGCGTCGAGGTTGCTGCGTCCGAAGGCGCCCAGCGTGTTCTTGACGATCTCGATGTCGCCGGGCTGCGGGTCGAGCTCGGGCGCGAAGCCGCTGCCCTCCGGCTGGTGGTCGACGCCCGGGCGCTCGACCCGGACGTTGACCACCACACCACCGACCGAGCGGGTCGCCTTCGCCAGCGCGACACAGCGCGCCAGCACCTCGTATCCCTTCAGGGGCGCAGTATCCAGAGCGATGATGCGCGGCATCAGGTCGATCAGGACGAGCGCCGTACGGCGGGGATCAAGGCTGAGCGTGGTCATCCACCGAGCGTAGCCGCCAAGGCGTTCGCGTACGTCACGTCCCGCTCGGTCCCCGAGAAGCCCACTCGCCAGGTGCCACCGTCGTACGTGCCCTGCGGCCAAGCCCGCCCGCCGGGCTGCCACAGCGGCTGCCAAGCGACGCCGTCGCTCACCGGGTCGTACCAGTGGTTGTCGTTGGACCAGGCTTTGTGGTGCGCGGTAACGAGGCTCAGACCAGGCCCGGTCGCCATCGACCACTCCGGCAGACCGGGGACGTCGCCTTCCCGCCCGAAGCCACCGGGATCCCCCTGGTCGGGAAGGGCCGAGTCGACATTGAAGGCCACCTCCCAGAGCGGCGCACTAGTTGCCCCGTTCACCTTCCAGGACAACCCGGTATCGAAAGTCCGTGCCCCGAAATCGAACGTCCAATCAACCGTCACCGGCTCATCACCGAACGGGATGCCGGTCAGCTTGAGCGTTGTCTCCGTGGTCTGGACATCTGCGGCGGGGCCAGTAATGTCAGTCGCTCCGAAACCGCCAACTCCCAGGTACGGCGCGGTCGCGCGACCCGTCGAATCGAGCGCCTGCCGGTACTGCGCATTGCCGGTGGGATCGACCTCCAGACTGGTGACCGCCGCTCGCGGACTGGTCTGGATCGTGGCGCGGTAGTGCTCGTTGCTGACCACCTGCCCCTTCGTCACCTCCTGCCGGGCGAAGTCGAGCGGAGCCAGGAACAGTCCACCCTTACCCCAACCAGCACCGGTCACATACCAGTCGTCACCGTCCTGCACGACCTCCGCGGCGTGCGCCTGGATCGTGCCGACGTGCTGGTCGATGGTGAAGTGCAGCGGATCCTTGCTCTTGTAGACCTTTGTCGACTCGTAGCCGCCATCACAGCAGACGAACAGATACCAGTCAGTCCCCCGCTGAACGACGAACGGTGATTCCGTCGGACCGCCGTACGTGCCCGTCGCCGGATGCTGGAACGCCGTCTGCCGCGCGCCCCAGTGCTTCAGATCGGTACTGGTGCGGTAGGCAACGATGTGGTTGCCGCCGGACGGCGTCGAGTTGGCGGTGTAATACATCACCCACTGATCGCCGACCTTGCGCACCATCGGGTCCCGACCATCGAACCCATCAGTGAACAACGGGTTGGCCGCATCACGAGTCCAAGTCTTGAGGTCCTTGGAGGTTGCGAGATGCATCCGGTACGCCGTATGGTCCGGCGTACCGGCCGCGTAGAAGAGGTAGTAGGTGCCATTGTCGTAGATGGCATGCGGCGCCCAGATGTGACTCTCACCGGCATTCGGATCCGCAACCAGCGCGGGCGGTTGTTTGGTCCACGGCCCGTTCGGCGTCGGCGCGGTGGCGTGACCGAAGCTCTTCTCGTCGAGCGGATTGGCCGGCTCGGCATGCGTGATCGCGTAGACGTGCCAGGTGCCGGTCGCGCGATCCTGGATCAGCGTGTGGTCGTTGTAGTACCAGGGACCGGTCTCCCCCGTGCTCGGATCGTAGATCTTGGTGAAGTTGCCGGCCGCAACCACTGTGTCCGTCTTCGTGTACGGCGTGATCTGGGTGCTGTTCAATTCCAGGTCCAGGAGGTCGAGGCCGACGAGATGGCCCGTGGCCGCCGGATTCTTGCCGGTCAGGGTGATCGTCAGATTGTGCTTGCCGGCGGTGAGTTGCCGGGTACCGAGACCCACGCGCTGCGTGCTCACGCCGGACGCGACGTACCCGTCGAAACTCGTGGCCGGGTTCCCGTCGACCTGCAGATCGACGATTCCATAGTCGGCGGCCTTCGTCAGTACGGCGCTGAGCTCGTAGTTGCCGGTCGTCGGCACGGTGAACGCGAGCACAGTCTTGTCGCCTGCCTTGGTGCCGTGGATCCACGCCTGCGCACCGCCTGACCAGCTCACACCGCAACAGTTGCCCTGCGGATCCACCGGAACACTCGAGGAGACCGGTGGCAGCATCGCTTCGCCTTCGACCCTCACGATGTTTCCGCTCGTCCCCTCCGCGGCTGTCGACTTCGGGCCGACGTTCCCGGCGAGGTCGACCGCGGCCACCCGATAGCTCCAGGTCTCGTGCAGCCCCAGGTTGCGATGCACGAACCCCGGCAGCGGACTGGTACCCAGCAGCTTCTCAGCACCATCCTTCGTGCCGTACACGTTGTAGTGCGCGATCCCGGCATCGTCCGCCGCATCCGACCACGTGACATCGATCGCGTTACCGGTTTGCCCGGTTGCCTTCAGGTTCCCGACCACGCCGGGCATTCGCTTGTCGACGTACGGGCTGACGAGGGACTGCACGACGTACTGGCTGGCTGTCCAGCTCGGTCCGGTTGGTCGCAACTCGATCGCTAGCTTCGACTTGCCGGAGGTGAGGGCCGCAGGCAACTGATAGTTGTCGTCCAGCCACCGCTGACGATCGTTCCCGAGCGGCTGCAACCACGTGCCGGCGTCCTTGCCGTCGACAAGCACTTGCGCAGACTGACCGGCGACCTTCTGATCGCTGGTCCTTCGCAGCGTCACACCATGGTTGCCCGGATCAACCTTGACGGTGAACCGCACCGGCTCCGTCGTCGAACCGACCTGGTCGGTCAGCCGGATGTCATCGTGATCACCTTCGTAGACCGAGGTCAGCTCGGCCCCCTCTACGTTGATGCGATCTGTCTCCCGGGCACCGAACTTCGCCGACGTGTAAAGGAACGCCGTCGACCCGTAGATGCCCGGATGGTCGTCCTGCGGACCGTGCTCGATCCCGAAGTCGAGCTGGTTCTGGAACGCGATCGAGTCCGTGATGTGCAGTCGCCAGGCAGCGTCGCATTCGTACTTGCAGAAGCCGGCTTGCACCTCGTGGGCAGAGTTCCCGTGGAACGGCGTGGAGTAGGTCCCGGCGTTGAAGTACCAGCCGGACTCGTAGTAGTCCTCGGTCCCGGTCCCGTGGATCGCCGGGGTCCGCTCGCCGTCGACGTACACGCGTTCGTCGCCCTCGAGGTAGCCCCGAGTGTTGCCGTCGGCAAGCAGTCCTTCCATCGTCTGGACGACACCGACGAACTTGCCGCGACCGCTTGTTTGCGCGAGGGTCCAGTCGCTGCCCTGCGTAGTCTCACCACGCTTCGAGATCGCGCTGAAGTAGCCCGTCTTCCCCGTCACCAGGTCGACTGCCTTGCGGCCATCTCGGGATGTGGTGACTTCGGACTGACCAGTCAGCGGGTACGCCGATTTGTTGACCAGGCTGACTGTGGCACGGGCGACGTACGGCATTGGCCACCAAGCGGAGTACCAGCCGTTGGGGTCCATCGCGAAGAAGAGCGAGCGGACCGGGTTCTCGCCGAGGCCGGAGCCGAAGAACTCACCGATCGGGGCGTCGACGCGCTTCTCACCGTCGATCGTCACCTCGACGCGAACACCGGCCAGCAACGAATCACTCGGCTTGACCCGCGCGCCGTCGGCCGGAGTGGCGGCGTACGGCATGGTGTGTGCACCACTCCAGGCCTGCTTGGTGATCTCGTAGCCGTGCACCTGCTCGTCGGCGAGGTGGTTCGGCCCGACATCGAGGGTGTCGGTGCGCCCTGGTGAGTCCACCCAGTAGGTGAACTCGTTGAAGTCCAGGTCGGACGAGACGAACTGGTTGGTGATGGTGATCTGCGACTTGCCCTTGGTGAGTGCAGCGGGCAGCTCGACCGTCTGGTCGTGCCACTGCGCGCCGGCCGCCTTGAGCGGAGCCCACTCCCCGGCGACTACGCCATCGACGAGTACCTTCGCCCGCTGGTTGCCGATCCGGAGGTCCATCCGCCGCGTCAGTTTCACCCCGGTGTTGGCTGGATCGATCTTCATCGTGAACTTGCTGCTGCCGGTGAACGCGCGGCCGTCGTCGGCGAACTCCCGCAGCTCGAGCCCCACAATCTCCGGGAGCTTCAACCGGAGCGCACTGAGTTCACCAGGTCCATAGGTGTCGGCAAGAGTGACTCGTTTGCCTGGGGCAAGCTTGATCGTGCTCTTGGTGGTCCGGCTGTTCGGCTGGGCGGGTTTGGGGTCCTTGGTGCCAGCAGCCTTCAGCAGCGCGAGTACGCCCTCGGCCTTGTCGCTGCTGTCGAAAGTGCGGATGCCATTCGCGTCCGGGAACTCGCGGTAGCCGACGTGGTAGAAGTACGGGTTGCTCTGGGTGGTGATGCGCATCGACGACCGGTACGGCATCGGGACACGGATGTAGACACCACCGCTGGTCTGGACCCCGTTCGCGACCAGGGGGTAGCTGAACGGCGCTCCGAGCTTGCCGTCGACGATGTCCTGCAGTGAGCCGTGCAGCACCTGCTTGCCGTCGAGTTCGACGGTGAGGGTGCCGGTCTTGGTCACGTTGCCTTCGTCGCGGGTGAACCAGATGGAAGCGACCTCACCAGGGCCACTGTCCTCGGCGATCACGCAGCCGGCTTCTGTGGTTCGGAGACACGAAAAGGCACCGTCGAAACCGTCGTTGTTGGTGCCGTCCCGGCCGAAGCTGGAGAACTGCTTGGTGCGGACGCCGGCCTGGAGTTCCGGCAGGCGGTCCAGGTGGCGGTAGACGTCCCATCCGACGGGACCGTTGCTCGGGGGCGACGTCGTACCAGCTGTGGCGGTTGGGGTCGGTAGCACCAGTACGGCGGCGGCGACCACCGCGACTATGCGACGGAACATGGGCGAGCCCTCCGGCGGAATCGGTGGCGGGAAATCGATTTCTCAGTGTCTATCATCGTTTCTCTTGTGTTGAGAAGGGCTTGGCTCCGGCGACTTGGCTGTCCGCGGACCGGCCCGCTGCGGCGACCGCTTGCCGGGCGCGCAAAGATGGGTCCGCACACAACTTGAGACTGCGGGAGAGAATCGATGAGCTCTGCAAAAGCCGAGATCGCCGTCACCGGCCTCGCCGTGATGGGGCGCAACCTGGCCCGGAACCTGGCGCGCAACGGGTTCCGCGTCGCCGTCCACAACCGGTCCCAGGGCCGCACGGACGCGCTGATCGAGGAGTTCGGGCACGAGGGTGACTTCACTCCCGCCGCCGATCTGCCCGCATTGGTCGAGGCGCTCGAGCAGCCGCGCAAGATCATCATCATGGTCAAGGCCGGCGAGCCCACCGACGCCGTGATCGACGAACTGGTCCCGCTGCTGGACCAGGGCGACATTGTCATCGACGCCGGCAACGCACACTTCCTGGACACCCGGCGCCGCGAGAAGGCGCTGAGCGAGAAGGGCCTGCACTTCGTCGGCAGCGGCGTCTCCGGTGGCGAGGAGGGCGCCCTGAACGGCCCCAGCATCATGCCCGGCGGCTCGGTCGAGTCGTACGAGGCACTGGGCCCGATCCTGACCAAGATCTCCGCCCATGTGAACGGCGAGGCGTGCTGCGTCCACGTCGGCCCGGACGGCGCCGGCCACTTCGTGAAGATGCTGCACAACGGCATCGAGTACGCCGACATGCAGCTGATCGCGGAGGCCTACGACCTGCTCCGCCGCGTACTGGGCCTGTCCCCGGCCGAGCTGGCCGACGTGTTCCGCGAGTGGAACACCGGCGACCTTGAGTCGTTCCTGATCGAGATCACCGCCGACGTGCTCAGCCAGGTCGACCCGACCACGGGCGGCGCGTTCGTGGACGTCGTACTGGACCAGGCGGAGCAGAAGGGCACCGGCCGCTGGACGGTGCAGTCCGCACTCGACCTGGGTATCCCGGTGAGCGGTATGGCCGAGGCCGTGTTCGCACGGTCGCTGTCCGGCGACGTCGTACGGCGTGAGGCTGCGGCCGGCGTACTGCCGGGGCCGGCGTCGGCGAAGGTCGATGTGGATCGGGACGCGTTCATCGAGGACGTCCGGCACGCGCTGTACTCGTCCAAGCTGGTCGCCTACGCGCAGGGCTTCGACGCGATCCGGGCCGCTTCCGAGCAGTACGAGTGGAATGTCGACCTCGGCGCGATGGCAACGATCTGGCGCGGCGGCTGCATCATCCGGGCACGCTTCCTGGACCGCATCAAGGAGGCCTACGACCGGAACCCGGCTCTGCCGTCCCTGCTCGTCGACGACTACTTCAAGGACGCCGTCGCCAACGGACAGGACGCCTGGCGGCGCGTGGTCGCGACCGCAGCCACGGCCGGCGTACCGGCTCCGGGCTTCTCCGCGGCGCTGTCGTACTACGACGGTCTGCGTGCGGAGCGTCTGCCGGCGGCGCTGATCCAGGGGCTGCGTGACCTCTTCGGGGCGCACACCTACAAGCGGGTCGACGCCGAGGGCACCTTCCACCTGGAGTGGTCGGGCGATCGCTCGGAGACCAAGTCTTAGGTCGTGGTCTTAGGTCGTGCGACACGCGGGCGGGTTGGCATTGGGGTCGAACGTATGTTCTAATGTTCGCACAGTGCCAGCCCGCTCACCGCGGGCGACGTTACTAAGGAGATCGCCGCAACGATGACTGTAGACACTCTGGCAGTAGAAGCGCCGTCGGACGACGTCGACACTCCCGTCACCGCCGACACCACCCCCGCCGCATCCTTCGAGACGACCTCGGCCCCCGACGCCGAGGCTCCAGCCGCCGAGGCTCCGGCCCCGAAGAAGGCGCCGGCCAAGAAGACCGCTGCCAAGAAGACCAAGACGATCGAGCTGACGCTCACCGTCACCGGCACCGCCGACGGCGAATGGACCGCCGAGCTCAAGCAGGGCTCGACCTACCTGGCCCGTGGCGTGGCTGTTGCCGCCGCGGCCGTCTCGCGCGCCGCCAAGGAACTGCACGAGGACCTCTCGACCCCGCTCGACGAGGTCATCGAGGAGGCCCGCGCCCAGCAGGCCGCCAAGGTCGCCGCTCTCGAAGCCGAGCTCGAGGCCGCCCGCCAGGCGCTCGCCGACCTCTCCTGATCCACCTACACGTTGTCTGGCCCTCGCCGGCCGGACCTTCCGGTCCTGGCAGCCACCTTCCCTGGCGACCATGACCTGCCGATGCTCGTCCTCTTCCCAGGACGCACATCGCCCTCCGCAGCCCAGGTGCCCCGCGCGCCTGGGCTGTGGTTTTGAGGGGTCACGTGGCTGGTTCGGTGGCTGGTTTGGTGGCTGGTTCGGTGGTGTCGTCGAGGCTCAGCATTTCGCCGTCGCGCAGGCAGCGGTGCAGCAGGCCGCGTTCGGCGAGATGGGCAGCGGCTCGTTCCGCGCCGTCTGTCTCAGGATGTTCGGATCGCCAGTGCGGAACGATCCGGAACGGCACCAGACCGAGGCACTCCGCTGCGGTGTCCGGCGAATAGCCTTCGGGCAGGACAGTTGGGTCGTCGATGAGTTCGATGCCCTGGAGGTCCGGTCCGGCGACGCAGGCTCCCGCCGAGTAGCCGCCGTACAGGAACTCGGGCCGATCCAGCTGGTTCCGGAGGGCATCACGGAACCCGGCCTGCGTCATAGCGCGCGCCAGGACAAACGCGTTGCCACCCAGCACCCAGACGAGGTCGAGGCCGGCCAGGCGTTCGGGGAGTTCGCCGGGGGCAGCGAAGTAGTCGCGGAGATCGAGTTCTTCGCAGGAGTAGCCGAAGTTCTCCAGGGTGCGGTTCTCGCGAGCGTAATCGCGGTCGCGCGAGTCGCCGTACCCATCGAGCGCATTCAAGACAATGCCCGCCCTACCAGTCGCCAGAGCGCCACCCAGCGCCGACGGTCGACTGTCGGGGGTCAGGAACCAGGAGCTCAGCAGCAGCCTCATCAATACCTCTCGCTCATCAGATCACCGGCGACAATCATCATGCTGCCGCCACGGGGCACCGCCGCCCATGCTCGCGTCGACGAGATCGATCTGCTGGAGTCGACACGATGGCGGCCACCGATCCAACGCGTCTCGGTAGTCAGCGAGCCACAGAGAATGCGGCTAGGCCGAACCACCGACGAGAACCGCCTCCCCTGGCCGACAACCTCGTCGATGCGCCTGTCGTCCACCCTCACCCCCTGCACCTCAACTTCCCCAGTGACGGCGGGCCGGCCTCCAGTACGGCAACCAACGCCGCCTCGCTCATCGCGCCCTCGCGCACCCGCCGCGGTCACACGCCTTCGCCGCAGAGTGCAGCGCTGGCACATCTCCCCTCCGCTCCCCTCGCCCAAGGCAGTTGGTTTAGGTCCTCAGCGAGCCAGTACGACGTTGAGCACGGTTCATCCGCATCCGCCGGCCGCAAATGGTTGATGCGTGCCCAAGGTGCGCCGAGTCGAGCGACCTCGAGCACGGTGCAACCACATCCACCCGACCCCAAACGGCTGACGCGTGCCCAAGGTGCGCCGCCCCTCCACCTTGAGCACGGATCAACCACCGCCGCGGCGGGAAAACGGCTGGTGGGAGCCCAAGGTGCGTCGGGTCGAGCGACCTTGAGCACGGTTCAACCGCATCCGCCGGTCGCAAGTGGTTGATGGGTGCTCAAGGTGCGTCGGGTCTGGCGACGCTGAGCACGGTTCGACTGTTCGGTGGGTGTCAGATGGTTGGTAGGCGCTCAAGGTCACTCTCGCCCGCCATCTCGGGCTCACCCGGGCTTTGCGTGCGGCGCGTTGGCGGGAAGGTGTCGCTTGGCCTCCGCGAATTCTCCGCCTAGCGCAGATCTCGAGCATCACGCACCTCAGCCACGGCCCGTCATCCCGTCAGGTGTCAGGCGTCAGGCGTCAGGCGTCAGGCCCAGACAATGTGAAGCCGCGGTCCCGGGTCTCGCCATCCAGCTCAGGCCATCTGCTCGGCCCGCCTCGCGCTTTGTCGACCGCCTTCGGTGGTCGCGTAAGTTAAGGGCGCGAAAGGACTCGGCCGGGGACGTGCGTTGTGGCTGATCACCGCTCCCGGCCGATCTGAAAGACAGCCTGGCTGAGCGCCGCGGTGGCTGGGGTGGATGGCGAGGCTGTGACCGCGGCTGACGTTGCCTGGGGTTGCCGGGCTTTGGATGCTGTGCGGGAGAGACTGGCACCGAACGGGTCAAGGGGCGCCGGGATCGCTGCTGGTGAATGAGGGCCGCATCATGCGCCGAGAGTTGCCGCTACTCGCCGATGCCCGGTTCAGCTGACCTGCCCGTCGGTGGCATTCAGCCTGCAACTGTTCGTCCTGCCCCGCCGCCACCGCGTACCGCGCGCCGCAGCTGGATCCGGCGACTCGACTGCCGATCTGGCGGTGGTCGCAGGAGATCCCTGTCATCGGGGCACCCGCCGGCGTGGCAGCGATCGTTGCCGCCAACCAGGTTGCCGCCAACCGAGCAGTGCTTGGCGACCGAGCAGTGCTTGCCGACCGAGCACTGCTTGCCGACCCGGATCTACCGAAGCTTCTGCTCGATGCGAGTCCTGGCGCGGTGATCGGGCCGGCCGAAGTCGCCTGGTGGCGTGATCACGGCAGGTGCTGACCATCGTCGACGTCGGACCAGGAACGCATTTCCTCCCTGAGGATCGCCCGGCCGAGAGCGCTGCAGCGCTCAGCGACTGCCTTGGCCGGCCTAACTCCGGGGGAGCTTTGGTCACTGGTCCGGTGGGTCCTTCGAGATCCGATGGGTGCCGGTCGGATTGACCTGCAGTACGAAGCCGTGGGGTGTGGTCCATTCGATCGTTTTGGCGTCGATGCGGCGGACTTTCCAGCCGGCGGCGTGCGTCTTCACCCGGTGCCCGAAGCGGCTCAGCGGTATGAGGTTCAGGGTGTTCGTCTGACCCGGCGGGCCGAGCGAGTCGTACGGCTGGATGTGGTCAAGGTCGATGCTGTTGGTGGTTTCGCGGGTGCCGTACGGGAATTGTTCGGTGGGGTGGGTGAGCTTGATGTGCTCGCGGATCCGGTCGGTGATCTCGTAGGCGTCGGAGCTGATGGCCTTGTTGAGGTCGATGACCGGCTTGACCACGTAAGGGCCGTAGCCAACGAGTTCGGTGAACTGGGCGAGCAGCAGCGGGCCGATCTCTTCTGCGCGCAGGACTCCGGCACCGGTGGCGAGGGTGTGGTCGGTGAGGTGGACGTACACCTCGGCTTTGCCGGGGCGTGGCGGGGTGGGGCGCTGGCCGTGCGGTCGGGTGTGGGCGTCGTGTTTGATCTGGGCCAGCCGGGCCGCGAGGGCACGCAACTCGTCCGGGGTCATTGACTCGGCGGCTGTGTCGGGCGGGCTTTCGATGGGTGGTTGGAAGGGG
>NZ_SMKA01000013.1 GCF_004348455.1 Kribbella albertanoniae
GGGCAAGCAGTTGGGGGACGTGGGCGCGTACGCACGGGACCGGCTGCGGACTGTCACCCGGATCGAGGCCGCCGTCGCCGTACTCGCCCGGCACCTCGCGCACCCGGACCCCCAGGCCATCACAATTGGCGAACTCGGGCCGGCTCAGGCGGGAGAGAGCGAGCAAACCGCAATTGTGATGGCCCCCAGGTTCGGGCAGCTTGAGTCGGCGTGGGGTGCGCGGACGCCGAGCCGGGCGTTGCGGGCCGCGTCGCGGCGGCAGGGGCGGGCATATCTGCGGCTGGCCGAGCGGGTTTGGCCCGACACGCTGCGGTACTTGCCACGGGACGGCGAGATCGCGCGGCCGATCGTGATCGGCGTGATCGGGGCGGTGACCGGGTTGTCGGCCGAGCAGGTGGCACGACTCGTGGCGTACGACGATGCGCAGACCGTGGTCGCCGCGTCGCTGAAGTTGCTGCCGGTTGATCCGGCCGGTGCGGTCACCTGGCTGGCCGCGTTGCATGACGACATCGAACGGCTCGTCGACGACGTCGCGCCGCTGACCGACATCGAGAAGATTCCCGCCGGCGGCGCACCACTGATCGATCAGTTCGCCGAGCAGCACGCCATCGAGAGAATGAGGTTGTTCCATGCCTGACACGACACAGCCTGAGACCACCAGGACTCGCTCGTTCCGGCTCGGCGTCGCCGGCCCGGTCGGTACGGGGAAGAGTTCGCTGATCGCCACGGTCTGCCGCGAACTCGCCGACGAACTCCGCCTCGGCGTGATCACCAACGACATCTACACCGACGAGGACGCGCGCCTGCTCCGCTCGGCCGGTGTGCTCGACCCGGAGCGGATCCGGGCCGTCGAGACCGGCGCCTGCCCGCACACCGCGATCCGCGACGATGTCACGCCGAACCTGATCGCCGTCGAGGATCTCGAACGCGACTTCGCACCCCTGGACGTCGTACTGGTCGAATCCGGCGGCGACAATCTGACCGCGACCTTCTCCCCCGCACTCGTCGACGCGCAGATCTTCGTGCTCGATGTGGCCGGCGGTGGTGACGTCGCGCGCAAGGGTGGACCGGGCATCGCGCGGGCAGATCTGCTGGTGGTCAACAAGACCGACCTCGCCCAGTACGTCGGCGTCGACGTACCGCAGATGGTCAAGGACGCCGAGGCCGCCCGCAACGGTAAGCCAGTACTCGCGTTGTCCCGGCACGACCCGGAATCCGTTGCGGGTCTGAAGGAATGGGTGCTGGCGATGACCAAGATCGTCCGGGACGGCGGTCACACACCGATCGACCCCGGTCCGATGGCACCGCATTCACACGTCGACGAGAACGGCGTACTGATCTCGCATACCCATGCCCACTCGCATTGAGGTCGTCGCCGACCCGGTTCGCGACCGCTGTGTGCTGATCACGGATCACCTGTCACCGCGGCGGCTCCCCGGACCGCCCGGCGTCGTACGGGTCGCTCTGGTGGCGGCCGGTGCGCTGCTGCTTGCCGGGGATCAGGTGCGGATCGAGGTCGTGGTGTCGGGACCGATCCGGCTCGAGATCGTCGAGACGGCCGGGACGGTCGCGTACGCGATGCGCGGTTCGTCGGCGCGATGGGACGTGGAGATCGAGCTGATCGACGGCGCGAGCCTGCAGTGGTACGGCGAACCGTTCGTGGTCGCCGCGGAGGCCGACGTCACCCGATCCACGACCGTGCGCCTGGAGCCGGGGTGCACGGCCGAGATCCGGGAGTCGCTCGTCCTTGGCCGGTACGGCGAAATCGGCGGCACGTTGCATACCCAGACTCGCGCGTGGATGGGGCCGGAACTGTTGCTGGCCGAGGACCTCGACCTCAGTCCGGAGAACCGCACCGGCTGGGCGATTCTCGGTCAGGCCCGCTGCCTCGACACCGTGACCACGCTCGGCCACCGTCTACCCGAGGCCCCGCACACCCTCCAGTTGGAAGGCAGCGGCTCAATCGCTCGCCGACTGGTTCATCAGCAACACGAGAGCGACCTCGGCCGAACGCGGATGCGGACGCCAGCCACTGACTAACATCCCCGGACGCCGTCACCCGCGCCTCCGCTGAGCGTGGATCCACCGCGGGTAGACGAGTTGATCAGTGGTGGCGGTCCGCGTCGTGCGCAAAGCGGGCGGTGGCGGGGCAGGCCGCTCTAGGATCGGCGGGTGCGCACACTTGATTCGGAGGCCGCGTTCGACCTTGCGGTTGAGCTGGCGACCAGTGGTGAACGGCGGATCCTCGGGATCTGTGGGGCGCCTGCGGCCGGGAAGTCGACGTTCGCGGAGCAGCTCGCGGAGCGCCTGACCAAGGCGGGCCACGGGGTCGCGTTGGTACCGATGGACGGGTACCACCTGGCGCAGGCCGTGCTTGACGAGCTCGGCCTGGCAGCGGTGAAGGGCGCACCACACACCTTCGACGGGTACGGTTTTGTTGCCTTGCTCAAAAGGTTGAAAGAGGCACCCACCGAGCAGATCTGGGCGCCGCGATTCGACCGCGGGCTTGAGGATTCAATTGCCGCCAGCATCGGAGTTGCACCGGAGGTCAGCCTGGTCGTGACCGAGGGCAACTACCTACTGCTCGACCAGATGCCGTGGGCAACCATCCGCACAGTGCTCGATCAGTGCTGGTACGTCGAGGTGCCCGAGGAACTGCGGCATCAGCGGCTCGAGGCCCGGCACATGCAGTTCGGCCGCACTCAGGCGGAGGCCCACGAACGCACCTTCGGCAGCGACGAACGCAACGCCCAGCTGATCGCCGCGACCGCCAAGTCCGCCGACGCGATCGTGGAACTCAGCCAACCCGTTCGATGAAGGCGGCAACACCATCCAGGTAGAGCTGCAGACCGAAGTCGAAGTCCTGGTCACTCTCCTGCTCGAAGTCCCCCACCTCGTCGAAGACACCAGCATCCAGCACCCGCGCCAGCGCAGGCATCTGCTTCGGATCGATCACCCGAGCCAGCGTCGCGCCGTACTGGCGGAAGACGTCCGGGTTGTCGGCGAACCCTGCCGCCAGGTCCATCGCCATCCGCATCTCGCCCTGGACGTACGTGATCAAGCCCATCGCGATGCCGACCTTGGCCTCCTCTGGCAGCCCGGTGCCGGCCAGCGCTCCGAGCGCGGCGTCGAACCAGGCGAGGTTGTTCGGTCCGGCCGGCGGCCCGGAGATCGGCAGCTTCGCGTACCAGCTGTGCTTGCGGACCGCGGTCATCACGCCGTCGGCCCAGAACGTCAGCCCGGTCCGCCAATCGACATCGGCCGGTAGCGGCTCGGGGCGCTCGAGCGCCGCGTCCGACATCAGTATGAGCAGCTCGTCCTTGCTCTTCACGTGCCGGTAGAGCGCCATCGTCGAGTTGCCGAGCCGCTCGGCGACCCGTGCCATCGAGACGGCGGCCAGGTCGTTCTCCTCGTCGGCAATCTCGATCGCGGCCCGGACGATGTCGTCGAGGCTCAGCGTCGGCTTCGGCCCGCGCCGCGGCGTCTCCCGCAGTCTCCACATCAGGGCCACGTCGGGCGGCAGTTCGTCCACGACCTCAGTCTAGGGCTTGCGCGACACCACTGCGTACCTGCTACGCTATTTAGCGTAGTCCATACGCAGTAAGGAGGGGATCATGATCGTCGAGGCCACCGGGATCCGGAAGTCGTACGGCGGGACCGAGGTGCTGAGCGGGATCGACCTGGGGGTGCCGGAAGGTTCCGTGCTCGCCCTGCTCGGCCCCAACGGCGCCGGCAAGACCACCGTCGTGCGGATGCTGAGCACACTGATCCGCCCGGACGGCGGCCGCGCGACCATCGCCGGGTACGACGTCGTCCGGCAGGCGGCCGCGGTGCGCAGCGTGATCAGTCTGACCGGCCAGTACGCCGCGGTCGACGAGAACCAGACCGGCCGGGAGAACCTGGTGATGGTCGGCCGGCTGATGCATCTCGGCCGGGCCGGCGCACACCGTCGTACCGGCGAGCTGCTCGAGCAGTTCGGGCTGACCGACGCGATGGACCGGCGGGTGAAGACGTACTCCGGTGGTATGCGGCGGCGACTCGATCTCGCGATGAGCCTGGTCGGGCGGCCGCGGGTGATCTTCCTCGACGAGCCGACCACCGGGCTCGACCCGGGCAGCCGCTCGACGATGTGGGAGGCGATCGGCGAGCTGGTCCGGGACGGGACCACGATCCTGCTCACCACCCAGTACCTCGAGGAGGCGGACCGGCTGGCCGACCGGATCGTGCTGCTGGACCACGGCCGGATCGTGGCCGCCGGTACTGCCGATGCCCTCAAGGCGCGGATCGGCGGTGAGCGAGTCGAGCTGCGGTTCGCCACCGAACCGGAGCTGCTGAAGGCGACCGCCGTACTGGGAGCCGTGCACGCCGGTGACGTGCTGAGCGTTCCGTCCGACGGTACGGCGAAGCACCTGCACCAGCTGCTGGACCTGCTGCGCGACAACGGTCTCCAGCCGGAGCGCGTGTCTGCGCACCGCCCCACTCTCGACGACGTCTTCCTCGCACTGACCGCCTAGGAGCTGCACATGTCACACCAGAGTGTTGCCGCCGCACTGTCGGACACGGCGACCATGATCGACCGCAGTGTGCGACTAGCCCGCCGCAACGTGGACACGCTGTTCGCAGCGATCCTGCTTCCGCTACTGATGATGGCGCTGTTCGTGTACGTGTTCGGCGGTGCCATCAGCACCGGCACGCAGTACGTGAACTACGTCGTCCCGGGCATCCTGCTGCTCACCACCGGGTACGGCGCCGCGTCCACTGCCATGGCCGTCGCGGACGACATGAACACCGGCATGATCGACCGTCTGCGCTCACTGCCGATCCGCAGCGTCGCAGTGCTCACCGGCCACGTCGCAGCGAGCGTGGCGCGCAATGCGACGGCGACCGCGATCGTCGTACTGGCTGCACTCGCCATGGGCTTCCGGCCGAACGCCGGCGTCGGCGACTGGCTCGCTGCGATCGGACTGCTGCTTCTGTACGTCGTTGCGCTGTCATGGCTGGCTGCTGGACTCGGTGTGATCGCGCGGTCGGTGGAGTCGGCCAGCACGTTGAGTTTCTTCATGCTGTTCCTGCCCTACCTCAGTAGCGCGTTCGTACCGCCGGAGACGATGCCGGCGTGGTTGCGGCCGGTCAGTACGCACCAGCCGATCACTCCGGTGATCGAAACGGTACGGGGTTTTCTGACCGGCGCACCGGTTGGAAACAACGGCATCCGCGCACTCCTCTGGTGCTGTGGTCTACTCCTGTTCTCGGTCGTGCTCGCGACTTCGCTGTACCGGAAGCGGACTCGCCGTTGAGCGCACGAAACGCACCGCTCAGCGGACAGCTTTTCGAGAAGCAGCGAAATGGTTCGGACATGACCCCGCCAAATTGTTAATGTCCAAGTCCCCCCCAACGTGTGGAGGTCCCACTCCCCCCGGGACCCACACGGACAAGCGCCCCGGTCATCGACCGGGGCGCTTCGTTTTACCCAACCTTCACAAGTCCTACCCAACCTTTACAGGCAGTCCGGTCAGACCGCGGGTGCGGATGGTGTCCCGCCACCGCAGCTCCGACTGCGGTACGGCGAGGGTGAGACCCGGTGCGTGGTCGAGTAGCGCGTCGATCGCTATCGCCACCTCCACCCGAGCGAGTGGTGCGCCGAGGCAGTAGTGGATGCCGTGGCCCAGTGCGAGCTGTCCACCGGCCGCCCGGTCGAGGTCGAACCGGTCCGCGTCCGGGAAGCGGTCGGCGTCCCGGTTCGCCGAAGCGAGTCCCAGCAGCACGGTCTCCCCTGCCGGGATCACCACACCGCCGATCTCGAGGTCCTCTAGCGGGAAGCGGCGGATGGCGAGCGGCGCAGGGCCGTCGTACCGCATCACCTCCTCGATCGCAGCCGGGAGCAGTGAGCGATCCGCGCGCACGCGCTCCCAGCGGCTGCGGTCGTCCAGCAACGCCAGAGTGGTGTTGCCGATCAGATGCACCACGTTCTCGTAGCCGGCGAACAGGATGAGGAAGACCAGCGACGTGAGCTCGTCGTCGCTCAACTGGTCCTCCTGGTCGCGTGCTGCGATCAGGTCACTGATCAGGTCGTCGGCCGGCGCCGACCGCTTCGCCTCGATCAGTCCGGCGAAGAAGCGGAGCATGGCGCCGATTGCGGCGCGTGCCTCGTCCGGTCCGGGCGGCGTCAGCATGGTGTCGGTCCAGGACCGGAAGTCGGGCCGCGCTTCGACCGGTACGCCGAGCAGGTCGCAGATGACCGTGATCGGCAGCGGTGCGGCGTACTCCGGGACCAGGTCGGCCGCACCGCGCGCAGTGATCGGTTCCAGCAGGACATCCGCCGTACGACGGATCGGGCCGCGCAGTGCCTCGATCCGGCCGGCTGTGAACGCCTTGGTGACCAGTGTGCGGATCCGGGTGTGGTCAGGCGGGTCCATGTTGAGCAGGTTGGCGTCCAGCGCCGGCGGGAGGCTCAGACCGCGGTAGTTGCCGGGGAGCGCGTTGCGCTTGTCCACGGACAGACGCGGATCCGCGAGCGCGCGGCGGACGTCGTCGTACCGGGTGACGAGCCAGGACGGGCTGCCGTCCGGGCCGGCGATGCGGTGCACCGGTCCGGCGGTGCGGAGTGCGGCGTAGGCGGCGTACGGGTCGGCGGTGTCGATCACTGTTTCAAATTAGTCGAGTGGAGGTGTCAAATTCCGGGGTGCTGATCCGACGTACCAGTAAGAGCAACCAGAGGAGAGGGTCAGGATGAACGCCACCACCACCATGATCATCACCATGCTGGCCGAGGGAAACCCGGTCTGGTACGTCGCAGCGATGGTGAACATGCGCAGTCACGACGTCTACGAGATCGGCCACGCCGCCGGTTACCCCGACAAGACCAAGCTGCGGTGCGCACTGCTCGCCGCCCGCCATGCCGCATAGGCTGCCCGTGTGGAGCCTGTGAGCGTTGTTGACTATCACACCGCTGGAGAGCCGTTCCGTATCGTCACTGCTGGCGGTCCGGTGGTTCCTGGCCCCACTGTGGCGGAGCGTCGGCTGACAGCACAGTCCACTCCGGAGATCGACGCCGTACGGCTGTTGCTGGTGAATGAGCCGCGTGGGCACGCGGACATGTACGGGTGCTTCGTCGTACCGCCGGATGACGCAGGTGCTCATTTCGGGGTGCTGTTCTGGCACAAGGACGGCTACTCGACCGCATGTGGGCACGGCACGATCGCCTTGGGTGTCTGGGCAGTCGAGAGCGGCCTGGTCCCCGCTGCACCGGATGGCGAGACCGAGGTGGTCATCGACGTACCGTCTGGGCGAGTGACGGCGCAGGTGACGTGTGCCGGCGGCAGAGTGGTCGGTGTGGCGTTCCAGAACGTCGCCTCGTTCGTACTGGCTCGTTCTGTGCCGGTGGCGGGTGTGGTCGCGGACATCAGCTTCGGGGGCGCCTTCTATGCCTCAGTACCCGCGTCGTCAGTCGGTCTGACCGTCACACCGGACTGCTACACCGAGCTGATCAAAATCGGCCGCCAGATCAAGTGGGACCTGAACGACGCGGCAGTCCACCCGACCGACCCGCGCCTGAACGGCCTCTACGGCACGATCCTGTACGACGACCTCGGACCACTGCACCAGCGCAACGTAGCCGTCTTCGCCGACGGCCAGGTCGACCGCTCGCCCTGCGGCTCCGGCACCTCCGCCCGCCTCGCCCTCCTGCACGCCGACGGCCTGCTACCGCCCGGCACTGCCCTGCTGCACGAATCCATCGTCGGTACGACGTTCCGCGGCCGCGTGCTGTCCGAAACCCCCGCTGGCGTCCTCACCGAGGTCTCCGGCACCGCCCACCGCACCGGCACCTCCACCTTCACCCTCGACCCGCACGACCCCCTCGGCACCGGATTCACCCTGCGCTAACGTCGGTCCATGATCTTCATCACCGCGAAGTTCCGCGTGAAGCCCGAGCACGCCGAGGACTGGCCCGCCATCACCGCCGACTTCACCGCAGCCACCCGCGCCGAGCCCGGCTGCCTCTGGTACGACTGGTCCCGCTCCCTCGACGACGACAACGAGTACGTCCTGGTCGAAGCCTTCGCCGACGACGAAGCCGCCACCGCCCACGTCACCTCCGACCACTTCAAAACCGCCCAGCACCACCTCCCGCCGCACCTGGTCGAAACGCCGCGCATCGTCAACTTCAAGGTGCCACAGGACGACTGGTCCGAACTGGGCGAGCTCGCTGTCAAGTAGCTGACGATCTGATGATCGTTGCTTCACTCAACACGCGGGGGATGCCGCTGCGCGGTTCGCGGCTCGGCGAGCGGTACGCCGCGATCGGTGCGGTGTTCGAAGCGTCCGACGTTGACGTGGTGAACTTCCAGGAGGTTCTGACGTACTACCACCTCCGCCAACTGGTGCGGGCGATGCCGTCGTACCGGTTCGCCAGCTACCGGAGGTCGGCGGCCGGCCCGGCGGGCGGACTGCTGACGCTGTCGCGTACGCCGATCGCCCGGACCGGCTACCGGCGTTTCCCGATGCCCGTCGCGGCGGATGCGGCTGGCCTCCCCCGGCTGTCCCGGCTGAAGGCGTCGCTGAAGGGGGTACTGCTGACAAGCCTCCCGGGTGTCACCGTCGCCAACACTCACCTACTGGCCAATTTCGACGGCGACTGGTCCGAGACAAACCGCTACTACCGCCTGCACCAAGGGCAGCTCGCAGCACTCGGCCGAACGGTCGCGAGCATCGACGTACCAGTGATCCTGTCCGGTGACTTCAACATCGCGCGGGACAGCAGCCTGTACGGCGACTTCATCCGCGACACCGGTCTGGTCGATGCGTTCGGGGCCGACTGTCCGCCGACCTTCCACGCGTCGTACCTGCACTCCAACCAGACAGCGCACTGCATCGACTTCCTACTGCTGTCCGATCCGTCGATCACCATCGAGGCCGCGCAGCTCACCTTCACCGAGCAACTGCCGATGCCGGGCGGCCCCGACTACCTGACCGACCACCTCGGCCTACAGGTCAGCCTGGCGCTCTAGCGGTTTCGCTTCCAGCGCGACCATCGCCTGGCGGATGGCACACCTGAGCGTCGTCTTCGCATCGACGGGCGGCCTCGGCCGCACACCTGTCACCGAGTCGACCTATCCGTACGCCGGTACGGCGCGGGAGGCGTTGAGCCGGCTCGACGCCGAGATCTGCCTGCTGCGGGATCTCTACCTGCAGAAGATGTGACGGAACACGGCTGGCTTTTAAGGTAAGGGTTACCTAATATGACGCGAGGGTCCGAGCGTCGATGGAGCGCGGCCTAGTCTCCCTGCAGCTGAAAGAAAGAGCACAGCCATGACCACGACACCCCTGCGACGGCGCGGCGCGGCCCTGACCGCCGCGATCCTGAGCGTCTCGCTCGTCCTCACGGCCTGCGGCGGCGGCGAGGACACCGCCGGCGCCAAGCCCGGCGACACCGCCGCCGAGACCCGCACCGTCACGGCCGGCAACGGCCCCATCAAGGTCCCGGCCGCCCCGAAGCGGGTCGTCACGATCGGCAACACGGACCTGCCGTTCATCGACATGGGTGGCGCGCCGGTGGGCGTCAGCGGCGCGGCCCCCTCCGAAATCAGCTTGTTGCCGGCCGACCAGCAGGAGACGTACAAGAAGGCCACGAGCGTCGGCGGCGAGGTGGACCTCGAGAAGGTCGCCGCCCTCAAGCCGGACCTCATCCTGGTCCAGATCCCCGATGCCGAGTTCAAGAAGATGGAGAAGCAACTCACGTCGATCGCCCCGACCGTCTTCTGGGGACTCGACACCGAGTGGAAGGCGCTCGCCGAACAGCTCGCGGACGCCGGTAACGTGAAGGACTCGCTCACCCGGCAGAAGGCGGAGTACGAGAGCAAGGTCGCCACGATGAAGCAGACCTACGCGGAGCTCATCAAGACCACCAAGTTCGTCAACCTCGATCGCTACTCCAATTCCGATCCCGGGACGTACGTCATCGGGGACATCGGCTGCGTCGAGATCGCCCAGGACGACATCGGCTTCAACTTCCCCAAGGCGCCCGCCGGCAAGGACCCACTGGCCTACACGTCCCTGCCGTTCGAGCAGCTCACCAAGCTGTCCCAGTACGGCGTGATCACCTACCCCGCCGACGCCGAGGGCAAGCCGACCGAGGTCTTCGCGCCGGTGGTCGACACCAACACCTGGAAGGCACTGCCGCTCGTGACGTCGGGTCACGCGCTCGGCGTCTTCTGCCCCGGCAACAACTCGTACGGCGCCGTTCTGCGGTACCTGGACTCGCTCGACAAGGCGCTGGCAACGCTCCCCGCCAAGAAGTGACTGCTCTCACCCTGCGTCGACCCAGCGATCCGGGCACCGTCACGGTGTCCGGATCGCGGCGTCGGCTGATCGGCCTGGTCATCGCGCTCATCGTGCTGCTGGCGTTGCTGGTGGCGAGCGTGCTGATCGGGTCGACGGCCATCTCACCCGCCGTGGTGTGGAAGGCCTTGTTCCATCCAACGGACGACATCGATCAGTTCGCGATCCGCGACTTCCGGCTACCGCGCACGGTCGTCGGTCTGGTCGTCGGTACGGCGCTTGGCGTCGCGGGAGCGTTGATCCAGGCGCTGACCCGCAACCCGCTGGCCGATCCGGGCATCCTCGGCGTGAACGCCGGCGCCTCCTTCGCGGTGACTGTCGCCGTGGGACTGCTCGGCATCCGCAACATTCAGGGCTACCTGTGGTTCGCCTTCGGCGGAGCGTTGATCGTCACGTTGATGGTGCTCGCTCTCGGGTCGACCCGACGCGGCCAATCGCCGGTGATGATGGTTCTCGCCGGGGTCTGCGTCGGCGCGGTCCTCGGTGGCGCCGGTTCGGCACTCGAGCTGACCAATCCGGACGCCTTCGACGCGATGCGTTCCTGGAACGCCGGTTCGATCGTTGACCGCCCGCTCGACCTGGTCTGGCCGATCCTGCCGTTCTTCGGGGTCGGGCTCCTGTTGGCCTTCGCGGTGTCCGGTCCGCTCAACGCGATGGCCCTCGGTGACGAGCTGGCCGTGGCTCAAGGCGTCCAACTGGTACGCACCCGGGTCCTGGCGATCATCGCACTGACACTTCTCGCCGGCGGCGCCACCGCGATCGCCGGCCCCATCGGCTTCGTCGGACTGATGGTCCCGCACGTCGCGCGCTGGATCGTCGGCCCGAACCAGCGCTGGATCTTCGCCTACAGCGTGCTGCTGGCGCCGAGTCTGCTGCTGGCCTCCGACATTCTCGGGCGGGTCGTGATGCGGCCCGGCGAGATCCCCGTCGGCATCGTCACCGCCTTCGTCGGCGCCCCCGTGCTCATCGCGCTGGTGCGGCACAAGAAAGCAAGCGGGCTATGAGCACACGTGTGGACTTCGGGCGGCGGGTGCTGGTGCTGCGGCGCCGCCGGTTCGCAGCCCGGTTCGATTGGCGCTCGGTCGTCATCTGCTCGGTCCTCGCGCTGGCAGTCGCCGGTATGGCGGTGCTCGCGCTGATGACCGGCTCGTTCCAGCTCAGTCCAGGAGAGGTCGTCTCCGCGCTGACTGGTCGGACGAGCGGGCTCGTCCGCGACATCGTGGTCGAGTGGCGGCTCCCCCGCGTCGCAGCGGCGCTGGTGTTCGGCGCTGCGCTGGGGGTAAGCGGCGCTGTCTTCCAGTCGACACTGCGCAACCCGCTCGCCGACCCCGGCATCATCGGGTTCTCCCAGGGCTCCTACACCGGTGCGCTGATCGTGATCCTCGTTGTCAACGGCACCTACTGGCAGCTCGTCGGCGGTGCGCTGATCGGCGGTGTCGCTACGGCCGTCGCCGTGTACCTGCTCGCCTATCGGCGCGGCGTCCAAGGGTTCCGCTTGATCATCGTGGGCATCGGCATCTCGGCGATGCTCGGGTCGCTCAACACCTGGCTGATCCTCAAAGCCGATCTGGATCAGGCGATGGCTGCCGCGACCTGGGGTGCCGGGTCACTCAACGGCGTCTCCTGGCCGCAGGTCGCAGTCGGTGGCGCCTTCATCGCCGTACTGCTTGTCCTGGCAGCGATGTCGAGCCGGCCGATGCGGCAACTGGAACTGGGGGACGACGCGGCCGCAGCCCAGGGCGTGTGGGTCTCAGCAGTTCGGCTCGGGCTGATCGTGCTGGGGGTGGCGTTGACGGCAACGGTCACCGCCGCGTCGGGCCCGATCGCGTTCATCTCGCTGGTCGCGCCGCAGATCGGACGCCGGCTCACCCGGAGCGCAGGGATCACCCTCGCTCCCGCCGCCTTGGTCGGCGCGCTGCTCTGTCTGGCCGCGGACTACATCGCCCAGCACGTCGCCCCAACCCCGTTGCCGGTCGGCATCATCACCGTCATTCTCGGCGGCGGCTACCTCGGCTGGCTGCTGATCACCGAAGCCAGGAGACGCCTGTGACCACCCATATCGACAACGGGCTTGCGGCGGCGGAAGACGCATCTACGTCCAGTGGCTCACGGCTCCACGTCGAGTCGGCGACGATCGGCTACGACAAACGCATCATCTCCCGGGAACTGTCGGTGGCGATCCCCGACGAGTCGTTCACAGTGATCGTGGGTCCGAACGCGTGCGGCAAGTCCACCCTGCTCCGCGGCCTGTCCCGGCTGCTGAAGCCGTCGGCCGGACAGGTCGTTCTCGATGGCGCCGACATCAACTCCTTCAAGACCAAGGAGGTGGCCCGGCGGGTCGGACTGCTGCCGCAGAGCTCGATCGCCCCCGATGGCATCACCGTGGCCGATCTGGTCGCGCGGGGACGGTATCCGCATCAGGGGTTCGCCCGGCAGTGGACCGAGGCCGACGAGCAGGCCGTCCTGCGGGCGATGGAGCAAACCGCAGTCACCGACCTCTCCGGCCGTCTGGTCGACGAGCTGTCGGGTGGTCAGCGCCAGCGGGTGTGGGTGGCCATGGCGCTCGCACAGCACACCAGCATCATGCTGCTCGACGAGCCGACCACGTTCCTCGACATCACCCATCAGATCGAGCTGATGGAGCTGTTCACCGACCTGCATCACGTCGGCCACACCCTGGTCGCCGTACTGCACGATCTCAATCAGGCTGCCCGCTACGGCACCCACCTGATTGCGATGAAGGACGGCCACATCGTCGCCGAAGGCAAGCCGGCCGAGATCGTGACCGCCGACCTCGTGCACGAGGTCTTCGGACTCCGCTGCCTCGTCGTGCCCGACCCAGTCGCCGGTACGCCGTCCGTCGTACCGCTGGGCCGCGAACGCCCGGCGCACTTCAAGAAGGGTGGGTGTGCTTCCGTTGACGGCTTTTGATCGTCTGCAACTGACCGCGAGCCAGCGAGGCAACTGGGTAGCGCGAAGCCTCACTCCAGAATCCTCAGTGTTCTGCGCAGGCCGGCTGATCTGGCTGAACGGCCCGATCGACCCCGCCCTGCTCGCATCCTCGATCAGCACAGCCTTCGCCGAAACCGACACACTCCGCGCCCGGTTCGGCGACAACGACGGCGACCCGTTCCAATACGTCGACACCACCACGACACTCCCGACCGAGATCATCGACACCGGCCAGGACGACGACCAGGTCCGGACCCTGGCCCGCGAACAACTCACCGAGACGGCCGCCGCCGGGGAACCGGTGACAAGCTCGACGCTGGTCCGCCGCGCGGACGGGACCTGGGCCTGGATCCTGGTCACCAGCATCCTGCTCGTCGACGGCTACAGCATCTTCCTGTTCATCCGCCGCGTCGCCGAGATCTACACCGCGACCCAAGCCGGCGAACCCGTCCCAGACCGCTGGTTCGGCGACTTGAAGAACATCCTGGACACCGAGCGGCCCGACACAGCCGCAGACATCGCCTACTGGAACAGCGTCCTCGACATCGAGACCAACGGCCACGAGAACGCGGAAGACATCGCCGAACTCTTCGCCACCTCCAGCCGACCAGTTCCCGTCCCGATCCCCGACGACCTCTACCCCAAAATCCAGCAGTTCGCCCGCGCCGCGCGAGTCTCCTGGACCGACACCCTGATCACCTTGTGGGGCATCTACACCGCCCTAGCCGACGGACGTGACTTCATCGCGGTCCGAGTCCCGCTGATGATGCGCGACGACCGCGAAGCACTCAAAACACCCAGCGCGATCTCCAGAGCGATCCCGATCGCCACCGCCATCAGCCCGCACCACACAATCGAGCACGTCCTCGAAACCGTCGCCGGCCAATTGAAGACCGCCCGGCAGCACACAACTGCCGAAGACCACCAGATCGCCCGCTCCTGGCCCGGCGGCCAAGCGTCCTACCTCGCGCTGCCGACGATCAACATCAAACTCTTCGAGTCAACACCGCGCCTAGGCGACACCGGCGTGATCACCGAGAGAGTCAGCAGTGGCCCGGTCGGTTCACTCGACCTCGTCATCCACCGCACCCGCGACACCGGCATCCAGCTCGACCTCTCCAGCGGATCCGCCGCCGGCGATCCGGTCGTGCACGCCAACCGACTCGGCCGCTTCCTCACCGCCGTCCTCAACGACTCCCCCACCCAGACCCTGCACCAAGCAAGCACCAGACTCACACCCGACACCAAAACCCCAGACCCAACCTGGACACACGGCGAAGCACTCGAGGTTTCCGGCGCCACCGTCGACGAACTAGTACGCCGACAGGCAGCAGCGACCCCGGACGCAGTCGCTATTGTTGCTGATGGCACCGAACTTACCTACCGCCAGTTCGACGAACGGGTCAACGCGTTCGCCCACCGCCTGGTCGAGGACGGTGTGCGGGTCGGAGACCGCGTCGCAATCACCATGCCGCGTTCGGTCGACCTGGTAGTAGCGCTGGCCGGCGTACTGCGCGCGGGAGCGGCCTATGTGCCGATCGATCCGGCATACCCCACAGAACGCATCCACTACATCCTCGACATCGCCGCACCCGCCGTCGTGATCACAGAGCAGTACGTCACCGAAGTGCAGGAACGCCTGGCCAAGGGCGAGCGAACCGCTCCCGTTCTGGCCCGGCCGCTGAACGACCTCGACGCCGCGGTCGTCATCTTCACCTCAGGAACAACGGGTAATCCGAAAGGCGTCGCCGTCGCCCACCGCGCACTCGTGAACCGCCTCGCGTGGGGCCAACGTCTGCTGGACTACCGGCCGGACGATGTGGCGTTGTCGAAGAGCGGTGTCGGTTTCGTCGATGCCGTGACCGAGTTGTTCGGGCCGCTGATCGCCGGCACCCGAATCGTCGTCGTACCGACCGAAACCGCCCAAGACCCAGCAGCACTCCTCGACACCATCGCCCGGCACCGCGTCACCCACCTGCTGACCGTACCCAGCCTCGCCGACATCCTCGTCCGGCACGACGACGCACCCACAGCGTTGGCCACCCTCCGGCACTGGATCTCCTCCGGCGAACCACTCACGCAAGCCAGCGCAGACGCCCTGCAAATCGCTGCACCACAAGCAGAACTCCACAACTTCTACGGCTCCACCGAAGTCACCGGCGACGCCACCACCGGACACCTTGCGATCGGCGCCCCGGTCGCCAACACCACAGCGCACGTCCTCGACAACTGGCTGCACCCAGTACCAGCAGGAGCAACCGGCGAGCTCTACCTCGGCGGAGTCCAACTCGCCGACGGATACATCACCAACCCAGCCCTCACCGCCAACCGATTCGTAGCCGGTGAAGACGGCACCCGGCTCTACCGCACCGGCGACCTCGTACGCTGGAACACCCAAGGACAGCTGGAGTACCTCGGCCGCAGCGACGACCAGATCAAAATCCGCGGAAACCGCATCGAACCCGCCGAAATCCGCGCAGCCCTCGAACAACACCCAGCAGTGTCGGGTGCGGCAATCATCGCCCTGGACCACCCCGCCGGCGGCAAATACCTCGCCGCCTACACCACCGGCGACACCGTGTCGTTCGACGAACTGCGCGAGCACCTCGCACGCTCGCTCCCGGACTACATGGTGCCCACCACCTACACCCACCTGGACCGATTCCCCGTTACCCCCAACGGGAAACTGGACCGCAACGCCCTCCCGCACCCAGATCTCACCGCAGACACAACCAACGGCCGGGCACCAAGGACCCACACCGAGATCACCCTCGCCGGCATCTTCCGCGACGTACTCAACCTCGACACCGAACTCGGTATCGACACCGACTTCTTCCGCCTCGGCGGACACTCACTACTCGCCGCCCGAGTCGTCGCCCGCGCCAACGCACTCCTCAGCACCACACTCACCCTGCGCGACGTCTTCGACCACCCACGCATCAGCGAACTCGCCCGCATCGCCGACACCAGCAGCGGAACGTCCTCGACGCGAATCGGCGAACTACCCCGCCCAGCCGTCCTCCCTGTCTCCTACGGACAACAAGCACTCTGGCTGATCGACCAACTGGGTACGCCGGGTGGGCGGTACGTCGTACCGGTGGTCCTGCGTTTGCGCGGCGAGCTGGATCCTGACGTCCTGGCCACCGCGGTCCGGGACGTGGTGTCTCGGCACGAGGCACTTCGCACACTCCTGGTGGAGAACGACGGCATGCTGAGTCAAGTCGTCGTACCGGCGAACGAAGCGGCCGAGCGGCTCTCGTTGCTCCTCGAGGACGACGTCACGAGCGTGGACACACGGGTGGACGCGGTGGTGCGGGCCGGGTTCGATCTGGCGGTCGACCTCCCGATCCGGGTCGCGCTGTTCCGCGCAGGCGACAACGACTGGGTGTTCGTTGTCGCGGTCCATCACCACGCGGTGGACGAATGGTCGTTCCCGTCGCTGCTGGGCGATCTGTCGACTGCTTATCAAGCGCGGACCGCGGGGCAGGAGCCGGGCTGGACGCCGCTACCGGCGCAGTACGCGGACTACGCGATCTGGCAACGCGATGTCCTGGGCGCAGCCTCGGATGCGCGGTCACCACTTTTCGACCATCTCGCCTATTGGCGTGACGTCCTCGCCGATGCGCCGGAGGAGTCCACGATCACGCCGGACCGGCCCCGACCGGTCGCGCCGACCCACCGCGGTGCGGATCTGCGATTCAGCATCGATCCAGAGGTGGTGACCGGCCTGCGTCAGGTTGCCGATGCGCAGGGCGTGAGCATGTTCATGACGTTGCAGGCCGCGACCGCGTTGACCGTCTCGGCGCTGGGCGCCGGTACGGACGTGGTGATCGGCTCACCGGTCGGCGGACGCACCGAGGACGGTCTGGAAGAGCTGGTCGGATACTTCGTGAACACGCTGCCGATCCGCCATCGGTTCCACGCCGGCGACTCGATCGCCGACGTTCTGCAGAACACCAGACGATCGGTACTCGGCGGATTCGAGCATCAGGCCGCGCCCTTCGAGGAGATCATCCGCGCGCTGGGCACCGGTCGATCCGTTGGCCGCAACCCCCTCTTCCAGACCATGCTCACCCACCGCGTCGTGGGTAGCCGCCGTGCGAACAGCCTGCGCCTCGATGGTGTCGAGACGACGTCAACTCCCGTCTCGGTGGGCGCGGTCAAGACCGATCTCGACCTCGACATCTTCGATTCGCACACCGAGCTGAGCGGAAGACTCGCTTACGCTACCGACCTGTTCGACGACACCACCGCGGAGCGGTTCGTCGCCGTCCTCAAGTCGGCGCTGGCGGCTATCGCCGCCGATCCGAACGCGCGGGTCGGCGATCTGGGCCTGTTGCCCACACCGGAGATGCGGCAACTGGACGCCTGGTCGCGTGGTGAGCCGATCGAGGTTCCCGAAACGACTCTTGACGAGTTGGTACGACGGCAAGCCGCGGCGAGCCCGGACGCCGTCGCGGTCGTCGCCGACGACGGCACCGAACTCAAGTACAGCCAGTTCGATGCCCGGGTCAACGCTCTCGCCCACCTCCTTGTCGAGAAGGGCGTGCAGGTTGGGGATCGGGTCGCGGTCGCCCTGCCGCGCTCCGCCGATCTGGTGGTCGCTTTGACCGGGGTCATCCGTGCCGGGGCGGCGTACGTACCGATCGACCCCGACTATCCCGCCGAGCGCGTCAAGCACATCCTCGCGGACGCCACACCCCGGGTGGTGATCGACGACGAATTCGTGCGGCAGCACTTCGAGGCCGGCCCGGTCGACCCACCGCAGCCCTCGCGTCCGCTGCTTCCGACGGATGCGGCGTACGTGATCTTCACCTCCGGCACCACCGGACGCCCCAAAGGCGTCCAGATCAACCACCAAGCCATCGTCAACCGCCTGTGGTGGATGCGGGACGACTACCAGATCGGTACGTCGGATCGCGTGCTGCTGAAGACCCCGTTCACGTTCGACGTGTCGGTGTGGGAGTTCTTCCTGCCACTGATCACCGGCGCCGTAGTAGTCGTAGCGAAAGACGGCGGACACAAGGATCCGCAGTACCTGCTCGGGGCCATCGACCGGCACGCCGTGACCGTCACCCACTTCGTACCATCAATGTTGCAAGCCTTCCTCACCTCGAACCCGGACAAGTCCTCAGTGGCTTCGGTACGGCGTGTGTTCTGCTCCGGCGAGGCATTGCCGGTGTCGCCCGCGGCCAGTGCCGTTGCGCTGTTCGAGAACGCGGAGGTGCACAACCTCTACGGACCGACTGAGGCAGCCGTCGATGTGACCGCTCACCCGGTGCTTGGGGTCGATGCGGTCAGCGTGCCGATCGGCGGTCCGGTGGCGAACACGACGACCTGCGTTCTCGACGCCTGGCTGCGTCCGGTGCCGGTCGGTGTGGCGGGTGAGCTCTACCTGGGTGGAGTCCAGCTCGCGGACGGGTACGTCGCTCGCGCAGGCCTGACCGCGGGCCGATTCGTCGCTGCCGACGACGGCGCGCGGTTGTATCGCACCGGCGACGTGGTGCAGTGGAACGCCCGGGGACAGCTGGAGTACCTCGGCCGCGGCGACGACCAGGTGAAGATCCGCGGAAACCGGATCGAGCTCGGCGAGATCAGCGCGGTCCTCGAACAGCATCCCGCGGTCACGGGGGCGGCCGTCGTCGCGCTCGACAACCCGGCCGGCGGCAAGTACCTCGCGGCCTACGTCATCACGGATGCCGAGGACGCCGCGCTGCGCGAGCATCTCGCCCAGTCGCTGCCGGACTACATGATCCCCACGACGTTCACCCAGCTGGACCGATTCCCCGTTACCGTCAACGGGAAACTGGATCGCCGCGCGTTGCCACAACCGAACCTGGCGGCCGGCGCGACCGACGGCCGGCCGCCCGAAACCGACACCGAGCTCACGCTCGCCACCGTCTTCCGCGAGGTACTCCACCTCGACACCGAGCTCAGCGTCGACGACGACTTCTTCCGCCTGGGCGGCGACAGTATCTCCGCGGCCCGAATCGTTGCCTTCGCCCGTGAGCGCGATCTGATCTTCAAACTGTCCGATGTGTTCGCGCAGCGCACCATCGGCGCCCTCGCCGCGCTGTTGACGCACGATGCCGGGCCGGCCGAGCCGGTGCTGGTTCCGACGCCCGCTGCCCTCGAGCGCCTCCGCGAAGCGGCCCCCGCACCCGACGAGTACGTCTTCACCGAGCTCATCAACCTGTCCGCGGAGTCGACGAGCGAATCGGTCGGCGCGGCCTTCCGCTCACTCGTCGCCACCACGGACGCACTTCGCCTCTCGGTGGACGCGACCAGCCGGCGGCTCTGGTTCACCTATCTCCTGCCTCCGGAGACGGTCGAACCCCCGACGGTAAAGTTGGTTGCCGAGAGCAACCTCAGATCGGCCGCCGTTGAGCTCATCGATATCTCCGCCGGCCGCCCGGCCGCGCTCGCGTACACACACACGACTGCAGTGCTGGCCGTCCATGCGGGAACCGTCGACCGGGCGTCGCTGCACCGGCTGGCGGAGGCACTCCGGCAGTCCGCGTCCGGCGGAGCAGCGCTCGTCCCGGCACTCGAAGCCATCGAAGCGGCCGGCGAAGCCGTGGCTACGGACGGCCTCGATCACTGGAAGGGACTGCTCGCCCGAGCGCAGCCGATCGACGAACAAGCCTTTGTCGCTGGCAACGTCTCCACATTCCACCGGGAGGGCTCCCGGACCGAAGACGTCGTCCGCAAAGCCATCCGCAACGCGCTCCACTCAGCAGGGATCGTCGTCGTCGACGAAGAGGTTTCGCTGACTCCCGACGACACCACGATCGGTCCGTTCACCGCGGCGACCGCCGTCGCTCTCGACGAGCCCGAGCCAACCAGGACCGCCGAGTTGGCGTTACTCCGTTACCACAACAAGACCGGACGGAGAGCGTTGCGACGTACCCCCTCCCCCGCGGTACTCCTCACGCGGGTCTACGACGGTGGGTCACCAAGCACGGAGGGCACCGAGCAGCTGTATCGCGCCGTGATCCGCTATCACCTTGCTCCGGACTCGACGACCATCAATTTCCTCGGTTTCGCGGACGCCGTTGTCACCGAGCTCCGAGAAGCTCTGAGCCGAGCTTCCTTAAAGTTAGGGTTTTGACATGCCACGCCGCGCCCGTCCGACCGTCGTACACGCCATCGTCCTGCGGGAGCTGGAGGTGGCGCGCGTCGTCGATGTCACTCCCGGGCTGCGCCGGATCACTCTGACCGGTGATCAGCTGGGCCCGTTCACCGGACCTGACGGTACGGCGTTCCCCGCGTTCGCCAGCCACGGTTTCGACGACAACATCCGCTTGGTCTTCCCGTACCCCGGTGACAGCGAGCCGGTGCTCCCGACGTACAAGGACGGCAAGTACCGCTGGCCGTCCGACCCGCCGTCGCTCTGGCGGGTCTACACGGTCCGTCGGTACGACGCGCAGACACGCGAGCTCGACGTCGACTTCGTGAAACACGGCGTGGGCGTCGCGACGACGTGGGCGTACCGGGCGAATCCGGGCGATCGCCTCCACATCGGTGGGCCATCGGTCTCGAAGGGTTTGGCCGAAGGGTACGACCGGTACCTCGTGGTCGGTGACGACACGGCCATCCCGGCCATCGACCGGTTGCTCACGGAGCTGCCCGACGATGCGCAAGCCGAGGTCTACATCGAGGTGGCCGAGGAATCGCACCGGATCGACTTCCCCGCGCACCAAGGCGTCGAGGTGACCTGGGTGGTGCGGAACGGACAGCCGACGGGTGCCGCGCCCTTGCTGCTGCAGGCGGTCCGCGCGACCGGCCGGCACGACGGCTCGACCTTCGTCTGGCTCGCCGGGGAGCAGTCCATCGTCCGTGATCTGCGGCGCTATCTCATCGAGGAGCGCGATGTCGACAAGGCCGACATCGATTTCAGCGGCTACTGGCGGCGCGCCGAGGTGGTGGCGCTGGACGAAGATCCCGCCCTGCCGGACCCGGAGCGCAACGAGAAGGCCTTCGCGAAGTTCCACGAGATGTCCGAGCTGCTGCCACCACTGGCGATTCGGGCGGCCGCGAACCTCGGGATCGCCGACGGCATCAGCCGCGGCGTCCGCACCGTCCCCGCGCTCGCACAGCACACCGGCGCGAAAGAACGCTCGCTGGCGAAGTTCCTGCGGTACCTGCAGGCGATCGAACTCGTGGACCGCGACGGTGACGAGTACAAGCTCACCGAGACCGGCGAATTCCTGACCAGCGAGGCCATCCTCGATCACCTGGTCGCCGACGGGGTCGACTTCCGGATGTCGCAGGCCTTCTTCGGCCTCGAGGAGGCGGTCCGCCACGACCGTCCGGTGCTCGAGTCGGTGACCGGCCAGGACTGGGACGCCCTCCGTGCCGAGCAGCCGTTCGAGCACAAGCGGCTGGAGAGCAAGTCCGGGTTCGTGCATATCCTCGCCGAGCCGCTCGCGAAGTCCCCCGTCCTCGCGGGCGTCGGCAAGGTCGTCGTCCACGCCGCCGGCGCCGCGGTCCACGCCGACTACCTCACTGCGACGCATCCGGAAGCAAGTGTCACGATCGTGGCGCTCCCCACCGCGGCGGACTGGTTCCGCCGGGACGTTCCGGCCAGCATCGCGGACGAGTCACGACGTGACCGGATCCGCATCGTCGAGCAGTCGGTGTTCGAGCAGACCGAACCCGCGGACGCCGTACTGATCATCCAAGCGCTCGGGCAGCACCCGGACGCGGAGGCGAGGCTGATTCTGCAGCGGGCAGCCGCCAGCCTGGGCCCCGATGGCCGGGTCCTGCTGGTGGAGGCGACCTTCGATCCCGACGAGCTGGACGAACATGACGCGGAGCTCGACCTCCTGCGGTTGACGCTGCACGGATCGGGATACCGCACCAAGGACGAGCTAGAGGCAGTCATCGCCGACGCCGGCCTGAAGGTGGTCGAGAGGTCGCTCGTGGGCTGGGGCAACATGTTGCGGGTGCTGGCCCCCTGACGTGTAGTGCGGTCGTCATGACCGCACTTACACACGCACCGCAGGATCAGGACGCTACTTCTTCGCCGGCCTGCAGCTTCTCGACGACCTCGATCCAGTGGGCCAGGCGCGAGTCCTCGGCCAGGGTGATGAAGTCGATCCGGTCCAGGCCCGCGGTGCGCCAGCGCTCCACCAGATCCATCAGCCGGACCGAGTCCATCCCCTGGTCGCGCAGGCTCAGTTCGTAGTCGATCTCCTTCGGTTCGATGTACAGCACGTCGGCGACGTCGGCGATCAACTGCTCGGTGGTGAGACTCATCAGAACTCCTTGTTTTCCTGCTTGTCGATGACTGTGTTGTTCGTGCTTCGTCCGGCCTCCCACGCGCTCCACAGCCCGCCGTACACGCCACCGGCGGCGACCAGCTCGTTGTGAGTACCGCTCTCGATGATCCGGCCCTGCTCCATGACGACGATCCGGTCACAGGTCGCGGCTTGGGAGAGGCGATGCGCGATCACCAACCCGGTGCGCCCGTGCAGCACCGCGTCGGCGGCCCGGTCCAGCAACCCGGCGTGGGTGGAGCCGGCCTCGGCGGTCGCCTCGTCGAGGATCGCCAGTTCCGGGTCAGCGAGCAGGAGCCGGGTGAGGGCGAGCTGTTGGGCCTGAGCATCGGTCAGCGGATGTCCGCCGGTGCCGACGATCGTGTTCAGACCGTCCGGCAGCAGGTCGAGCAGACCGGCCGCCCCCGTCGCGTCCAGCGCGGCGTGGACGTCGTCGTCGCCGGCCGTCGGGGCGCCGAGCGTGAGGTTGTCCCGCAGGGTGCCCACGAACACGTGGGTCTCTTGGGTGATCAACGTCGTCCGGCCGGGCTGGGCCACCGTCCCGTCCTCGGGGAGATGGATGCCGGCGATGACGGCAGCCAGCGTCGTCTTGCCTGCCCCGGACGCACCGACAACAGCGGTGCGCTGACCGGTCGGGATGTCGAGGGTGAGGTTGTCGAACAGGCGGGGGCCGTCGCCGTAGCGGAAAGCGACGCCGTTGAGCCGCACCGCGACACCCGCGTCCACGGTCGCCGACGGCTCGCCTGCTTCCTCCGGAATCGTGACGACGCCGATCATCCGGCTGAGCGATGCCAGGGCCGACTGGAGGTCGTCGACGACGAACACCAGTTCGTTGATCGGACCGAGCAGGCGCAGGACGAGCAGCATCGCGGCGGTGGCAGCGCCGACAGTGGACACGTCCGCGTCGATCAGCACGAAGCCGACGACGAGGACGGTGGCCAGGCTGAGACATTCGCCGAAGTTCAGGCGGAGGTTGAGCATGACCCCCACGGCGCGGGCGCGAAGCGTCCACACCGCGACGCCCCAGGACGCGGCCAGCACGCTGCGGTGCCGCTGCTCGGTGAGCCCGAGCCCGAGCACGGTGGCGTAGCCACGCTGGGATTCGAGGATCTGCTGAGCCCGGGCGCTCATCGCCGCGCGTTCGGCGCCGTAGACCCGCGGACCGATGCGGAGGTACCAGCGCATGACGAGCACGTAGACGGGCAGTACGACGGCGAACGCGACGGCGTACGGCCATTCCAGCGCCGCGAGCCCGCCCAGCGACACAACAATGGTGAACGCCGTGACGGTGAGCGCGGGAATCACCGAGGGAGCGGCATCGGCGACGGCGGTGACATCGTCGCTGGTCCGGGAGATCAGGTCCCCCGTCCCGGCGCGTTCGACCAGGTGCTGCGGGAGCGTCATCGCACGGCTCACGAGTTGTTCGCGCAACCCGGCGAGGATGGTGTGGTAGACGCGGGTGGCCAGCACGATCGTCATCGCGGTGCCGGCCGCGCCGAGAGCTGCCGAACCGACCATCGCGGCCGTGACCATCGCGACGGTGCCGAGGTCGGCGGTACCTGCCCGGACCCGGTCGACGAGGAACCCGATGATCACCGGCGGGATCACGTTCACGGCGGTACTGACGATCCCCAGCACTCCGACAGTGGCGAGCCGGAGCCGATGGCCGCGGCTGAGCCGCCATACCTCTCGGGCCGTCTCCCTGCCGCTCGCGATCGGCAGCGCAGCTGATGCCTGGCTCACGACGATCTCCCAACGCGCACCGGTGCGTCCTCGAGCAGATCGACGACGCGGTCACAGCTACTCAGCAACGCCGGGGACGAGGTGATCAGCAGGGTCGAGCGTCCCGCGCGGACGGCGCGCAGCCGCTCCGCGATCGTGTGCTCGGTGACCGAGTCGACCGCCGTGGTCGGGTCATGCAGTACGAGGACCGGTGCGTCGCTCGCCAAGGCGCGGGCGAGCGCAAGTCGCTGGAGCTGACCGCCGGAGAAGCGGTTGCCGTCCTCGCCGACCGGAAGGTCAAGATCGGCGGCGAAGTCGTCGCAGGCCGCGGCCCGCACGGCCGCTGTCACCAGCTCGGGTGCCGCCGCCGTGACGGTGAGATTGTCGCGAATCGTTCCGCTGAACAGCGTCACCCGGTGCGGAGAGAAGGTGACCCGGCTGCGGTACTCCCGCGCAGTCAACTCACCCGCCGCGATGCCATCCAGCCGCACCGCCACCTCGCCGCCGGACTCGCGCGGATCCAGCAGCGCCTCCGCGACGCGGGCCGCGGTCACGTCGTCGGTGCGCACTCCCACGAGTTCACCGGGCTCGATCCGGATCGTCGTGCTGGGCGTGGAAACCTCCAGCACCGGCAGTTGCGGAAGCACCGGCGATACGGCGTCGTCGGGCTCGGGCGCCACGGCGACATCGGCCTGCAGCGCGTCCAGGATGCGCGCGGACGACGCGCGCGAGCCGGCGAGGTTGGGGATGGAGTCGTTCGCGATCGACCGGATCTGCGGCAGCAACGCCTGTGCGAGCCCGACGGCGGCGATCAGCTCGCCGATGCTCAGCTGACCGTCCACGGCGAACCAGCCCGCCAGCCCCATCACCGCTGCGACGAACACGCCGGTGACCACACCGGAACCCATCAGGAACCTCCCCAGCAGCCCCGCGTTGCGCTTGGCACCGACGAGCGTCTCCTGGCTTGCCTGCCGGTACCTTCTGGTCGCCTCGGTCTCGGCGCGGATCCCCTTGACCACCCGGTATCCGGCCACGACATCCGTGGCCATTCCGACGGTGGTGGCCAGCAATCCCTGGTACTCGCGGGTGTCGCGGGACAGCCGCTCGCTGAGCACACCCATCAACCACACCGCCACCGGCGCCCCCACCAGCACGGCGAGCCCGAGGATCCAGTGCGTCGTCAGCAGTGAGACGGCGATGAAGCTGATGGTCACGACCCTCGCGATCGGCATGATCACGAGCTGAACCCCGTTGGACATGCGACCGACGTCATTGGTCATCAGCGAGACAACGCCGCCGTCCGGCGCGTGGGCGCCACCGGCGACGGGATGCAGTACGCCGGTCGAGAGGGTGCTCCGAAGCCGGTGCTGCAGCAACTGAATGGCATACGCGGTCAGCTGGATGGCGAACTTCGCCGCCGCCGTCAGCACGACGTACAGGCCCACCAGTACGCCGATCCACAGCACCAACTGCCCCACATCCCCGGTTGCCAACGCCCGGTCGATCGCGAGTCCCATCACCACCGGGACCCCCGCCTCGCCCACCTGCCACAGGGTCGCTGCCAGCGCGGCGGGGACGGTCACCCGCCGTACGGAGAGGATCACGCGCAGCAGAAATCGGCCGGCCGTGGTTTCCGGATCGGCCGCGAACGGCTGCACATCGGGCGGATCGGCGGGCGCCTGCAGGATCAGCGGTAGCCAACGGGTCAACGGTCCCCGGCCCAGCCGGGACAGCTCTTCCCGGTCGGGAGGTGGGATGGATGGCGGCACGACGCAAGGTTAGCCTAACCTTCCTTGATGTGGCAGTGACCGTCACCTCGTCCCTAGAGAAGTGGGTGTGCTTCCGTTGACGGCTCTTGATCGTCTGCAACTGACCGCGAGCCAGCGAGGCAACTGGGTAGCGCGAAGCCTCGCTCCGGAGTCCTCAGTGTTCTGCGCGGGCCGGCTGATCTGGCTGGACGGCCCGGTCGACCCGGTCCTGCTCGCATCCTCGGTCAGCGCGGTCTTCGCCGAAACCGATACGCTCCGGGCCCGGTTCGGCGACGACGACGGCGTCCCGTTCCAGTACGTCGACACCACCACGACACTTCCGACCGAGATCATCGACGCCGGCCAGGACGACGACCAGGTCCGGGCTCTGGCCCGCGAACAACTCGCCGAGACGGCCGCCGGGGAGCCGGCGACAACCTCGACGCTGGTCCGCCGCGCGGACGGGACCTGGGCCTGGATCCTGGTCACCAGCATCCTGCTCGTCGACGGCTACAGCATCTTTCTCTTCATCCGCCGCGTCGCCGAGGTCTACTCCGCGGCCCAAGCCGGTGAGCCGGTCCCGGACCGCTGGTTCGGCGACTTGAAGAACGTCCTGGAGACCGAGCGGCACGACGCTGCCGCGGCGGCGGCAGACGTCGCGTACTGGAACAGCGTCCTCGAGATCGAGAACGCCGGCCACGAGAGCGTGGAAGACGTCGCCGGGCTCTTCGCCTCCTCCAGCCGGCCGGTTGCCGTCCCGATCCCTGACGACCTCTATCCGAGAGTCCAGCAGTTCGCCCGCGCCGCGCGGGTTTCCTGGACCGACGCCCTGATCGCTCTGTGGGGCGTCTACACCGCTCTGGCCGACGGTCGTGACTTCGTCGCGGTCCGGGTTCCGCTGATGATGCGCGACGATCGCGAAGCACTGAAAACGCCGAGCGCGATCTCCAGAGCGATCCCGATCGTCACCGGGATCAGCCCGCACCACACAGTCGAGAACGTGCTCGAGATCGTCGCCGGGCAGTTGAAGACTTCCCGGCGGCACACGACTGCCGAAGACCACCAGATCGCCCGCTCCTGGCCCGGCGGCCAAGCGTCCTACCTCGCGCTGCCGACGATCAACATCAAACTCTTCGAGTCAACACCGCACCTGGGCGACACCGACGCCACCACCGAGAGAATCAACAGCGGCCCCGTCGGTTCACTCGACCTCGTCATCCACCGCACCCGCGACACCGGCATCCAGCTCGACCTCTCCAGCGGATCCGCCGCCGGCGACCCGACCGTGCACGCCGACCGGCTCGGCCGCTTCCTCACCGCTGTCCTCGACGGCTCCCCCACCCAGACCCTGCACCAAGCGAGTACCGGATTCACACCGGTCACCGACGGCCCGGATCCGTCCTGGGCACAGGGCGAAGCGCTCGATGTTTCCGGCGCGACTGTCGACGAGCTGGTACGCCGACAGGTGGCAGCGACCCCGGACGCGGTCGCAATCGTTGCTGATGGCACCGAACTTACGTACCGCCAGTTCGATGAACGGGTCAACGCCTTCGCCAACGACCTCGTTGAGCGGGGTGTGCGGGTCGGAGACCGCGTCGCGATCACCATGCCGCGTTCGGTCGATCTGGTAGTAGCGCTGGCCGGCGTACTGCGCGCGGGAGCGGCTTATGTGCCGATCGATCCGGCATACCCCGCAGAACGCATTCAACACATCCTCGACGTCGCCGCACCCGCCGTCGTGATCACCGAAGTACGGCACGACGGTGAAAAGACCGCACCGGTCCTGGCCCGGCCGCTGAACGACCTCGACGCCGCAGTCGTCATCTTCACCTCAGGAACAACGGGTAACCCGAAAGGCGTCAGCCTTTCCCACCGCGCACTCGTCAACCGCCTCACCTGGGGCCAACGTGTACTGGACTACAGGCCAGAAGACGTCGCACTCTCCAAGAGCGGCCTCGGTTTCGTCGATGCCGTGACCGAGTTGTTCGGGCCGCTGATCGCCGGCACCCCTGTCGTCGTCGTCCCGGCCGAAACCGCCCAAGACCCAGCCGCACTCCTCGACACCATCGCCCGGCACCGCGTCACGCATCTGCTGACCGTGCCCAGCCTCGCCGAGGCTCTCGTCCGCCAGGACAACACGACACTAACCACCCTCCGGCACTGGATCTCCTCCGGCGAACCACTCACCCGAGCCAGCGCAGACGCCCTGCAAATCGCTGCGCCACAAGCAGAACTCCACAACTTCTACGGCTCCACCGAAGTCACCGGCGACGCCACCACCGCCGACAACGCCACCATCGGCACACCGGTCGCGAACACCGCAGCGCACGTCCTCGACACCTGGCTGCGCCCAGTACCAGCCGGAGCGACCGGCGAGCTCTACCTCGGCGGCGTCCAACTCGCCGACGGATACATCACCAACCCAGCCCTCACCGCCAACCGATTCGTAGCCGGTGAAGACGGCACCCGGCTCTACCGCACCGGCGACCTCGTACGCTGGAACCCCCAAGGACAGCTGGAGTACCTCGGCCGCAGCGACGACCAAGTCAAGATCCGCGGAAACCGCATCGAACCCGCCGAAATCCGCGCAGCCCTCGAACAACACCCAGCGGTATCAGGCGCCGCAATCATCGCCCTGGACCACCCCGCCGGCGGCAAATACCTCGCCGCCTACACCACCGGCGACACCGTGTCGTTCGACAAACTGCGCGAGCACCTCGCACAGTCGCTACCCGACTACATGGTCCCCACGACGTTCACCCAGCTGGACCGATTCCCCGTTACTGCCAACGGGAAACTGGACCGCAGCGCGCTGCCGTACCCAGACCTGACCGCCGGCGCGGCCGACGGGCGGGCGCCGGAAACCGACACGGAGATCGCCCTCGCCGGCATCTTCCGAGACGTTCTGCAACTGAACGACGACCTCCGCGTCGAAACCGACTTCTTCCGCCTCGGCGGACACTCACTACTCGCCGCCCGAGTCGTCGCCCGCGCCAACACACTCCTCGGCACCACACTGACCTTGCGCGACGTCTTCGACCACCCACGCATCAGCGAACTCGCCCGCATCGCCGACACCAGCACCGGAACCGCCGAAATCTCCGGCACCCGAATCGGCGAACTACCGCGCCCCGCCGTCCTACCGGTTTCCTACGGCCAGCAATCGCTGTGGTTCACCGAGCAGATCGCCGGACGGTCGATCTATCGGACCGAGATCGTGTTGCAGGCAGCCGAGCGGCTCGAGCTGGATGCGCTGGCGACCGCGGTCCGTCGGGTCGTCGCCCGGCACGAGATCCTGCGCACGATCCTCGTACCGGACGAGGAGACCTCGTCACTGCGCCAGGTCATTCATCCGGAACCCGACGCCGACGCCAAGGTCCTGGAAGTCGAACACGTCGAGTCCGGGGTCCTCGCCGACAAGATCGCCCAGGTCGCCGCGCTGCCCCTGGACTTCACCTCCGAGTTCGGGCTGAAGTTCCATCTGCTGCGTCATTCCGATGGCGATGTTCTGATCGCCTACGGGCATCACATCGTGACCGATGCGGACTCCTTCGGGACGCTGATTCAGGAACTGAACAGGTTCTACGTCGAAGCAGCGACCGGCAATCCCACCGAGCTCGCGCCGTTGCCGACGCAGTACGCGGACTTCTCGGTCTGGCAGCGGCACGTGCTGGGGAGTCGAGAAGATCCCGAATCCCGCTATCAGTCGGACCTCCGGTACTGGCAGGACACACTGTCGGATCTCCCGACGGAGACGGTCCTGCCGCTCGACCGGCCCCGGGACGAGTCCGACGAGCGAACCATCCGGCCCGCCACGACATCCCTCACGAGCGCCGAGACGGCCGCGGTCGACGAATTCCTGGTCGAGCACAAGGCAACGCCGCTGCAGGCGTTGCTTGCGGCCTTCTCCTTGGCGCTCTGGGACGAAGGAGCAGGCGATTCGGTACCGATCGGCATCCCGGCCAGTCTGCGCGACCTGCCCGAGCTGCAGGACCTGATCGGCTACTTCGTCAACACCGTCGTGGTGCGCGCCGATATCGACGCCGACGCCGGATTCGCCCAGACCCTGCTCGGTTGCCGCGATCGGATGCTCGAAGCCGCTGACCACAAGCTCGTTCCGTTCGAGCACGTCGTCGAGGCGGTGAACCCGCCGCGACAGGTGGGGATCAGTCCGCTCTTCCAGGTGATGGCCGCCTATGTCGATCGCGGTGGCGACGCCGCATCGCCACTGGCCAACTATGTCTCGACCACCACGGGCGGTCCGCTGGCAGCTCAGCCCGCGCTGTTCGATCTCGTGTCGAGTATCGAACGACTGGGCAGCGGCGCCTACGGGATGAACCTGCACGCGGCCCGCGAATTGTTCTCGGCGGAGACCACCGCACGGTTGCTGCGGAAGACAGCACGCTTCCTGGTGCTTGGTGCCCAGCACACGGAGGTGACGGTCAAGCAACTCGCCCAGATCGTTCGAGCCGGAGGCGACGGTCTCGAAAACACAGGTGCTGTCCGCCGCTTCCAGCTCCCGCTTGCGGATTTCGACATCAGTGCGGCTCCGCTCTGGCGGGCGGCGATCGACCACGTCAGTCATGCGCTGTCGGGGGCAGGTCTCGCCCTGCACCTGGCGGTCCGCGACGACGGCACCGGTGCGCTGGTCGCCGAGACCAGCAATCCTGAGCTGATGGACGCGGTCCGGGACAACCTCGCCGAGCTGGTCAGCGCCTATCAGGCGCGCATTCCGATGGTCGTCGCCCCGGTTCGGACCGCGACCGGGTACAGCGACGACGAATTGACCGCCATTGTTGACGATCCGTTCTGGGAGGACTGGGTCGATGAGCTCGCGGACGCGACCGACACGGTACTGCGGCAGCGCGGCGACTCGGTAGCTTCGGAGGCCTCGAGCGTCGCGCCGGTTCCCGCCACGGACGGACCTTCCCTGCGGTCCGTGGTGTTGACGGCCGTGGCCAAGTCTTTGGCTGAGGTCACCGAAGGCGATCTGCTCGTGGAACTCCACGAGTCCGACGGTCCCAGATTCCCTGTACTGCTTGACGATGGTGATGTTGTCGGGCTGAGCCCGGAGCGAGCGGCCGAGTACGCCGCGCTGGCCGGACACCCGCGGTTCAGTCGCTTCTTCGATGATGTCCCGACGCCCCGGATCCGCGTAGGCGTGTTCCGTAGCGAAGCGGAACTGATCCCCGAGGCTGCTGAGAACGGACTCGGCATTCAGGTGTTCGTTGCGGGCGGTGAAGTCCGCGTCTGGGTCGAATCAGCTGCCACTGTCGATATCGATGCGAAGGCGTTGGCCGCCGCGATCACCGAGGAGATCAGCGGGGCCGGCATCCCGGCACCCGGCCGCGAGCGTCGACCCGCGTTCACGCTGCGGCGCGCTGACCGGGTCACGCTGACGCCCGGCGAAGAAGAATCCGTCCGGGCCCGGTACGGGCGCGACGCCCAGATCCTTCCGCTTGCTCCGCTGCAGCGCGGGTTGTTCTATCACCTGCTGCGGTCCCAGGAGTCCGACGACCACAACACCTACGTCTCGCAGATCACTCGGCAGCTTGCAGGAGATCTCGATCCCGAGCGGATGACGGCTGCCATCGCCAGTGCCTTGGAGAGGTACCCCAACCTCCGGGCGGCGTTCGTCCCGCCCGGCGACGTACAGGTGATCCCGTCCGGCGTCGAAGTCCCGGTGCGGGTCATCCGCGGCGACGAGTGGAGCGGCGATACGGAGCAGTTCCTGGCGGCCGAGCGAGGTGAACCGTTCGACTTCGAGACCCCGCCGCTGATCCGCTTCACCCTGCTCGAACACGGCCACGAAGCGTGGACGTTGGTGATGAGTTTCGAGCACATCCTGCTGGACGGCTGGTCCATCAACTCGCTGCTGGCCGAGATCCTCACCATCTACGGCGATGCCGGGTACGTCGATCGGGTGCCTCCGGCGTCCTTCCGCTCCTACCTGGACTGGGTCGACGACCAGGACCCCGGTGCCGCCTACCGTGCTTGGGACGACTACCTGGCGGAGCTGACCGGCCCGACGTTGCTGTGCCCGGACTTCGTCGACCGTGGTGACGCCCAGGGTGAGATGGGTGAGCTGAGCCTCGATCTCAGCCCGGCCGAGGCCGAGACGGTGTTCCAGGCCGCGCGCGACGCCAAGGTCACGGCGGGCACCCTGCTGCAGACCGCCTGGGGGATCACCCTCGGTCGGCTCACCGGCAGCAATGACGTTGTCTTCGGCAACACCGTCTCCGGCCGGCCGCCGGCGTTGGCCGACGCCGACCGCATCATCGGGCTGCTGTTCAACACGGTCCCGATGCGGGTGAACCTGCCTCCGTTCACCACGAATCGGGAACTGCTCGCCCAAGTCCAGTCAGAGCTGCTGCGCGTCATCGACCATCCACAAGCCGCGCTGACCCAGATCCAGACCAATGCCGGCGTTCCGGTTCTGTTCGACACGCTGTTCGTGGTGCAGAACATGCCATTGGCCAAGACCGGCGGGAAGGACACGGGCGGGTTGGAGGTCGTCGGCGCCAAGGTTGACGACGCGACCCACTACCCCGTGACGTTCGCGGTCGACCCGGAGGAGCGCGACGGTGCGGCGACCGTGCATGTGCGCCTGTCCTACCGCCGCGACATGTTCGAGCCGTCGGCCGCGGAGCTGATGCTCACGCGGTACGCGCATGTGCTCGTTTCGCTCACAGGCCGGCTCGACGAGCCCGTTGGCAGGTTGTCCGCACTGCTGCCGGACGAGACCGACCCGCACACGGGCATCCCCGCTGATCTCGTCCGCGAGATCGAGCCGGTCACGGTCGCCGAACTGCTGGACCGGCAGGTGCGGCTGTCCGGATCGGAGACGGCGCTGGTCGCCGGCGAGCGCCGGTTCACCTTCGACGAGTTCTCGGCAGAAGTGAACCGCTACGCCCGTCTGCTCCTGGCGGAGGGCGTGCGACCGGAGCATCGGGTCGCGCTGCTGCTGCCCCGCGACGAGCGCACGGTCATCGCGATGTTCGCGGTGTTCGCGGTGGGAGCCGCCTACGTCCCGGTGGACTGCGAGTTGCCGGACGAACGGATCAACTACATGGTCGAGGTCGCCGAACCGACCGTCACGCTGGTGACCGACCGCGACGTGGATCGAATCACCGGCGCCGCCGGCCAGGTGATCAACCTGGACTCCGCGATGATCTTGGACCGCCTAGCGCAGACCGCGCCGGATCCGATCACGGCCGCCGAACGCGGCGGTGAGGTCTCGCTCGACCACCTCGCGTACATCATCTTCACCTCGGGAACCACCGGACGGCCCAAGGGAGTCGCCGTCGGCTACCGCGGACTGACGAACATGTATGTCAACCACGTCGAGAAGATCTTCGATCGAGTGGTGGACCACCAGCGCGGGCGCCGGATGAAGATCGCGCACACGACTTCGTTCTCCTTCGACGCCTCCTGGGAACAGCTGTTCTGGCTGCTGAACGGGCACGAGGTCCACGTCATCGACGAGGAGATGCGGCGCGACCATCAGCGGCTGCTGGCTCACTACGACGAGGTGTGCATGGACGGGTTCGACGTGACCCCGTCGTACGGGCAACTGCTGGTCGAAGAAGGGCTGCTCGATCGGGACCGGCCGGCCGGTCGGTCCGTGGCTTCCGACGCACCCGGTGTCGTGTTCGTCTCCCTTGGTGGCGAGGCCGTCCCGGACCGCTTGTGGCAACAGTTGCGCGACGCACCCGGTGTCGAGTCGTACAACCTCTACGGGCCGACCGAGTACACGATCAACGCGCTCGGTGCCGACCTGGCCGACAGCACCACGTCGAGTGTCGGTACGCCGATCTTCAACACCCGGGCCTACATCCTCGACGAGAACCTGCAGCCTGCTCTCCCCGGTGTCGCCGGTGAGCTCTACCTGGCAGGCGAAGGAACCGCGCGGGGTTACTGGGGGCAGGCCGCGATGACCGCCGAACGTTTTGTCGCCTGCCTGTGGGAGCCGGCGGAGCGCATGTACCGCACCGGCGATCTCGCCCGGTGGAACGACGACGGGATGATCGACTACCTCGGTCGCGCCGACGAGCAGATCAAGATCCGCGGTTATCGCATCGAACCGGACGAGATCCGGGACGTGGTGCAAGAGTTCCCCGAGGTGACGCGCGCCGAAGTGGTCGCCTTCGCCCATTCGACCGGGCTGCAACTGGCGGCCTACTACAGCACAACCTCGGACCTCGACATCAGTGAGTCGTTGCGTAACCATCTGGCCAAGTTCTTGCCTGACTACATGGTCCCGGCAGCTCTTGTCGTGGTGGACTCCTTCCCCCTCACCCCGACCGGGAAGCTGGATCGCCGAGCGTTGCCGCCGGCTGACGTCGCCGCGTCCGGAGGCGCTACGGGCCGACCGCTCGAGTCGGCGACGGAGCTGGCGCTGGCCGCGATCTTCCGTGAGGTGCTCGACCTCAGCGAGGACCTGGAACTGGGTGCAGGGAACGACTTCTTCCGGCTGGGCGGGCATTCGCTCGCGGCCATGCGGCTTGCCTCGAAGATGAATCGCACGTTCCCGGTCAACATAGCGATGCGAGACGTCATCACCGCTTCGACGATCGGCGAGCTGAGCTCGGTGGTCGACCAGAAGCTGCAGCAGGACGCGGATCCTGACGTCGGCATCACCGCGATCGCGACCCGGCTCGTCCCATCCCTGAACGGCCGTACGGTGTTCTGCGCGCACCCGAAGTTCGGCGCCTCGTTCATGTACTCGGAACTGTCGGCGTACCTCCCGGACGCGGTCGGGCTGGTCGGGATCGACGATCCGGCGATGGCCGGCCTGGAGATCGAGTTCGACGACCTCGACGACCTCGCTTCGACCTATGCCGACGTCATCCAGGGCATGCAGCCGGCCGGGCCGTACGAACTGCTGGGTTGGTCCTACGGCGCCCATGTCATGTTCGCCGTGGCGCGCCGGCTGCTGGCCCGCGGCGAGCAGGTCAGGTCCTTGGTGATCGTGGATGCGATGCCGGCCGGTTCGGAGAACACGACCGAGCGCCTCGCCCGGCCGGGATCCGCCGAGTCGATGCGCGACGAGATGCGGAAAGCCTTCGGCGAGGAAGCGTTCAACGAGTTGCTCGCCGACGCGAAGCAGCTCAAGGCTGTCGAGACGGCCGGCCGTCGATGCGACGTCCTGACATCGGCGCCGACGCAGGGCGTTCTCGACGTCGAGGCGCTCGTGATCGCGTCGTCCGCGACTCATGAGCCCCGAGTGGCCGAGCTGGGTCGTGCGGACTCGCTGGGATGGGTCAATCACCTGACGAACTTCTCGTTCTTCGTCGCCGAGGACGAAGACCACCAGTCCATCCTCGAGCCCGGTTCCGGGCTCCCGAAATGGGGGCCGCTGCTGACGAAGTTGTTGAGCAGCTGAGCGGATCCCGTCGTCCGGTGCGGTACGGAACGTCGTACCGCACCGGGGTCTCAGGTGATGGCGGCTGCGTCCTGCAGGCTGTCGAACAGGGCCGCTCGGCGCATGTAGGCGCGAGCGGTGTCGAGGTTGTCCGCGGTACGGCGCAGTTCGTCGAAGTTGCGGCGCCGTACCTCGGGGTCGCGTTCCTCCAGCAGCCGTTTGTTGGCGATCGTTTGGGCCTGTACGTAGTTCACCGCGGCGTGGCGACGCTGGCGGCTGTAGAGGTCGAGTACGTCGTCTCCGGCCGCACCGGAGATCACCTTCGTGAGCTTCTCGGTCAGGTTGATCGCGTCATGGATGCCGCCGTTCATGCCCATGCCTCCGATCGGGTTGTTGACGTGCGCGCTGTCGCCGGCGAGCAGGATGCGCCCTTTACGGAAGGTCGCGGCCACGCGCTGATTGACGCCGTACACGTTGATGTACTCGACGTGGTACGGGCCGGTCTTCGGGAGGAACTTCTGCAGCCGCTGCTCGACGCGTGCCGGCGACAATGCGGTGGCGTCGTCCTCGTCCTGGCCGATCGGCAGAATCACCCGCCAGAGCCCATCCGGGGATTCTCCGCGCACCTTGAACACGTTGGCCCACTCGTCGGGGTCGGAGAAGTAGTTGCGGAACCTCAGCTCCGGCTTGATGGTCTGGAGGTCGAAGCTGGTCGCGATCTTGATGAATCGCTCCTGATAGGTGAAGCCTTCGAACTCGATCCCGGCGAACTTGCGCACCGTCGATCGGCCGCCGTCACAACCGATGACATAGGCCACGGACAGGCGTTCGGTGCCGGCCGGCGAGGTGTACTCCACTTCGATGCCGCTCGCGGTTTCGGTCAGACCGGTCAGCGTGTGCGAGAACCGTACGTCGAAATCGGACTCGTTCGCGTACTCCGCGGCGATGGCGGCGGTCAGCTTGTACTGCTCGTACTGCAGGACGTACGGGAACCGGATCTCGTCCTTGAGCCGGCCGAGATCGAACTCGGCCACGACCTCTCCGGTCGGCCGGTCGTGGAAGCGGTAGGTGCTCGACGGCAGGCTGTGCGGCCGGATCTTCTCGGTGATGCCCAGCTCGTCGAGCATCTCCAGCGTGCTCGGATGGATGGTCGCCGCGCGCTGATCCTGCACCGGTGCCAGCTCCGACTCGAGAACCGTCACCGGAATACCTTGCCGATTCAGCGCCAGCGCGCAGACCATGCCGACGGGCCCGGCGCCCGCGATGAGGACCCGGGTGTTCTCGGTCGCCATACGTCTAGTAGTTCAGCTCGCGCTGCAGACGCTTGCTGACCTTGCCGACCGCGGTGTACGGGAACTCGTCGACGACCTCCACGACATCGGGAAGTTTGAACGTGGCAAGGCCCTTGTCGCGCAGGAACTGGCGCAGTTTGCCCAAGGTGAGCTCGGCCGCGCTCTCCGGCGTCCGGGGAATCAGGTACGCCTTGACACGTTCGCCGAGCACGTCGTCATCGATGCCGACGACGGAGACGTTGTGGACGCCGGCATGAGTGAGCAGCGCGTTCTCCAGCTCCTCGGGCGCGATCTTCTCGCCGCCGCGGTTGATCTGGTCCTTCGACCGGCCCACGACCCGGATGAAGCCGCGCTCGTCCCGCTCGACGATGTCACCGGTGCGGTAGAAACCGTCGCTGGTGAACGCCAGCGCATTCTGCTCGGGGTTGCGGTAGTAGCCGCGAATCACCGACGGTCCGCGCGTCAGCAAGTGACCAGGCGCACCGGGTGGCACTTCGTTGCCCTCGTCATCGATGACCTGGATCTCGTCGGCCGCCGAGGCCGGCCGGCCCTGGTACCGCACGCTGGTGGCCCGATCGACGTCGGCAGGATTGCTGACGACGAGGCCCTCCCCCATCCCGAAGCTCTGGGACAGTTGTACGCCGAACTCCGGCTCGACCCGCGACGCCACGGCTTCGACCAATTTCGCGCCGCCGCACATGAGCACCTTCAGGCTGGACAGGTCATAGGACTTACGGAGCGAGGAGTTCAGCCAGGCCAGCAGGATCGGAGGGACCAGCGAAACGCGGGTCACCCCGTGCTTCTCGATCAGCGGGAACGCCGTGTCGGGGCTGCCGTTCGGTGCGATCACGATGGTGGCGCCCACGCTGAACGCACCGAGGAATCCGGGCGAACGCGTCGACATACTGTGGCAGATCGGGATCACCAGCAGATGCACGGTGCGCTCGGTGATGCCGCGTTCCCCGACGCTTCGCCGCAGGGCGTAGCCGTACGTCTGATGCGTATGCGGCATCAGCTTCGGAACGCCCGTCGTACCGCCTGACATCTGCAATAGCGCGACGTCCTGCGGGCTGCACCGGCGTGCGTGCTCGAGCGATCCCTTTGACTGCAACGCCTCGTATTCGGCGCCGCCGCCATCACGTTCGAGTACGACGGTGTGCTCCAGCTGCGGCCATTTGTCCTTCAGATCGGCAGCCATCGCAGCGAGGTCGGTGCCGCTGTCCGAGGCGACCGTGATGTAGGCACGCGCCTGGGCGATCTCGATGAAGTGCTCGATCTCAGCACGACGGTGCGCGACGGGAGCGACGACCGGAACCGCCCCGAGCTCCCACAAGGCGAAGACGAAGGCGATGTACTCGTAGATGTTGGGCAGATGGACCACTACCCGGTCGCCACGGTTCAGCCCCAGGTCCTGCAGGCCGGCCGCGAGGCGCAGGACCTCGTCGGTGAGCTGCGCATAGCTCAACTCGGCCTTGCGGTCGATGACAGCGAGCTTGTCGGGACAGCGCTCCGCGGTGGCGAACAGCAACTCCGGAAGCGTCTGATCGCGCCAGTGTCCCTCGGCGAGGTACTTGGCTACCGTCTCCGGCGGAAACGGAACGACCCCGTCAAGGGTCAGCGGTTCGATGCTCATTGGTTTCCCTTCAAGGGCCCGGCGCGTTCGGCCAGGAAGTCGATGATCAGCTGGTTGACCTTCTGCGGCTGCTCGAGGTAGCCGAAGTGGCCGGCGTCGGGAATCTCGACGTACTGCGCGCCCGGTACGGCATCGGCGACCTCCCGGCCCAGGAAGGCCGGGATCCGCCGGTCGTCCGCGAAGGCGATGACGAGCAGTGGCTTCGTGATCGCGGTGTACGCCGCGAGCCGGTTCTCGAGGTGGGCGGACACCTCGCGTTGACCGCGCTCGCCGGGATCCATCCGGCCCGCCGAGAACGCCAGCACGTCGAGCCAGTCGCGTGCTTTACGGGGATCGCGCAAGGTCGCCGGAGAGAGGTACAAGACCGCGTCGATGGCGGCCTTGTACTCAGCTGGTAACGCCATGGACGTATCGAACAGCTCTCGCTCGCCGGCACTCAGGCGCCGGTTCACCTCGTCGAGGCGCCCGTGCGCCGCCATGGCCACTCCTCGCCGCACGAGCTCCGGGCGACTCAGCGCCAGTTCCTGTACGACGCGTGCGCCCAATGACGTTCCGACCACATGCGCGGGTGCACCGAGGTGCTCGATCAGTTTCGCGACGTCGTCGACCAGGTCGTCGATCGTCATGCGGGGAAAGGGGTCGCCTGCCGGCCGCGGCGTCGGACTGATCCCCCGGGCATCGAAGGTCGCCACCCGGTATCCGGCGCCGACCAGCGCCGGGACCTGATGCAAGGTCCAGACGTTGCCCTTGGCACCGGTCCCCATCACGAGTACGACGAGGTCGCCGTCACCGACCACGTCGTACGTCAGATCCAGGCCACCGACCGCCAGCCTCGGCATCAGCTCTCCGCCACAGGTACGGCGTCGTTGCTTCGGGTCAGCCCAGGCTCATGACGGCATCGAGACCGACGGTCACTCCGGTGAGCTTCGGGACGGCGCGCAGTGCCGTGAGCACTCCGGGCATCAGGGACTCGCGGGTCACGGAGTCGTAGCGCAGCCTCAGAATTTCGCCGTCGACTCCGAACAGCACCTCTTGCGATGACATGAACCCACGGACCCGGACCGCGTGGACACTGACTCCCTCGATCCGTCCGCCGCGCACGCCATGTGGGTCGAGGTAGGTGGCATCGGGTGATTGCGCGGTGCCCGCCGCGGCGCGCGCGCGACCGATCAGTTCGGCAGTGTGCTGCGCCGTTCCCGATGGCGCGTCCACCTTGCCCGGATGATGCATCTCGATGATCTCGACGGACTCGAAGTACGGCGCGGCCTGGGCGGCGAACTTGGCCATCAGCACCGCACTGACCGAGAAGTTCGGAACGACGAACACGCCGACCTCGGCATGGTCGACCAGCGCGGCGCGGATCTGCTCCACCGACTGCTCGTCGAAGCCGGAGGTCCCCACCACGACATGGAGCCCCTGCTTGATGCACCACTGGACCTGCTCGTGGGCAACGTCCGGCGGCGAGAACACGAGCACGACCTCGGCGTTGTGGTCGACGATGTCCTGGACGTCGTCGTCGATGTCGATCTCGGCAGCCACGGTCAGATCGGAACTGGCCTCAATTGCGCGGACCGACGCCACGCCCATGCGCCCGCGGGCACCCACCACAGCGATTCGAGTCATATGGGTAGCCTAACCTAACTTTCTCGGTCGCCTCCAGTGCGAAAGCTCACGCCAGGCGAGCAGAAAGCTGATCGGCCGCCCCTGGCACCGGCTCGGCGAGGTCGTTCCCCAAGGCGATGATGCGGTTGTCTGCGTCGACGTGGACGACCTTCGGCTCGTAGCCGACCAGTTCGGACTCCTCGGCCAGCAGGAACGACATGATGATCACCAGGTCGCCGGGGTGGATCAGGTGCGCGGCCGCGCCGTTGATGCAGATCTCGCCGCCACCGGCGGGGCCGTTGATGATGTAGGTCTCGAGGCGGGCCCCGTTGGTGATGTCGACGACCTGCACCTTCTCGCCTTCGATCAGGCCTGCGGCCCGGGCGAGGTCTACATCGATCGTCAGGGAACCCACGTAGTGCAGGTCGGCCTGGGTGACAGTGGCGCGGTGGATTTTTCCGCCCAGGACTTCGCGAAGCATGTCCGGCTCCTTAGGAGTTGTGCAGGGGTGGGTACTGCGGGGATCAGTTGCTGGCGTGCGTCTCGTACTGGGAAATATGGTCGCGCAACGACTTGGGGCGGATGTCGGTCCAGTGCTCGTCGATCCAGTCGAGTACTTCCTGGCGCGTCCTGCCGCCGGGTTCGCCGTACGCGATGCTCCAGCCGGTCGGGACCGGCTTGAACGTCGGCCACAACGAGTGCTGCTCCTCGCCGTTGATCAGCGCGTAGAAGGAACCGTTGTCGTCGTCGAACGGATTCTGGGCCATCAGTGCTGCTCCTCGTCGTTCCTAGCGGGGGTCGGTCCGGGCCGCGGCCGGACAATAACACCAACAACTTAGGTAAGCCTAACTTCGGTCGATGGCTCAGGCGAGCGAGCCTGCACGTCGCCCGATCACCATGCCCGCGGTCAGGCCGGCCCCCGTCGGGTAGTTCCCGCTGAAGAGTCCTCCGAGCGTTTCACCGCACGCGAAGAGCCCGGGGATGGGCCGATCCGACCGGTCGAGCACCCGGCCGTCCACGTCACCGCGAAGGCCACCGAAGGTGAAACTGATCCCGCAGGTCACCGGATACGCGTAATACGGCGGCGCCTCGACCGCCGAGGCCCAGTTGCTCTTGACGGGCTGCACCGACGCGCCGCGGCCGTCCTTGATCGTCGGATCGAGCGACCGGCTGGTGTCGATCGACGAGTTGAACTCCCGGACCGTCCGCACGAATCCGTCGACATCGACCTCCATGGCCGCGGCGAGCTCTTCGAGGCTGTCGGCGACCACCGGGATGATCCCGGGCATCTCGTACTCGTACGCCGCGAGCATCGAGCGCGACGTCGCATCGAAGACCTGGAACGCCACCGAACCCGGCTGTTCGAGGATCACCTTGCCGTACTTCGCGTACGTGTAGTTGCGAAAGTCCGCGCCTTCGTCGAGGAACCGTTGCCCCCGGCGGTTGACCACGATGCCGAGCGGATAGCCGTACCGGCTGAGCCGGTTCGTCAACGCACGATTGCTCTCGTTCTCGGGGAACGACGCGTCCCACGGAACGCTGTGGCAGGTCGACCAGTCCCCGCCACGATCCGCACCGATCTCCAGCGCCGCCTGGATCAGGTCACCGGTGTTGTACGGCGTGCCACGCACCTTCGCGTGCTGCCAGCCGTCTCCCAGGTAAAGCTGACGCCATTCCGCATTCGCCTGGAAACCGCCACTGGCGATCACCACCGACTCCGCTGGAAGCTCCTGGTCACCGATCCGGACACCGACGACCGAATCGCCGTCGGTCATCAGCCCGGTCACCGGGCAGTCGTAGCGCACCTCGACTCCGAGCCTGGCTGCGATCTGCTCATGGACCGACACCAGCCCGGGCCCGCCGTCGACGTTGCGCACATGCGATCCACCCCAGAACACGAAGGTCCCGTCGGGATGCTCGTGAGCTTGCCGCTCGTACATCAACTGGAATCGCAGCCCCAAGGCATGCAGCCATCGGACGGCGTCACGCGAGCCTTCAACGACAGCCTCGGCAAGTTCCTTGTCGCCCCGGCCCCCGGTGACCCGCTCCAGATCGGCCAGGAACTCCACCGCCGAGTACGGCGGGACCTCCGTGCGCGCGTGCCGCTCATCCGGCTCGAGGACCTCGAGCAGGTCGCCGAGCCCGTCGTGCACCATCCGGGTCGACCCCAGGGTGTAGAAGCTGTTTCCACCGGCGTGCGCCCGCGGCGCCTTCTCCAGCAGCACCACGCGTCGCCCACGCTCGGCCGCCGCGTGAGCCGCGCAGTACCCGGCGTTTCCGCCGCCCACGACAACAACATCCGGATTGCGCATGTCCACTCCCACCCCACTCCTCAGGCGGCCAAGCTTAGCCTTACCTAAATTGGATGGTGATGTGTTCTGGACCACTGCGCGTCAGTTGGTAGCCACCGGTGGCGCCGCCTCCGCGCACATGCCGTCTCTGACCTCATTGGATGTACATCTGCTACATTCGTTACATGGGTGAGCCTGTGATCGAGTCCATGGCGGAGGTCCGCAGTCATCTCGCCGACGTCCTTGACCGGGCCCGCCGGGATGAGATCCCGACGATCATCACCCGGCGCGGCAAGCAAGAAGCTGTAGTGATCGACATTCGCGAGTACCGGCGGCTGAGCCGGCTGGCGGAGCAGGCCGAGGAGTCCTGGCTCAATCAGTTGGCCGACGAGGCGGAGTCCGAAGGTTCTGAAGGGTCGGTCTCGCTCGAGGAGATGGCTGCCCTGCTCCGCACTCCAGACGCCTGATCGCCGTGGGTTACGTCACTCGGTTCACCCCGCACGCCCAGCGCGACATGCTCAAGATTCCCCGCCCCGACGCCCTGCGGATCCTCTATCGCCTCGCCGAACTCCAGAAGGCGATGGACGGAGGGGATATTGCGGCCTTCGACATCAAGGCCCTTCAAGGGCATAGCTCGCGGTGGCGACTCAGGGTCGGGGACTACCGCGTCGTGTACACGCTCGAGGATGGCCACCTGATCGTGTGGGTCATGGCCGTCGGCAACCGCCGCGACATCTACCGCAACCTGTAGGTCCGGAACGGCAACCAGCGCTGGTTCGGACCGGGCAGCGTCGCCGAACTGGGCCAGCGCGAAAGACGAAGACCCGGACCAACTGGTCCGGGTCTTCGTGAAAGTAGCGGGGGCAGGATTTGAACCTGCGACCTCTGGGTTATGAGCCCAGCGAGCTACCGAGCTGCTCCACCCCGCGCCGCTTTCTTACGTTCGTAAGTCTAGGGGATGGCCGGTGCGCAACCAAATCGGGGGTCACTGCGCCAGGTAGCGCTGGGTGACCCACTGGGCGACGTGGACGCGGGACGGCATCCCGAGTTTGCGCATCACGTGCCGCACGTGGTTCGTCGCCGTCCACTCGGCGATGTTCAGCCGGTTCGCGATCTGCCGGTTGGTCAGTCCGTTCGCGACCAGTACGACGACCTCCCGTTCGCGCGCGGTGAGCGTCGTACCGTGGAACACGTCGGCCGGCGTGCGGTTCGCGTCGACGCGTTCTGTCCGTGCGGCTGCCTCGGTCCAGGCGGGTTGCTCGACCAGACCGGCGTCCTCGTCCAGCAGGGTCGGCAGTGGGAGCGTCTTGCCCGCGATGCAGGCGTTGTCGAAGGCAACGGTCCCCAGTCGTTGCCGCAGGTGCTGCAGCGCGCGGTCGACGTACGTGAGGATCTCCGCGCACGCGTAGCTTTGCGTCTCGGCCCGGATCGAGCCTGCGGCCGCGATCAGGCGAACGGCCGCCAGATCTGTCGGTGGCCGGCGACGGCCGGCGAGCACCAAGGCAAGAGCTTCCAGCGCGAACGGCGTACCAGGATGGGTCTGCATCTCGACCGCCTCCGACGCCACGGACTGGCAGATGCGTTCAGCCTTCTGCTGATCACCGCGCCGGAAGGCCATCAGCCCGGCCAGCGCACGGACGCAGAGAGCGTTCCAGTCGTCGCCGTCCTCCTCCAGCAGCGGTAACGCGAAGCTGATCGCCTCATCGATCGCCGACACATCGCCACGGCGCATCGAGATCATGGCCAGGTCGATGAGCACCAGCGCCGCCGCCCGAGGCGCCTCGACTGCGCGCCACAGCGACAGGCTCTGCTCGCACAGTCTCCGGGCCGCCTGCAGATCGCCGCGGAGCCGGGCAAGGTTTCCCTGGCAGTTCAAGGCTGCTGCCTCGCCCGCGACCTCGCCGAGGTCGTGGAAGGCCGCAATCGCACGACGCTGGTAGTTCTCGGCGCAGGCGTACTTCCCAAGCGCCGTCGCCAGTACGCCGGCAGCGTGGAACGCGTCCGCGTTGAGCCGGCCGCCCGCGCGCACCAAGCCGTCCCCCAGCGTCTGCTCCAGCATCTGCAGGCCTTCACTCCAGTGGCCCTGGCTGAACATGAATCGCCAGATCCCAGTCGCCAGCGCGAGTGCAGCGTCAGTGTCACCACGGACGCGCAGGTGCTGGAAGGCCGCACGGGCGTCGGCCAGGTCCGACGTCAGCCGGCGAACGTACGCAGCGAGTCGTCCGCCGTAAAGATCCTGCCCGGCATCAGCAACCAGCCGCAGCACATACTCGGCGTGCCGGTCGCGCACCTCTTGCTCGTCATCGGCGCTCCGCAGCTGTTCGACGCAGAACGCTCTGGTCGTGTGCAGCTGATCGAACCGCGGCTCACCATCAGCACCCACCGACGAGGTCAGCATCCCCTTGTCCAGCAGGGCTTCCAGCAATTCGTCACCGCGAGCCTGAGACACCTGTACGACGTCCGCCGCGGCCGCCGCGGTGAATCCGCCCGCGAAGACACCCAGCCTGATCAGGAGGTGGCGCTCCTCCTCCGTGAGCAACTGGTAGCCCCAGAGGATCGCCGCCCGCATGGACTGCTGGCGACGCGGGACATCGGTCAGTTCCAGGCGCAGGATGTCGAGTCCGTCGTGCAGCCTCGCCAGCAGAGCAGGTGGACCGAACAGCCGGAGCTTCGTGGCAGCGAGTTCGATGGCCAGAGGCAGTCCGTCGACGAGCCGGCAGATCTCAGCCACGTCGCTCACGTTGTCGTCGGTCAGAGCGAAGTCCGGTGCTACTGCTCGAGCCCGCTGCCCGAAGAGTGCCACCGAGGGGACCGCCGCGATCTCGGCCAGCGGAGCCCTTAAGGAGCGCACCAGCGGCAGCGGCCGGACCGGGTACAACCGCTCGCCGTAGATCTGCAGCGGCTGCCGACTCGTGGTCAGAACCCGCAGACCGCGACAGTGCGACAGCAGACTGGTCAGCAGCTCGGCAACACCGTCCGCCACGTGCTCGCAGTTGTCGAGCACCAGCAGCAGCTCGCTGTCCCGCAGCCCGTCATGGAGGTTGGAGCTGCTGCCGAGCACGACCCGGCAGGCAGCCGTGACCGCGCCGGCGACCTGGCTCGACTCGGACAGCGATGCGAGCTCGACAGGCCAGGCGCCGTCCCGGAAGCCGGCCCGCACATCGCCGACCACGGCCTGAGCCAGCCGGGTCTTACCGGTACCGGCCGGGCCGGTGAGGGTGACCAGCTGCGCCGCGCCCTGGACGATCTGCCGCAGTGCGGCGCGGTCATCGTCACGGCCGACCATCCGATTGGGCGGGCGGACGCCGGCCGCCCAGGCTGCGGCGGCCGGGCCGATCCGTTCCGAGAGGCCACAGCTGCCGGCCTGCGGGTCGCCTCTTAGTCCCAAGCCTGCTATGTCACGTTGCCTGGCCACCGGTGCCTCCTAGTCAAGCCTCACGCCTGGAAACTCCGCTACCGCCTCCAACGACCGTTTCATCACACTCGGTGAGGCTAACCCCACGCTCGGTGTGTTGACGAAGTGGACAACCCCCTCTCCAGCAGGCCTTTTCCGGTCATTTCGCCGCGTAGCCACCGTCGACCAACAGGTCTGTACCAGTGACGAACGAGGCGTCGTCGGACAACAGGAACAGGACGGCGGCAGCGATCTCCCGCGGCACCGCCATCCGGCCCATCGGTGTCGCCGCCACGAAGTCGGCCACGAACTGCTCCGGCAGCCCCACCGTCATCGGTGTCTCGACCAGGCCGGGTGAGACGGCGTTTACCCGGATCCCCGCGGCCGCCAACTCGACAGCCGCAGCGCGGGTCATCGCGGCCACCGCGCCTTTGGCCCCGTGGTACGCGAACGCAGCGCCGGAGCCGATCTGACCGAACACCGAGGACACGTTGACGATCGCGCCGCCACCGGCCAGGTGCATGAACGGTACGACGGTCTGCATCCCGAGCCAGGTGCCGCGCTGACTGACATCGACGACCCGATCCCACTCGTCAGCTGTGACACCGGCGAGGCCGTGACCCCCGAGGACACCGGCGTTGTTCACCAGCAGCGTGGGATAGCCGAAACACCGACGGGCAGTCCTGGTGAGCCTCGCCCACGCCTCGGGGTCGGTGACGTCCGCCACCGCAGCCGCGACCCGGCCGGGGTGCCCAGCCGCCTCGATCTCCTTGGCTGCTGCCTCGCATCGATCACCGTCGAGGTCAGCGAGCACAACTCCGGCTCCAGCCGCGGCCAAACCTGCAGCCACGGCACGGCCGATGCCGCTGGCCGCACCTGTGACCAGAGCGCTGCGGCCGGCCAGCCCCGCACCCGTCGTCACGCTGCCGCCTCAACTGGCAGCCAGGCCAGGGCTACGGCGTACCCAGCGGCATGGCTGAGTGACACCCGCGGCACCACGAGGTTCGCTTGCCGGCACCACCGCTCGATCGCACCGGCCAGCGATACCACCGGCGCGGAGGGCGGCGTACGGAGAATCTCGATGCCCTGCCACGGAACCGGCCCGGGCCAGTGCAGTGCCTCGGCGACTGCGTGCTTCGCCGCCACCCGCGCGGCCAGGTGCTCGCCAGCGCGGGCGAACCCTGCGCAATAGGCCAGCTCTGCGGGGCTGAGGAACTGGTGCCATGCATAGGCATCAGTGGGCACCTGGAGGACATAGACGGCTGACATCATTGCCACGGCGTCAGTACGACGGATGCGTACGTACCGCCCCAGTTGGCTGCTGTGATCAGTGCGGCACGTCCGGCGGGATCGTGGTCCGAGCTGACGTATGGCTCCAGCCCCGGCAACGGATCACGCAGTCCGGCGATCGATGGAACCCAGCTGGTGCTCACACTCTCGGCCGCGGCGAGTACTGACATCAGTGCAGTGGTGGCGTGGATGTGACCCACCTGGCCGGAGAGGTTGGCCAGTCGGGTCGAGCTGCCCGGGAACACGGCAGCCACAGCACGCGCCTCCGCCAGGTCGATCGCGGCGGTTCCCCGAGCGTCGCCGTACACGACTCCTACGTCGGACGGTGTCAGTCCCGCCGCGTCCAGGGCGCTGCGGTGACACTGTGCCCAGGCCTCCCCAGATGCGTCGTTACCCGCCACCCGATAGGCATCCCCCGTGCTGGCGTGCCCGCGGACCTCGGCGAGGATCGTTGCCCCACGCTGTTGCGCGTGGTCCAACGACTCGAGCACGAGAGCCACTGAGCCCGCACCGATCGCGCAGCCGCTGGACTCGCGGTCGTAGGGATGGACGGCATCGGAGGCGAGGATTCCGAGGTGGTCGTAGCCGAGGTGGAGCAGTCCGGTCAGCTCGTCCGCGCTCACCGCTGCCATCACCTCCGCCTCACCCCTGCGGATCAGATCCGATGCATAGCCAAGGCCTGCGACGCCGGACGCGCAGCCGATGGCCAGTGTGGACAACGGGCCCTTGATCTGCAGCGAAAGGCAGGCGTGGCCGGGCGCCGCGTTCATCACCGAGTTCGGGAACAGCCGTGGGTTGACACGGTGCGGACCCTCCGTACCGATCGTCTCGGTCAGCTGCGCCACCGTCTCCAGCGGTCCGGTACAGGTGCCGAACACCATCCCGACCTCAGTCGCGTTCTGGCGAGTGATTTGGTACGCCGCGTCTGAGAAGGCGTCTCGCGTCGCAGCCAGCACCAGTGCGCCGAGCTGGTCGAGCCGGCGGGCATACGCCGGGTTGATCCAGCGCCGGTAGCCCTGGTCGGTGATCTCCGCCGCGAGCCCGCTTGTGGACTGGCTGGTGTCGATCCGGGTCGCCGGAGCGATACCGACCGCACCTGTCCGCAGGCCGGTGATCAGGCCCTCGCGTCCCAGGCCTACCGACGAGACCACACCGGCACCGGTGATCACCACTCGGCGGTCTGGTCGCTGCGGACCTGACTTGAGAGTCCTGCCGAGTACCAGCGAGCAGTTGTTGCCCCCGAACGCGAATGAGTTCGAGACCACCAGACCGATGTCGGCCGGGCGCGATGCGTTCGGCACGATGTCGTACGGCGGGCTGTCGGCCGAGGTGTCGACGTTCACTGTGGGCGGCAGAATCTGCTCACGCATTGCCAGCGCGCAGACCGCAGCCTCCACTGCCCCCGCGGCGCCGAGCGTGTGGCCGACCTGCGACTTGGTACTGCTCATCGGCGGCACCTTCTCGCCACCGAACAGCGCCGTCACAGCCTTGGGCTCAGAGCTGTCGTTCGCCGGGGTCCCGGTGCCGTGGCCGTTCACGTAGTCGACGTCCGCCGGCGTGTACCCAGCCTGCTCCAGCGCGCGTCGCATCGATCGCAACGCTCCACCGCCCACTGGATCCGGAGCAGTCGCATGGTGCGCGTCGCTGGTCAGCGCATAGCCCAGTACGTAACCCAGCACTCGCGCGCCACGCGCTTGGGCTACCTGCGCGGACTCGAGCACCAGGAAGGCGGCGCCCTCCCCGATGTTGAGACCGCTGCTGCGTGAGTACGGCGCGCACGGTTGGTCGTCGAGCGCCTTCAGACTGTCGAACCCAGCCAGCGAGAGCATGTCGAGCACGTCCACGCCACCGGCCAGCATCACATCGGCCCGGCCTTCCCGGATCGCGTCCAGCGCCCAGCCGATCGAGTTGGCGCCGGCCGCACAGGCGTTGGAGATCACCACCTTCGGACCCTTCAGTCCGAAGGCCGCGCTGACCGCATCGGTCGACGTGTACAGCGGGTACACCAGCAGGTGGGCCTTCGATGCGCCGGCGACGCCGTCCCGGAGCAGTTGCCAGTGGTACTGCTCACCCGCGTCGAGGCCGCCGACCGACGTACCCATCGCAATCCCGACCCGGTACGGATCGAACGCCGCGATGTCCAGCTTGGCGTCCTCGATCGCCTCTGCCGCAGTACTCAACGCGAGGCGGATCGCGCGATCGGTCCGGCCCCGCCCCTTGATCGGCGGGACGGGGACTTCCGCGACCTCACCGGAGTACTGGCAGCTCAGCGGCGAGGTGTCCAGCCGCCGGGTCCGGCCGATCCCGCTCGCCGCGTCGCGTACGCCGGCCCAGACCGACTCGGCCCCGGTACCCAGCGCGCAGGTCATCCCGATGCCGGTAATGGCTACACCTGTGGCGTTCATGTGCTCTCCTCACGCGGGCGGATTGCGGTCATTCGAGCGGTACGCCGAAGCTGGTAGCGACCAGGAACGGAGCTGCAGTGGTCCGGATCGGCCGGGTGAGCTGCTCAAGGGTCAGCTTCAGACCGGCCGCCGCGACATCGGCGTCGACCCGGGCCGTGCCGATCACGCGACCGAGCCGGGGCGAGTACACCGCGTGGGCGACGGCACCCACCGATTCGTCCTCCACCACCAGCCAGCTGCCCGGGTCCGGAATCGCCTGCAGCCGATCGGAGGCGATCCAGCAGACCGGGCGGCGCGGCGGGCCGGCCTCCCAGTGCGCAACGAGAGCGTCCTTCCCGATGAAGTCGTGCCCGAAGTCGACCATCCACTGCAAGCCGACCTCGAACGGCGTCACACCGGCCGCTTCCTGTTCCAGGTTGGCGAACCGCATCTCCATCCGGCAGACGTTCACGGCTGCCAGACCGACCTGCCGCGCACCGAGATCGACGAGATGCCGGCGCAACTCGTTGCCTGCAGCAACCGGTACATGCAGTTTGTAGCCGTATTCGCCGGTCACTCCGGTGCGGCTCACCAGGAGCTCCAGGTCGTCGCGCCAAGGCGTGGTGACGAAGCCGGCGTACGAGAGTGAGGTGATCGGGAATGGCAGGAACTTCTGCGCGATCGCAGGCGCCTGCGGACCCTCGATGCCGAAGACGCAGTACTCGTCACCAACATCCTGCACGGTCACGTCGTGCGCACCGGTGTTGCCGGCGGCAACCAGGTACTCGGTCGCGGCCGCCGCCTGGGCCGGCCAGATCTCGATGAGGTAGTCGGTGCCGTGGCAGTGGATCAACACCTCGGCCAGCACTGACCCGTCCGAGTTCAGCAGCAGTGCCGACGAGATCTGCCCCTCGAGCAGGAAATCGACGCTGCGGGTCGACACCTGGCTGAGGAAGGCCGACGCGCCACTACCGGCGATTCGGAGCAGGCCGATGCCGCTGTAGTCGATCAGCCCGCACGCACTGCGCAGCACTTCGTATTCGGCGACGCTGTCGGAGTAGACGCTCTCCATGGTTCTCCCCTTCATTCGCTGTCCCGTTCGGTGACGACGAGCCGGGCCGTCATCACCACGTCGCGGCCGACCGACGCCTGGCCGGTCACCGACATGAGGTCGCCCATCCTGGGACCGGCCTGGGCCCGGACGACCACTTGATCGCCAGGCAGCACGGTGCGCAGGAACTTGGCCTGTTTGATCTCCGCGAGGTAGCCGACCCGCTCTGCGACATCGGCCACCAGCTCACCGGTGCTCCGGGTCGCCGCTGCGCTGCCATAGATCACCGCGGCGAGCTGCGCGACACATTCGACGAGCAGCACGCCTGGGTAGAGCATCCGGCCGGGAAAGTGGCCGGCGAGCACCGGATCGGAGGCGGTGACGTTCTTGATCGCCTCGGCCCGTACGCCGGGCTCGACCGAGGTGACCCGGTCCAGCAGGGCGAACGGGTACCGGTGCGGGAGCAGTCGCGCGATCTCGTCGGCCGACAGACCACCTGGTCGCACGGACGGCGCCGCGGTCATCGATTGCCTTCTACATAGTCGACGAGCCGGTTGAGCGAGAGCAGGCTCTCGGTGTCGTCGTCGGTGATCATCACACCGAACTTCTCCTCCACGGCCATCGCCAGTTCGAGGGTGTCGATGGAGTCGAGCTCGAGTCCCCTACCGAACAGCGGCTGGTCGTCACCGATCAGGTCTGGGTCTACCGAGAGGCCGAGCCGGTCCACCAGCAGGTGTTTGACCTCACCGCAGAGGACCTGCCGAGCCTTTGCGGCTGTCTTCGTCTCTTCCAGCGTTGCCACCATGTGGGCCACTTCCTGTCGCGTTGTTGGGTGGGCGTTCAGCAGGTCAAGCCGCCGTCGATGACGACGGAGGCTCCGGTCACATAGGCCGACTCGGCACCGAGCAGAAACCGGACCACCGGCGCCACGTCCGCCGGCGTACCGATGCGGCCCAGTGGTACTCGTTCCATGAAGGCGGTCAGCTGGTCCTGCGGCATCGAGCGCGTCATCGCGGTGTCGACGAAGCCAGGGACCACCGCGTTGACCCGGATGCCGTAGCTGCCAAGCTCCTTCGCCAGCACCCGGACCATGGCCAGCACACCTGCTTTGGAGGCGGCGTAGTTCACCTGTCCGGCCGGTGCGGCCAGGCCGCTGGTGGAGGCAACCGCGACGATCGCGCCAGTACGCCGTACTGCCATCAACCGGGCTGCCGCACGGCAAACCAGGAACGAGCCGGTGAGGTTCGTGTCGACGACGGACCGCCATTTCTGCTCGCCCATCATCAGCGCGTAGCCGTCACTCGCGATGCCGGCGTTGCTGACCAGGCCGTCCAACTGGCCGTGGTCGGAGCGAATCCGGCGGAACATCCGGTCCACGTCGGTGGGCTCGGCGACATCGGCCTGGATCAGCTCCGCGTCCGGCTGCAGCTCGCGGACCTGATCGAGCGCCTGCTTCGCCTGCTCGATGTCGCGCCGATAGTTCAGCAGCACTCGGCTGCCGGCGGCGGCCAGCTCCAGTGCGACGCCGAGACCGATCCCCTTGGTGGCGCCGGTTATCAGAACCACGTTGGTCATGGCTGACTCACCGCCGCCAGCGCACCGAGCGCCTCGCAACCGGTCAGATGTCTAGCGGTCCGGATCATGTTTCGCCCCAACCCGGTCAGCACCCGGCCCGGGCCGACCTCGACGAAGGTGCGTGGGCCGCTCCGGGTGAGCGATGCGACGGTGTCGGTCCAGCGCACCGGCCGGGTGATCTGTCCGCCGAGCAGCTTCCGGTACTTCTCGATGTCGTGGACCACGCCACCAGTGAGGCTGGAAACGAACGGCACCCGCGGTGCTCGCAGATCCGCCGCCGCGAGCAGCGGCGCAAGCTCACGCTCGGCCTCGGACATCAGCGGCGAGTGGTAGGCACCGCCGACCGGCAGCCGTTTCACCCGCAGGGCGCCAGCCGACTGGGCAGCGTCGACCACTCCGCACACCTCATCGGTTGTCCCGGAGACAACCACCTGCCGGGGTGCATTCAGGTTCGCCATGACCACGATGCCGCCGCCGACCGAGAACCGTGCGCACAGGTCGGTCACCTGGTCATCCGAGAGCCCTGCGATGGCGGCCATCGCGCCCGGCTGACACCGTGCAGCATCGGCCATCGCTCGCCCTCGCCGGGCCACGATTGCCAGCGCGGCTTCCCAGCTGAGACAGCCGGCCGCGACGAGGGCGGCGTACTCGCCGAGGCTGTGCCCAGCGACCGCGACCGGTCGGCATCCGGCAGCTGCGAGCTCGGCTGCCAGCACGCTGGACCAGACGAAGATCGTGAGCTGGGCGGCCTCGGGATCGGCCAGCGTCCGCTCGTCCGCCCGGGTCATCAGCTCGCCGATGGCGACTCCGGTCAGCTGCTCTGCTTGGACGATCAGCTCGCGCGCTTCGACGCCGCAGCGGGCCAGCTCGCGGCCCATCCCGGGGCGCTGGCTGCCCTGACCGGGAAACACGAACGCTGTGTCGATCATCGCGCCGCCTCCACTTCGGTGGCGACCGCCCAGCACAGGGCGAGATCGGGGCCGAGTGCATCGTCGGCGGGCAGGACGCCGCCGGTCAGAACGACCCGGTGGTCGTTAGCCAGCTCGCCCCGTAGGCCGATGAGGCGGACGCCGTCGGTGTCGGCCCTGCCGACGATGATGTCGCGGTAGCAGGCGCCGGCCGGCAGACCGCCGACCACCTTGACCACGCACTCCTTGATCCCGAACATACGGGCCAGGTGCGCGAGCTCCGCCGTACCAGGCAGTTGCTCGGCGTCCCATTCGGTGGTGGCGAAAATTCGCCGCAGCCACGCCGGACCGGTACGCCGTGCGGCCAGCGCGAACCGCTGCTGGTCCAGCAGGTCGACACCGGCACCACGCAGCCGGCCGGCCGGAACCCGGCAGGTATCGATGGCAGAAATCATGAATTGCTCCCAACACGCGCTGAATCGAGGGGCGGGCCGGCTCGGCTATTTACCTTCCGAGCAGTTGATAGCGCGGGACAGGACGGAATGCTAGGAATCGTTTCGCGGCAGTGTCAAGGAATAGTCGTATGACTGATTCCTGCTAGCCGGTAAATGCAGCGTCGGGATAGCAGGGATCAGCCATGGCGGGCCGGATTGCTTGACACCACGACAAGCCGGACACCAATCTTGGCGCAGCCGCCACAGCCGGCTCAAATTGTTGAGAGTCGCACCATAAAGAGGTTTATGGCCACCCCGAGATTTATGGAAGATCTTTCATTTTCTCAATCGAGCGGAAGGAAACGGCCTATGCCGCGCTGGGTCGAAACTGCGCCCCGGATCATGCGCCAGGCATTCGTGGAGACGGGTGTCCGGGTCCGCTGGTCCGAGTGCGATCTGCAGCGCCATGCCTACTACGGCAACTACATGACCTGGTGCGACCTCGGCCGCGAGGCCTTCGCCCTGGCCGCCGGCGTCGACTACCGGGACTACCTGGTCACCACCACCGAATTTCACATCCGATTCCACACACCGGCCCACTACCTCGACGACCTACTGATCCGGACCTGGACGGCACCGCTCACCATCCGCCTCGACTGTCATTACGAGATCTACCGCAAAACCGGTGGGCAACTGATCGCCGAGGCGAAGTCACAACACGCGCTGGTGGACCCGCAGAAAGGACTTCGCCTGAGCGGCCCGGCATCCTGGCACGAGAAATTCGAGGCATTTCTCGAAAATAGGAAGGCTTCGTTATGAATCAGCTCCCGACCGATCAACTGGCCGCGCAAATGCGCGGTGAAATCGTTGTCCCGGGTGATCCCGGCTACGACGACGCCCGGCACGTCTACAACGGCATGATCGATCGTCGGCCCGCCGTGATCGCCCACTGCCGCGGCGTCGCCGATGTCGTCCACTCGGTGCGGTTCGCCGTAGCGCACGACCTACCGGTCGCCATCCGCGGCGGTGGCCACAGCGTTGCCGGCCACGGCACCTGCGACGACGGCCTGCTGGTCGACCTGTCCGGCATGCGCGACGTCCGCGTCGATCCGGTGGCGCAGACCGTGCGCGTCTCGGGTGGCGCCACGCTGGCTGACCTGGATGCCAACACGCAACTGTTCGGCCTGGCCACACCCAGCGGCCAGGTTTCGATGACCGGCATCGGAGGGCTGGCGCTGACGGGTGGCATGGGAATGCTGCAGCGTCGCTACGGCCTCACCTGCGACAACCTCCTGTCCGCTGACGTAGTCACCGCAGACGGCACAGTCGTCACCGCCAGCGCCGACAGCCATCCCGAGCTGTTCTGGGCGCTGCGTGGCGGCGGCGGAAACTTCGGCGTGGTGACCTCGTTCGAGTTCCGCTGCCATCCGGTCGGTCCGACCATCCTCGCCGGCATGGTCGCCTGGCCGGTCGAACAGGCGCCCGAGGTGCTGGCCTTCCTACGCGACTTCATCGTGGACACTCCCGAGGAGCTGAGCGCGGACGCCGTCATCCAGTTCGCCCCACCGCTCGACGTCATCCCGGAGGAACACCGCGGCCGCCGGCTGATCGGAATCTTCCTGCGGTACTTCGGCACCGACCTCGACCCGGAGATCGTGCGTCCGGTCCAGGAGTTCGGATCACCGGTCCTCGACTTCATCTACCCAATGCCGTACGTCGCCGTACAGCAACTGCTCGACCCGCTGAACCCGAACGGCAACCTGCACTACTGGACCGGCGAATACCTCCCCGAACTGGGCACCAAACAAATCGAAACCCTGTCCACGTACGCCGCCACCCTGCCGACCGACCACTCGATCATGCAGGTGATCCCGTTCGACAACGCCGTGACCCGGGTCGAGCCGGACGCCACCGCCTTCAGCCACCGCCAGGACAGCTGGCTGATCCACGTCATGGCCCAATGGACCGACCCCACCGACACCGACCGCTGCCGAAGCTGGGCCAAACAAGCAGGTGCCGACCTCCGCGCAGTCGGCTCCGGAGACAGCTACCTCAACCTCGTCACCGACGAGGAAGACGTAGACCGAGTCAGCGCCTTCTGGAACGAGGCCCGCCTGTCCCGGCTCGCGGCAGTAAAGGCCCAGTACGACCCGAACAACACCTTCCGCTTCAACCACAACATCAAGCCGGCTTGAGGGTGACTCAGGAGTCGAACCCGGCGACCGGGTCGAGCTTCACCGGCGGCTCGCGGAGTGCGAGTCGCTGCGCGATCGCCGGGACCTCGGGGTCGGCGAGGAACTTCTCGTAGTCCTCGAGCTCCCAGTCGAAGAACGCCCAGACCCGCTGGGGATCCTCGGGATCCCGGAACACATAGGCACCCCTGCACCCGTGCTCACGTCTCTTCTCGACCCCCTGGCTCGAGAACGTCGTCAGAAACTGATCAAGGTCAGCAACCTTGGCGACGGTGGCGATCATGCCCCTCCTCTACAAGCAAGCTCCTGCCCTGCCCGCGGACAACGCGCCCACCACCCGGTACCCGAACCTGAACCAGGCCTAGCTCCTCGGCTGGCGATCAACTGCGACGGTGTGGTCGGCCGCGTTCCCACCAATCGATCGGCTCACCGTCCTCAGCCATGCGCTGGATGATCTGAGCAGTGAACTCAGCCCGACTGCCGGCACCCTGGCAGAACGTCCACAACTGCCGCGCCGCACGCTGGTACTGGAACATCACCTCATCGGCTTCAAAGGCGTCCAGCTCACCACCACGAAACCGATCAACCGCCTCAGCAACCCGCTGAATCAGCGCGGCCAGTTGCGCCTCGTGATAGGCAGCAACCTGCTCCCGCGCGGCCTGACGCTCAGCCTTAGTACTCACGAGCCAACGCTACCGGGCGAAGACCGCTGAGACCCGTTAGGAAGGTGCGGACTTCTTCGCGACTGCCAGACTCGAACGCTGCGAGCGCGGCATCGAGGCCATCATGAACCGCGCCTGATCAGGTCGGCTGCGAGCACATGCTTGCAGGGACCTCGGCTGCCCTTGTGTTTCCCATACCAGGGGCAGGTGCACCTGTCGCCGTCGGCCGTGCGGCGTACGACGTGTTCGGTGTCGCCGCTGCGAACGTAGGCGGTGTCGCCAGCGAGTCGTACTGCGCCCGCATCGACCAAGGCGGTCGCGTCGCGCAGGCGGGGGTGCATGGTGGCAAGCCGCTCCGCGTCGTACGGCAGTTCGCGGTGGAAGTAAGCGCCTTCGGCCGCGTCGTACCCGACCCTGCCGGCCGCGCCGAGGCGGCCGAGCGCGCGCGTGACGCGCTCCGCAGCCAGGCCCGATTCGGCGGACAGTCGTGAGATGTCGATCCGTGGTTCGAAGGCCAGCATGGCCGAGACGAGGTCCGCGTCGTCGGCCGTTTGCTCGTCGGCGAGGTCCCAGAGCACTCCGCCTTCACCGGAGAAGCCTCGGCTGGATTCGGGGCTGAGGGCAACAACGAGTCGTGCGTGGTCAAGCTGAAGTTCCCAGACGCCGGTCGCGCCTTGCGCGTCGTGTGGAGCTGCGTAGGCGCGGAGGGATCGGGCGAACCGGAGCAGCGGCTCGAGCGGCTTGAGACGATCGAGCCCTGAAAGCGAAACGGCGCCGGGTGTCGGGCGCGTGGTGATGCGCAGGCCGCGCCCCGCCGGGACGACCCAGACCGGTTTGCGACTGCCGGAACTCGGCAAGCTCCGGATGAATCGTCTGGCTTCGGAGGCAGCAACGTCGAAGGCTGGGGCGACTGTGGCGGAGGCGAGCTGCACCTCGGCGAAGCCCTTGAGCCAGCGCTCGGGAAGCGGCACCTTCTTCTCGATGACCGCTGCGTCGAGGGTGCGGACGGCAACGTCCTCGCCGACTTGTAGGTGGAGCGGTTCGAGGCCACTGATGCGGGCGAGTGCGTCGCGGATCGGCGGGTTGAAGTCGACGTTGGTGGTGCCGGTGTCGAGCAGGGCGCCGTCGAGGCTACCTGGCAGCGCGTCGTAGCGGGCGTACACACCGCAACAGGCAGAGAAGCTCTCGAACCGAAGCCGATCGCCGTTGCTGGTGACAACCGGGTCAGCCGCTCGCAGGATCGCAGCGACCATCCCGGGTGGCGTGTAGAAGCGGGTGCGAGCGACCTTGGCGACCGCGAGCAACGCAGCCGCAGCTTGCTCGGGGTGCCCGAGGAAGCCGTCGAAGAAGACAGGGTGCGCATCGTGGCCGGTTGCGGTGCGGCCGCCGCTGGTGGCGAGCATCATGTCAGCCTGTCCGTCGCCGAAGGTCAGCGTCGACGGGCGGACGTAGTTGTACATCTGCTCCTCTGCAGTTGCGGCCATGTCGAGAACCTATCCGAGCAGGAGCCGCGCGGTCCTGGCTGCAGCCGAACTCCCCGCGAAGCCGCCAAGCCATTGCGCCAACGCCGGATCGGTGGCGCGACGGTCCAGACGGATCAGTTCATCCCGGAGCAGGTCGAGAAGCTTTTTGAGGCCACGATGCTCGGCGGACAGTTGCGGCAGAAGACAGGTCAGCAGGTCCACGGTCACGGCAGCGCCTCCGGGCACCTGGGCCACAGATGCCAGGGACTCCACCCACCGGTTGGCCGGCCAGACCCCGGCGTAGCGCGCCATGACTGAGGCAACCTCATGAACCGGGATGCGACCGGACACCACCAGGTCGATGAAGGCGTCGACGGCGTGGAGCCGGTGGTCTCGCTGTGTTGCCGAGATGCCGGCCGCGAGCGTGGCTGCTGCCAGCGTTCCCATGCGTCCAGGGTGTCGCGCCAAGGCGTCAAGGGTTCGCGGCACGTCATGGGTGGACTCGGCCCAGTTCGGGGACTCCAGGACGGGCAGGCAGGTGAGGGAGAGGAAGTGCTCGGCGTCGCGGGGCCAGATGGCCGCCAGGGTCGGGATCCAGTCGCCGAGAAACCTGCTGGCAGAGCCGTCGCCCCACCGGTCGGAGGTTTGGGTTTTCAGCTCGGTCGGCTGGTCGCCGGTGGGCCGGTCGGTGTTTGCGGTGGTGACGGTGAACTTGGCGTACCAGGATCGGCGGTCGCGTCCGTTCTCCTGCCAGGTGTGCGTCTTGACGTCACCGCTCAGTTGCGGAGCGGCGGTGGTGTATGGCGTCCAGGACCGTTCGGCAGCGATCCACCATGCTGCGGGTCCCTCCCGCCCGCTGCGCAGCAGTCGCCGAGTCGGCTCCACGCCGTCCAGTGCGAACCGGGCCGCAGCGGGCAGACTGCACGCCGTACGAGCGGCATCGTCGCGTCCGTCGGGGTGGAGGCGGAGCAGCGCTGCGATGAGGTCATGGTGCCGCGGGCTGGGGTTCTGAACCAGGCGTTCGACGAAAGCCATGGGGTCGACCCAGCCACCCGGGAGGTCGGGGGTGGCCAGCAACGGGGCACCTGAGGTGTAGATCTCGGACAGCCGTCGTGCGACGAATCGCTGGGCCGGGTGGTCGGGGACCGCGGGCGGCGCCGTGTCGCCGAGGACGCTCAGGACGAGTCGTGCCACTTGTCCGGGCAGCCACGAGTCGCCGAGGTCGGTTTGCGGGCCGCGCGCGACGACGGCCTTGGCCCGCTTCCTCAAAGGTTCGAGTACTTCGGCTCCGCCGGTGGCGAGGCAGGCCAGGACCGCTTCGAGCTCACCTGCGTCCGACGCATCCTCCAGCAGTGCGGCCGCGCGCTCTGCCAAGTCGCGTGTTGAGACGGGCACTGGTACCGGCGCCAGACTCTGATCGTGTGGAACCTCGTTCTCCTGCCTGGCCTCGGCTTGCAGTCCGAGTTCTTGGCGCACGCTTGGGGTGAGGTCTTCTGCGGCAGCGAGTACGCCGTCGGCTTCGCCGAGGTCGGCGAGGAGCTTGGCGGCTGCTCGCTGGACGTCAGGATGCGGGTGCCCAAGCGCTGCCCTTGCCACTATGCCAACGAGGCCTCGGAAGTCGGCTCGTCCGGCGCGGGCCAGGGTGAGGGCAGCAATGGCTGTCCCCTTGGCCTTGACCACAGTGGCGGGCGGTAGCGCTTCGAGGGTCGCCTCGACGTCGAGAAGGCCCGTCTTCTGGACTCGGGCCAGTTGTTTGACGGCGAACGCGACTGTGGCAGGGACAGCGGAGCTGAGCAATCGACGCAGGTCCGTCTGCAGGCCGGCCGTCTCTTCGGCTGTGGGCTCCAGCGCCAGATAGGTGGCCGAATACCAGCTGGCTCGGTAGGCGGCGAAATCCCTGCCCAGGGCATGTAGGCAGGCGGTGATGACTCGGGTGCGGTCGAGAGTTCGGTCCGAGGTCAGCTCCAGGAAGGTCTTGCGCCAGTCGTCTGCGCCGAAGCGGTCGACGTTGGTCAGGCTGACCTCCCCGCCGCCTTCGACCTCGAAGACCCGCCACAGGGCGCGCTCGACCAGGTCGGGGTCGGCGCGCAGCTTGTCGGACTTGTCCGGGCCAACCGCGCTAACCATGGCTAGCACATAGCTCTCGTCCACATCGAGTTGGACCAGCCCGAGCCGCTCCAGCAGACGAACTCGCAGGAAGCGCTCGCTCGACCAGGACGACGTGGATGCCGCGCTCAACTCTCGGGTGACCAGCCCCTGCAGCCACCGAGGCCTCGAAGCGTCGGCCGCGCGGCTACCGGTGGCGGCGGCCGCCAGCGCCCGGTCGATCACGCCGAGCAGCGCATGGTCCTTCTGCCAGGCGAACTCGTAGCTGGCATTCAGGGCCTTATCGGCTCCAGACTCGAGCAGCCCGAAGAGCGTTGCCGGTGCCACACCGACGAGCGATGTGTATGACGGCAGCTCACCCATCGGTTCTCCTGACTTGGCGAAGCCCTCCCCCGCCGTGGACTCGAGTATCCCGTGTCCCGACAACGTCAAGCCACCGGCTTTGAGCCGCCACGCATGACAAAGGCCGCGTTCCCACCAATCGATAACCTCGCCGTCCTCAGCCATGCGCTGAATGATCCGAGCAGTGAGCTCAGCGCCGCGAGATGCGCCTCATGATTGGCAGCGATCTGCTGGCGCGCGGCTTGACGTTCAGCCTTCGCGCTCACGGGCCAACGCTACCCAGTGCTTGGCATTGCTGAGGTAAGGGCTGACCGGAATCTGTTCCGGTCAGCCCTGCGATCCGTCGCGGCTACGGGGTGACCGTGACTACCGTGCCCCCGATCTCGGTGAAGCCGTCGGAGTAGCTGACCCGGCCGAGATACTTCGTCGCCGGGGTGAGGCCGGTCCACGACACCGTGATGTCCGCTGAGCCGCCGATGGTGGCGGTCGCCGTACTTGACGTCGCCGTCATGTTGCCTGTGGCGGTGCCCGGCACGAGCCAGCGGAAGAGGGTGTAGACGGCGTCGGCACCGTCGGTCTCGAAGCCGTGCGCGTAGAGGCGATAGGTGCCCGCGCCGGGCTTGGCGAGGTCGATGAGTTCCGCGCTGGTGGTGGTGAAGCTGGCCCCGACGAGGGTCAACACGCCTCCCGCGCCGACCCGGTACAAGTACAGGTCGATGTCGTCGTTGCCGTCGGTGAACTCGTCGAACAGTTGCACCCGCAGCAGCGGCGTGCCGCTGGGCACCGCGAACTCGTGCACCTGGATGCCCTGGTTGGCGTCCGGAGCATTCGCGTTGAAGTCGTTCGCCGGGTCGTCGACGATCGTCCTCGTCTCGGTCGTCGCTGCCACGAGACCTTGCGGCGCGACGTTGAAGCTGCCCGAGTAGCCGAACTTGACGGCGTACTGGAGCGATCCGGTTGCCCCTGTGCCCGCCGCGGAGGCCGGCGCGGCGATGCTGACCGGGCGGACCACCACCGGGCTTCGCACGCTGTGGCCGGCGCTGTCCGACCAGGTCAGCGCCCCGAAGCTGTACTCGTCGAAATCCGCAGCCGGGGTCGACGTGAACGTGACCTGGTACGAGGCCGTGGCGCCGGTGCCGAGGGTCAGCACGCTCGGGGTGACCACGACGTCAACCCCTGGCGGTGCGGCGACGGAGACCGCGTAGGTCCCGGCCGGGCCGACGTTGCGCACCGTACGTGTCACCGTCCGGACGCCCGCGAGCGAGCGGACCGTGATCGTCGCAGCGTTGAAGTCGGTCGGAGCGATGACCGGCGCCGGGGTGGTGCCGAAGCAGAGAGTGCACAACCCCTGGCTTCGCAGGAACGCCCGGTAGTCGTCGAAACCGGCTGGGTAGACGAGACCGGGATCCGCCGCGCTGTTGGGCACGATGTGACCCGCACCGAAGTCGAACGGGTCGGCAGGCGTACTGCCGTCCTCCTTCCACACGTCCTGCCGGGCACTCGTCATGAGCGCCGACTGCATCATGTCGGGCGTCCAGCCGGGATGCCGATCCCGCAGCAGCGCGCCGATGCCGGCGACGTGCGGGCTGGACATCGACGTACCGGCGATCGCCTGGAACAGCTGGCCGGGCGCCCCGACGAACGCGGTCGGGGTGTTGCCGGCCAGGATCTGGACGCCGGGCGCGGTGACGTCCGGCTTCAGCAGGTCACCCGTGCTCCGCGCGCTGTCGACCAGCGGTCCGCGGGACGAGAACGCCGCCATGGTGTTGCCGCCACCGAAAGCCTTCGCGCCACCCGACAGCGATGCCGTCGGAGCACTGGTCGCCGCGATGTACGTCTTGATCGCGAGGCCGTCGGAGTTGCGGATGTGGACGGTCGGCACATAGTGGTTGTCACTCAGCAGCGCGTCGCTCTGGTCCACCGTGTAGAGGATCATCCCGACGCCACCCGCGTTCTTGACCCCCAGGCTCCGTGCCGCTCGGGAGAAGCTCCCCTTGCACAGCACGATCTTGCCCGTCACAGCCGCCGGGGCGAGGCCGGACAGGCAGCCCTCGCTGCCCGCCGCCGCACCGTCGACCAGCGGCGTCGCCGCGAGCCCCGGCGTGACGGAGGCACCTTGGAAGGCCGCGCCGTTGCCGAGCGTCGCCGTACCGACGAGCGAGCGGTTCTGGGTGCTCGCACCGACCGTCGTCAGCCACGGACCGCCGTGGTCGACCGTGCTGGGACCAGGTCCGGAGTTGCCTGCCGAGGCCGCGACGAAGACACCGGCCTGCCGGGCGAACAGGAAGGCGACGTCATCGGCGTCAAGGAAGTCCGGATCGTCGTCGCCGATCGAATAGTTGATGACGTCGACACCGTCGCCGACCGCCGAGTCGATCGCGCCGACGAGGTCGCTGACCGCGCAGCCGCCCGGCCAGCAGGCCTTGTACGCCGCGACCCGGGCGCGCGGCGCCATCCCGCTGACCGTGCCGAAGCTGCGTCCGAAGATCGACGCGTTGACGTTAGCGTTGCCGCCGGCGGTTGACGTGGTGTGCGTACCGTGGCCGTCGTGGTCGCGCGCCGAGATGTAGTCGTCCTTCAGCCCTCCGCCGAAGTGGCCGAAGCCCTTGTGGAAGTAGCGGGCGCCGATCAGCTTGTTGCTGCACTGCTGCTGGCTCCACAGCTGGCCGGACTGGCACACCCCGTTCCAGCCGGCCGGCACGGGGCCGTAGCCGGCGGCGGCGAAGCTCGGGTGCTCCGGCCAGATACCGGTGTCCACCACACCGATGATCACGTCCTCCCCGGCGCTGCCCTGCCCGCCGAGCTGGCTCCAGAGACCGCCGGCGGCGTTCAGTCCGAGAAAGGCCGGCGTGTTGTCGGTTTTGACCTGCGCCAGCTTGTCCCGCTGGATCGAGACGACGCCGGGCGTCGTGCTCAGCTTCGCCAGCTGTGCCTTGGTGAGCGTCGCCGCGAAGGCGTTCAGCGAGTACTCGTAGTCGTACTCCCGCGTCGCGCCGACGCTGTTCGCCACCTGGGCGTGCCGGGAGCGCAGGTAGTTGACGTACCGCTGGACCTTCGCGTCCTTCTTGTTGAACCGCTTTCCGGCCGCCGGCTTCGTCGCCGGGTAGCCGGCGATCCCGCCTGCGTATGCGCCTGCGGGTGCCTCACCGAGCAGCACCAGGTAGACGTCGCTGGCGCCTGCCTTGCCGCTGCCTGCGGGCGCTGCGCCCGGACTCTCCCCCTGGGCCCCGGCCGCACCAGTGGTGACCGTGGCCGTGATCAGGCACGCAACGAGGACGACGATCCATCCCCCCATGAGTCGCTTCATCACTCTCCCCTTCAGACGACGAGCATCCGGCCGCACAGCACGGCGGAGTCTGGCGAGGTCGCGATGGTGCCCCCGGCGTCATCGCGGTGGCCCCCTGAACCCACCATGCACCCGGCCGGGCGCCCGCGCCAGATGGAAAATCGGGTGAAAGAGGGTGCGGGCGAGCCGATCGTGACTTGCGCTACGAGGCTTCCGAAGTACCTGGAATCCGCTGGCCAGGAGAACCTGATCCAGCGCCAATGACGAAGGCCCTCCGACCGGCATATCGCCTGATCAGAGGGCCTTCTGTAGTAGCGGGGGCAGGATTTGAACCTGCGACCTCTGGGTTATGAGCCCAGCGAGCTACCGAGCTGCTCCACCCCGCGCCGCTGGGTTTAGATTAGTGGATCGAGGCCGGGCAACCAAATCAGTTAATGGGCTGCCCGAAAATCCGTGTCCCGCGGGAAGCGGCGCGGCGTACCGTCGCGGGTATGTCTCGACTCGACATCCGGCCGTTCGAAGCAACGGATCTGCCTGCGGCGGCAGCTCTGCTGGCGGAGCGGCACCGGCAGCATCGCCTGCGGCATCCCCTGTTGCCGGCTGCCTACGAGGACCAACAGCGTGCGCTGGCTGAGGTGACCGCCGCCTGGGAGTCCGAGGATGCCTCCGGCACCGTACTGCGGGACGGCGACGAGGTGACCGGGTACTTGCTCGGGGCACCGAAGAAGTCGCCGGTGTGGGGACCCAACATCTGGGTGGAAGCCGCCGGGCATGCAGTACGTGAGGCAGAGCACATCAGAGACCTGTACGGCGCGGCCGCGAGCACGTGGGTCGACGGCGGACGGATCGCGCATTACACGCTGGTCCCGGATGACGCCGCGCTTCTGGACGCATGGTTCCGGCTGGCCTTCGGTTCGCAGCACGCACACGCGATCCGGCCTGTTCCCGAGACACCGATCCCGGTCCCCGCGGGGCTGACCGTCCGGACCGCCGTTCGGGACGACATTCCGATCCTCGCGCAGCTGGATCTCACATTGCCTCAGCACCAGGGGTTGTCGCCGGTCTTCTCCGCAGGCATGCTGCCGACGTTGCAGGAGGCATTGGATGAATGGGAAGAGGACTTCGATGATCCGGAGCACGTGACTTTTGTGGCCGAGAGCAACGGTCGGGTGATCGGTTCGTCCATCGGTTCGTCGATCGAGAAGGGCTCGACACACAGCGGGTTGTCGCAGCCGGACAACGCGGGCTTCCTGGGATTCGCCGCGGTGCTGCCCGAGGCGCGTGGCCTCGGCGCCGGGCGGGCGCTGGGTGAAGCGGTGCTGAACTGGTCGGCCGAGATGGGCTACGACTCCGTCGTCACCGACTGGCGGGTGACGAACCTGTTGTCGTCGCGTGCCTGGCCGGCGCTGGGCTTCCGGCAGACCTTCCATCGTCTGCATCGCTTGATCGGGCACTGATCCGGCAAGTTGTCCACAGATTCGGGAATCGGCGATCCGGGAGGGCGACGATCGCTGCATCTTCTTGGGCAAGAGGCGCCACGCGAAGGAGTGCGGCGCCGAGGTAACCCCTGGAGGCAGCCATGTTGCGATCATCCCGTCGTTCCCGATTCGTGCCACGCCTGAGCCGTATCGTGAGGACAAGTGCGGTCGTCCTGTCCTCCTTGGGCGTCTGGACGGCTGCCACCGCGGCAGCCGCCGGATCCTCGGCGCCGTACGCGGCATCCTCCCCGTCGATCGAGCAAAGGGCACGCACCGTGGACGGCTTCGTGATCGAGCATCTCCCCGGCGGCATCGGGACGCCGAGCGACTTCGAGTACGAGTGGGAGGACGTCGTCTTCCACAGCCGGGTCTGGGAGACCGGGCCGGATCCGGAGGGCGCGTTCAAGGTCGACCTGACCGTCAAGACCCTGCGCGGCGCCAAGCTCAGCGACCTCGAGGCAGTCAAGACCTTCCTCGTCGAGTACGAGGAGAAGGATCCCGGTGCCTGGCAGTTGCGCCCGGTCAAGATCGGTCCGTACGACGGTCTCGCGGACGACGACGAGGTGTTCTACTTCATCTCCCCCGGGCTGGCCGCAGAGGTATCGCTCGACCGAACCCGGTTCACCGAGGACGACCTGATCAGCACCGCCACCGGCTTCCACCCGGAAACCTGACCCGGCGCCAGCCGCTCGCTGATGCTCAGTAGGCGTTGACTGAGCCACGTCTGCCGCCCACAACAGGTGAGCGTCCGATACAGGATCACCGCCGGGCCGGCTCGCGTGCGGGTGCGCCGGGTGTACTGCGGTCACCCACTGGGGACCTCGGCCATCTGGTGACGTGTCCCGGGTCCCCAGTAGGTGTACGCGGTTCGGCCGCGCCGGATCAGGTTCAAGCACGACGGGTTCGTCTACGGGGGCCACGAACTGCCTGGCACCAGGCAACGAGAAGGGCGGTGGCACCGGCTGTTGCCGGTGTCACCGCCCCTCGCGAACTGCTGTCGGCCGCCGAGGTCAGCCGGTAGGTGAGCTCGGCGGGTTGGTAGGTGTAGGCGCCCCCGAGGGTGTCGGGGTCGGAGTCGCGGCGCCTGCGGTGGCGGCGCGGTCGACTGCGGCCTTCATCTTGTCGATCTCCCGCGCGTAGCCGGCCAGGTCACCTTCCTTCAAGGCGGCCTGTGCGGCGGTGTAGGCCGCCTGCGCCTCGGCTAGTGCCTGTTTGATCGTCTGGTTCGCAGGTGGCTGGTTCGTCGGCGGCTTCGGGTCCTCGCCGGTGTCGACGCTGGTGTTGAAGACCTTGGTCAGCGCCTCCTGCAACGTCGATCCGAAAGCGACCCGATCACCGAAGGAGACCAGGACGTAGCGCAGCACCGGATAGCTACCGGCTCCACCGGTCCGGACCGAGTAGACGGGCTGCACGTAGAGCAGACCACCACCCAGCGGAAGGGTGAGCAGGTTGCCGAACTGTGCCTTCGTACCACTGGACGGCTGGTTGATCGGCAGCAGCGCCGATCTGATCAGGTCGTCGGTCTGGAACTTGGTGAAGACCTGTCCAGGACCGGGGATCTGCACGTTGCCAGGCAATCGGAGGATCCGGAACTTGCCGTAGTCCTTCGAGGTCGCCTCGGCATCGACCGCCATGAACGCGGTGAGGTTCTCCCGCTCCGCGTTCGGAACGTACACCGAGGTCAGCGAGAACTTGGGATCCGCCTGACCGGGCATCCGCAACGAGAGATAGAACGGAGGCTGATTGTTTTGCACCGACGAGTCAGTGTTCGCCGTCACGGTCGCGGTCGGGTCGGCCGGCACCCGCCACAGGTCGCTGTTCTGGTACCAGGTGGTCGAGTCCGTCACGTGGTACTTGGCCAGCAGATCGCGCTGGACCTTGAACATGTCCTCCGGGTAGCGCAGGTGCGACATCAGGTCCGGCGAGATGTCGGAGCGCGGCTTGACAGTGTCCGGGAAGGCCTTCATCCAGGTCTTCAGCACCGGGTCGTTCTCGTCCCACGCGTACAGCTCGACCGAGCCGTCGTAGGCGTTCACGACCGCCTTGACCGAGTTGCGGATGTAGTTGATCTCCTCGCTCGGCTGCTGCGCGATCGTGCCGCGGCCCGTGGTGGTGTCCCGGGTGCTGTCGTCCAGGGCGACCTTCTGGGCGTACGGGTAGTTCGCGGAGGTGGTGTAGCCGTCGACGATCCAGACGACCTGCCCGTCGACGACCGCCGGGTACGGGTCACCGTCCGGCGTCAGCCACGGCGCGGCCTTCTCGACCCGCTCGCGCGGGCTGCGGTCGTAGAGGATCTTCGAGTCCGGGTTCACCCGGCTGGACAGCAGCAAGTTCGCGTCGCGGAACTTGGTGGCGTAGAGCAACCGGTTCCCGAAGCTGCCGATCCCGACCCCGCCCTTGCCGTCATAGGTGTTCAGCGTCGGGCTACCACCGGTCGTACCCTCCGGCGTGTCCAGCTCGACGGCCTGGCCGCCCTTCGGGCCACCGACGATCGAGTAGTCCGGCGACTTCTCGCCGAAGTAGATGCGAGGTTCGTAGTCACCGAGCTGTCCGGTCGGCGGCAGGTCCCTCTCCGTCCAGACCGGCGTGCCGTCGGGGGCGCGCTGGTTGCCGTTCGCGGCGACCACGCCGTAGCCGTGGGTGTAGACGGTGTGGTCGTTGTTCCAGTTGCGCTGACCGGCCGGCAGTTTGTCGATCTGCACCTCGCGGACGGCGATGACGGTGTCGGCGGTCTTGTTGCCGATCTTGTAGCGGTCGACGTCGAGGTCGGTCGGGAACGAGTAGAAGCCTCGGACCTGCTGCAACTGCTCGAAGGTCGGGCCGACGACGCTGGGGTCGATCAGCCGGATTCCTGGCAGCACCTCGGCGTCTGCGGCCAACTCCGAGGGCGTGGCCGTGGTCTTCGCCTTGTAGTCGATGACCTCGGCGCCCTGCAGACCGTAGGCCTGCCGCGTCGCCGCGATGTTCTTGTCGATGTACGGCGCTTCCTTCACCGGCTCGCTCGGGCGGACACGCAACTGCTGGAGCGCGGCCGGCCAGAGCGCACCGAGGAGGATCGCCGACAGGATCAGCACGACCGTGCCGACGCCGGGCAGCAGCCAGGTTTTCCGGACCACGTTCGCGAAGAACAATCCGGCGCACAGCACCGCGATGACGGCCAGGATCTCCTTGCTGGGCAGGACGGCGTTGTCACCGGTGTAGGAGATACCGGTGAACAGCCGCGCCTTGTCGGTGGTCAGGCCGTAGCGGTCGAGCCAGTAGCTGAAGGCCTTCAGCAGGACGAGCAGACCCAGCAACACCGAGAACTGCACCTGCGCCGCCCCCGAGGCCTTCTGCCCCTTGGCCGACGGGCGGAAGCCGCCGTACAGGTAGTGGGTGATGATGGCGGCGACCAGCGACAGCAGCACGATCGAGTAGCCGAAGCCGAGCAGCACGCGCAGCCACGGGTAGTCGAAGACGAAGAACGAGATGTCCTTGTTGAAGTGCTGGTCGGTGACACCGAACGGTGTCCGGTTCCGCCAGGCGAGGAAGACCTTCCACTCGCCCGAGGCGGCCGAGCCACCGAAGGTCAGCATCAGTACGGCGACCACGCCGATCGCGATCTTGCCGCGCTGCTGGAGCAGGTCGCCGTACCGCTCGAAGCCCGGGCTCGGCGACGGTGCGAGCGCCACCCGCGGCCGGGTCCGGAAGGCCACCACGATGTTCGCCACGACCGCGACGGCCATCAGCAGACCGACCGCGATGAACAGCAGCACCCGGGTGCCCAGGACGGTGCTGAACACCGAGCCGAGATCGACCGAGCGGTACCACAGGCGCTGGGTCCAGACGTCGGTGAAGACGCTGAACAGGATCAGCAGCACGATCAGGGTCGCGATCGTCGGCAGCAACGCCCGCGGGCGTCGCCCGGGATTTCGTCCCGCCCGCCGCGGCTCGTCCGGCATGTCGTAGACGCCGTCACTCATGGTCGGTTCTCCTCGTCGTCACTGCTGCCGTCGACCCCAGGACCCGCACCCGGCAGATCGCCGGTCGAGGGTTCGAATGTCAATGACAGTACTTCGCACAGCGTGGGGACCAAGTCGGTGCCGGTGAGTACGGCGCTGTCCTCGTCGTGGGAGCGCAGCCGGACCGCGCCGAAGCGGTCGCCTTCGCGCAGGACGGCCGCGACCATCCGGACCTCGTGGCGGCGTGGATCACTGCCGGCCATCCGGGCGAGCTCTTCGTCGGTCTCGGCGGCGGACAGGCCCGCCTCGGCCGCGGCGGGGAGCACGATCCGCTCGATGGCGAGGGCGCAACCGCTGACGCCGTCGGGCCACTCGATCCGGGCCAGCGCGTCGGCCAGGTGCTCGTCCTCGAGCACACCGGGCAGCTCGCCCTGGGCCACCGGAGTGAGCGGCTGGGACAGGTCGTCGGCCCCGAGCTCGGCGGCCAGCTGGGGCTCGGCCCGCAGCAGATCCTCGGTCGGGACCAGCGCGAACAACTGCGCGGGCTGGTCCCAGCCCGCGCTGCTGACGTGCTTCTCGATCTCGACCACCGCTCGGCTGAGCGCGTCAGGAGGCAGGATGCCTACGGATTCCATACCGCCAGATCTCTCCTTCGGCCGACAGATTCTTCTCGATGACTCAGGGCGTACATCCGGGAACGTCACCCTTCCCGCTGCTGATCGCTTTCAGTCCGGCGATCGCGTCGTCCAGGGTGCTCATCTTCACCAGCTGGATGCCGTTCACTCCGGCATGCAGCGCGGCGGCACAGTTCGCGGCCGGCACCAGGAACACCGTGGCGCCGTCGTCCTTGGCACCGGCGATCTTCTGCTGGATGCCGCCGATCGCACCGACCTGGCCGAGTGCGTCGATCGTGCCGGTGCCGGCGACGTGCTTACCGGCCAGCAGCGGACCGGGGGTCAGCTTGTCGTAGATGGCCAGGGCGAAGGCCGTCCCGGCGCTCGGGCCGCCGATGTCCTGCCCGAGGTTGACCGTCACCTTGACCTGGGAGTCGACCCCGATCGTGATGCCGACCATCGGCCGGCTCTCTTCGCCCGGAGTAGCCGCCGTCTTCAGCTCGACGGTCTGTTCCTTCTTGTCCCGGCGGATCAGGAAGGTCACCGTCTCGCCGACCTTGTGCTTGCGGACCGCGTCACCGACCTGCGGGATCTGGGTCATCGGCTGACCGTCGACCTGCAGGACGATGTCACCGGGCTTCAGCTTGCCGTCGGCGGGAGAGCCCTTCGCCACCGTCGCGACCTTCGTGTGGAAGGGGACCTTCGCGGCCTGCAGCGCCGCTGCGACCGCGCTGTCCTGCGAGCCGGTCATCTCGGCGGTGTTCTGCTCCTCGACCTCGTCGGCGCTCTGGTCGGGCGGGTAGATGATGTCGCGCGGGAACAGGTCGTGGTGCGGGTCGAGCCAGTTCCGCATCGCTTGCGGCAGGGTCAGCTCGCGGTCCGGCGAGGTGACCGAGACCGTGGTCAGGTCGAGCTGGCCGGTGGTCGGGAAGGTGTCGTAGCCGGTGATCTCGATGACCGGCTTGTTCTTCGACATCCCGAGGGTGTCCTTGACCGGTCCGGGGCTGAACGAGACGAACGGCACCGGGAACGCGGTGAGCAGCCCGAGCGAGAGGACGAGCACGACGATCGAAGTGACCAGCGTTGCGGTACGACGTGTCACGAACCCTGCCCTGCGGTCTTGGTGGAATCCAACGTCTCGGCCGAACCGAGCTTCTTGCCGGTCTGGCCGTCTACCGGGCTCAACGACCGGGCCGCGGGAACTGTGCCCGTCGTGTCCGAAGCGTTGCGCGAAGCACGCCGAGGCCTGAAGGCGCGGCGGCGCGGAGTCGCCTGCGGGCCGGGAGCGGCCAGGGCGTCACTGAAGCGACGGAACTCCTCGACCGAGTCGAAGGCACCGGCGGACCGGCGCGGACCACGGTTGCGACCGCGCCACGCTGCCCAGCACATGGCCAGGACTGTGGCGGCCAGCGGGAACGCCAGCCACGCCAAAACCTTCATCCGGCCACCTTCATGCGCCCAGCGTACGGGTCAGTGTGCGCCGACCCACTCGCTGGCACCGTCGGCGAAGTGCTGGTGTTTCCAAATCGGAACCTCGGACTTGAGATCGTCGATCAGCCGCCGGCAGGCGGCGAACGCGACCTCCCGGTGCGAGGCGGCGACCGCGACGATCACCGCGGCGTCCCCGATCTTCAGGTCACCGATCCGATGAACGGCCGCCAGCGCCGTCACCGCCGGGTCCGCGCAGATCCGCTCGGCCACCAGCTGCAGCTGCTTCAGCGCGTCCGGATGGGCCTCGTAGCTGAGCCGATCCACCGGCTTCGACTGGTCGTGATTGCGTACGGTCCCGATGAAAAGAGCGGTCCCGCCCGCGGTGGGGTCGGACACAGCGGCCAGCACCTCGTCGCTGGACAGCGCATCCGCACGGATGTCCAGCAGCCTGATCGCGTCGCTCATGTCCCTATTCTCCCTCGGTACTCCAGCTCAGAACACCACGCCCCCGTTCGCCGGGGGCGGAACCGACCGGGGGAACCAGTACGTTGGAGTTGTACGCCGTACCCGCACAGGAAGGCCACTCCGATGAGCGACGAACCGGACAACCCGTTCAAGGGAACTCCGTTCGAGGCCATGTTCCAGCAGTTCTCCGGTGCGGCCGGCGCGGGTGGCACGCCGGACCTGAACGCGATCTTCGCGCAGGTCCAGCAGCTGCTGAGCGGCTCGACCGACGGCAGGCCGGTGAACTGGGACCTGGCCAAGGACATCGCCCGCAAGACCGTGTCAGCCGCCGGTGACCGGTCGATCACCCCGACCGACTCGGACCGGGTCGCCGACGCCGTCCGGCTGGCCGAGCACTGGCTGGACGAGGCAACCACGCTCCCCGAGGTCTCCACGACGTCCGCGGCCTGGAGCCGCGCCGAGTGGGTCGAGAACACCCTGCCCGTGTGGCAGACGGTCGTCGACCCGGTCGCCGAGCACGTCGCCGGTGCCATGGGCGGTGCACTGCCTGCCGAGGCTCAGCAGCTCGCGGGGCCGATGGCAGGGATGCTGCGTCAGCTGGGTGGTTCGATCTTCGGCGCTCAGGTCGGGCAGGCCCTCGGCGAGCTCGCCGGTGAAGTGGTGAGCTCGTCGGACATCGGGCTGCCGCTCGGCCCGACGGGTCAGGCCGTTCTGCTACCGGACAACATCGTGAAGTTCGCCGAGGGGCTGGAGCTGGCGGACGAGGACGTCCGGCTGTACCTCGCGTTGCGTGAGGTTGCGCACCAGCGGTTGTTCGCCGGTGTGCCGTGGCTGCGGCAGCACTTGTTCGCCGCGGTCGCCGACTACGCAGCCGGCATCGAGGTCGACCGCGGCAAGATCGAGCGCGCGATGGCCGACATCGACCCGCAGAACCCGGAGGCCATGCAGGAGGCGCTCGCGGGCGGCCTGTTCGAGCCCGAGGACTCCGAGCAGCAGAAGGCAGCACTCGCCCGTCTGGAGACCGCGCTCGCGCTCGTCGAGGGCTGGGTGGACGACGTCGTACGGCAGGCAACCAAGGACAGGATGCCGGCCGCCATCCAACTCGCCGAGACAGTACGGCGTCGCCGCGCGGCCGGTGGACCTGCCGAGCAGACGTTCGCCACCCTGGTCGGTCTGCAACTACGTCCCCGCCGCCTCCGCGACGCTGCCAACCTCTGGGCCGCCGTCCGCGACGCAAGAGGTATCGACGGCCGCGACAACCTCTGGTCCCACCCCGACCTCCTCCCCAGCACCTCCGACCTCGACGACCCCATCGGCTTCGCCCAGCACACCGGCGAACTCTCCGACCTCGACATCACCAACTTCCTCGACAACCCGACCGACGAGAACCCCGAGACCAAGTAGGTGCTTCTCGACGATGCGGTTGGGGTTCTGACGGAGTGGGATGCGCCGGATGGGGAGCAGGAGGGGCTGCGGCTGCACTACTTACGGCATCTGGCGGGGCATGCGGACGGGATGTGGCGAGAGTGCCGGCCTGAGCATGTGACGGCCAGTGCGCTGGTCGTCGATGGGTCTGGTGAGCGGGTGCTGCTGACGCTGCACCGCACCGTCGGTCTCTGGCTGCAGCTGGGTGGGCATTGCGAGCCCGGCGACCGCACGTTGACGGGAGCTGCGCTTCGGGAGGCTACGGAGGAGTCGGGGCTGACCGGGCTCTCCATTGATCCGCTGCCGGTGCGGCTTTCGCGGCACGAGATTCTGGCAGGTGGTTGCGCAGGGGCTTATCACCTGGACGTTCAGTTCCTGGTGACGGCGGCTGCTGGTACGGCGTATGTGGTCAGCGAGGAGTCGCAGGACCTGGCGTGGTTCGGTCTGGATGAACTGCCAGCCGGGCTGGACGAGTCGGTTCGCCAGTTGGTTGCCAGCGGCGTGCGCTGAGAACTCCTTGCCTGACAAGGCTTTTGGCGACGCCGGGGTGAACACCTAGCTGCTGTGTCCACCCCGGCGTTGCGTCTGTGGCGCCTCACTACTGCCCCACAATCCCCGTGCCC
>NZ_SMKA01000140.1 GCF_004348455.1 Kribbella albertanoniae
GCCCCCCACCCGCGGGCGCGTCCACCCCGTCACCCTGCCTGCCGCCGAACTCGTCGTCACTACCCACATAGGTGAACACGAAGGCATCGACGTGACCTACGGCGAACTCGGCTCCTGGGTGGTAAGCAACGCGCTAACAGTTGCCGGACCGGTGCGGGAGCGCTACCTGGTCGGCCCGCGAGACACCGACGACAGCGCCGCCTGGCGCACCGAGATCGGATGGCCGGTGTTCCGCGTAGCCAACAAACCCTGACCTACCCGGCGCGGCGGCCGCGGAGCGGTCACCGGCTGGTCGTGACGGTTAGCGGCAACCGGCCGAGACGGCCTGGATAGCGACTGGTAACGACGGTTGCTGGAGTACCGGGAGTTATTGGTGACGCCGGCTGCCGGTGGCGATGGTGGTCGGGGCCGACCAGCAGCTCGACTGCGGAGCGGCAGAAGGCGCGCGCCGGAGGCACTGGTGATGGTCCAGGACGGGCCGCCTGGCTCCTACAGAGATCGACCCTTCTCCGCCAGCGCCCACACGTAGTACCACTTGTTTTCACGGAGGGCGCGGGGACTGTACTCGGTCGCCGCGTTGATGACGCCCCAGACTCCACCACTCACGCCGAGGGCAGCGATCGCAGCTTCCAGGGCGGGTCCGTAGACGGCGACCAGAATCGCAGCGACCGATCCGATCGTGGCACCGCTGGCAGCTACGGCGCGTTTCCTTCGCACTCTCATCATCTCGGCTCTTGCGGCTCGCACCTGGTCGTTGATCGCCAACCCGAGCCTGACCAGCTCGCGCTCCGACTGCGTCGCATTCAGCGATTCGTCCAACTCCAGCAGGCTGATCCGGAGGAAGTCACGAAAGGCCGAGTACGCCGCGAACTCGTTGACCGTGATCTTGCTGAAGTCCCGCAGCCCTACCCCGGTAAGAAAGGGCAATTCGGTTTGCAGCACTGGACGAATGAGCCGGCTCTTGATCGGTTCCGCGCCGGACGCGTCCACCGCGCGGCCGTCCCTGACCAGGTAGTCGATCGCCTTGACCTGCTCGGACGGACCACTGATCAGCCTCTTCCCGTCGACCGTCGCGAGCTTGCCGGTCGAGTAACTCGGCAGATACCAGGCCAGCCCCGCCTTGAGCAGCGGCTCAGCATCCAGAATCCACTGCCCGAGCGCGGTCATGTCCGGGCAGTGCATGCCGTACGTCGCGGTCTGGTGCCTCCGCTGCTCGATGTCGTGGCCGTCCAGCATGTCCCCGACGACACCCATCAGGCCGCCCATCGGATTCTCCTGTCGCCGCTGCAGCGTTCCGCCTCTGAGACGCTGCGGAACACCGAGCTCGCGAAAATCACCGGCCCAGTCATGCGACAGCAGCAAGGTGTCGGAGATCAACGCCGCCCGCTTGGTGAGTTCACTGAAGTCCTCGCCGGTCGATAGGCCGACGTAGAAACGCGATCTGGAGAGCACCTTCTCCTGCACCAAACTCTTGGACTCACCATTCCAGAGGAACTCCCCGTACCGCACGGCAACCTCGTCGACGCCCCACCCGGCCTGAACCAGCCCTTTGTTGGCCAGGAAGAACCTCTCCATGAGGTTAGCCACCACCACGTCCTGAACCACCCGGTGCCTGAACATGCCGAGCACCCTACAGATCGACCCCTGTGGATAACCCAACTCTCGGCCAGCAGCCCCCGATCCTTTCTTCTGCCGCAGGCGATGCTGCGAGCCCGCTGCGGGACGTCGCGCCCAGCCGGGAGTCCTTGCACTAGATGCAACTCCCGTTGAATTGACAGTGATAAATTACGGAGAGCATGTTCGACCTGAGGCGTGTCGCGTGCGCGACCGATCGCGCTGACGACGCTGCGGCGCGCCTCAGTCTGCAGGGGTGCCGTCGGGTTCGTGGTGGTCCCGAGCTATTCCGCCCTAGGAGCGCGACCGTCCCTTCCATCCACCGAGCGGCCAATATAGGTGGAGCCAAGGGTGCCGGTCTGAGCGTCGTCGGTTGCGCGGATCTGCTCCGTTCCTGTTCCGTCACTGTTCCGTGGGAGAGCGGCAAGCGACGGTCATCGACGGGGAAAGCTGAGTGATCGGGCGGCTCTAGACGACCGAGCCGGACCGGTCGGCGAAGTCAGTTCACGACGGCCTTCAGTTCGTGTTTGTGCAGGTCAAGCCAGGTTTCGAAGGACTGCAGGTGGGGGTTCAGTTCCCGTACGGCGTCCAGGTTCCGACTGCCGGTGAACTCCTCGTGGTTCTCTGCGTAGTACTGGAACATGTTGGCCATTTCTACTGCCATGGGGAAGCCGTAGGTGCGGAACTCGTCCCAGGTGGGGGCTTGGTAGGTGACGGGCTCGCCTAGTACGGCGGCCAGGTGGTCGGCGTACTGGTGGCCGGTCAGGTGGTCGCCGGCGATGCTGATGGTTTCGCCGATGAGGTCGGGGCGCTTGAGGATTTCCAGGGCGGTGCGGCCGATGTCGTCGGAGGCTACGCCGGAGAGGGGCTTGTCGGACATCGGGAAGGCGATGGTGATCTGGCCGTCGGCGTTGCGCTTGGGCTCCATGCCCTGCAGGAAGGCGTCGAAGTAGAAGGTTGTGCGGAGGTAGGTGGTGGGGACGCCCGCACTTCGGAAGACCTCGTCGGCCTCGCCCTTGGCGTCGAAGTGGGGGACCTTGTAGCGGCCGTCGTCCAGGCTGGGGACGTCGTCGCGGTCGCCGAAGAATTCGCGGGTGTCCTCGAGTGTCGACCAGACGAGGTGCTTGACGCCGGCGGCCTTGGCGGCGCGGGCGGCGTTGCCGGCCTGGTCGAGCTCCATCTCGGCGCGGGTGCGGGCGGCCTCTTCTGCGGGGGTGCGCTGGACCCAGTAGTTCGTCACGACGAAGGCGCCGTACACGCCGTCGAACGCCTTCTGCAGGCTTGCCTCGTCGTCGAGGTCGGCCTCGACCACTTCGGCGCCCTGGGCGGCGAGCGCCTGCGCCGATGGCGACTGCGCGCTCCGGGTCAGTGCGCGCACGGCGTATGCCCCGGAGGCGTCGTCGAGGATGGCGCGGACCAGTCCGCCGCCCTGGCTGCCGGTGGCTCCGACGACGGCGATCAGCTTGCGCTCGGTCATATCCCTAGCTCCTTCAAGATCAGGTTGATGTGTCAACTCCAAATTCATACTAGCTCACTAGGTTGATGTGTCAACCGAGTCGGGTAGGATGGTGGATGTGGGTAAGGGACCGTGGCTCGACGACGACGAGCAGAAGGCATGGCGCAGCTATCTGTTGATGCGCAAAACGCTCGAGACGCACATGGAGCGGCACCTCCAGCGCGAGTTCGGCCTGTCCGGGTCCGACTTCGAGATCCTGGTGAACCTGTCCGAGGCGGAGACCGGTCGGATGCGCGCGTTCGAACTCGGGCAGGCGACGCAGTGGGAGAAGAGCCGGATGTCCCACCACCTGACCCGGATGGAGAAGCGCGGGCTGGTACGGCGGGAGTCGTGCGACGCGCGGTATCCGGAGGTCGCGATCACCGACGAGGGCCGGGCGGCGATCGAAGCCTGTGCTCCGGAGCACGCGGCCCGGATCCGGAAGTTCTTCGTGGACGTGTTCGGTCCGGAGCGGCTGACCGCGCTGGGCGAGGCGTCGGCCGAGGTCGTCGACACGATCCGCAAGCACGAGTCCTCCGACTGCCCGCCGGAGGTTCGGGGGCATTGCTGACCTGAGAGCCGGGCTCAGGTAGTTCTCAGCGGAACTTGATGCTCGCTTGAGGTTCTCTTGGAGTGCCGCTGAGGCGCGCGCGACCAGGCTGTCGGTCATGGTCACCACAGCAGCGTTCGACGATTTCTCCGACCGGCGGCGGCGCTGGTTGCGGCGGGCCTCCGTGGCCGCGGCGGCCACCGCCGTACTCGGCATCGGCACGGCCGGCCTGTCCGTCGCCGTCGTCTCCGCCCGGCACGCCACCCCAGCCACCAGCTCCACCGACCCCGGTACGACGACCTCCAGCGACAGCTCCACGAACGGTCTGGGCACCGCCCCCGCCGACTCCACTCCGCAGGGCGGGAGCAGCGGATCATGAGCGCCTCCCGGACCTGGACCGCCTGGAGCTGCACTGTCCGTCTGACGGTCGACGACCCCGCCGTACTCGGCGCAGCGTGCGGTGAGCTGAAGGCACTGATGGATCGCGTCGACAAGGCCGCCAGCCGCTTCCGACCGGACTCCGAGCTGTCGATCGTCAACCAGCGCGGCGGTGCGATGGTCCCCGTCTCCCGGCTGCTCGTGGACCTCGTCGACGTCAGTCTGATGGCAGCGTCGATCAGTGGTGGCGCGGTGGACCCGACCGTCGGTGCTGCGGTGATCGCTGCCGGCTACGACGAGGACATCGAGACGGTACGGCGTCGCCTCGCCGTACCGGCTCCGCTGTCAGCGACTGTCCCTGGTTGGCAGCACGTGCAGCTGAACCGCAAGCTGGCGCTGCTCGGCGTACCAGAAGGTGCTGCACTCGACCTGGGTGCTACAGCCAAGGCCTGGACCGCCGACCGCGCTGCACTGGTGCTCAGCAAGCGCTATGGCTGCGCAGTGCTGGTCGAGATCGGTGGCGACCTGTGCGCAGCCGGACAGCCGGCCGAACCGTGGGTCATCACCGTGGCTGAGCGGGCGGGTGACACCGGCGTACTCGTCACCCTCGCCCATGGCGGACTGACCACCTCCACCCGCACCTCACGCTGCTGGGAGAACGGGCACCACATCATCGACCCGCGGACCGGACAACCGGCTGACGGTCCCTGGCGAACCGCATCCGTCTGGGCGCCGACCGCCGTACGGGCGAACACCTTCAGTACGGCGCTCATCGCCACCGGCGAGGCGGCTGTCGGGCGACTGACGCTGGCTGGGCACCCGGCTCGGATGGTTGCCAACGACGGTGAGGTCACCGAAGTGGCCGGCTGGCCCGCATCGACGCAGGCCGCCTGATGACACTCTGGTACGTCGCCCGTGCGGCCGGTGTGGTCGCCATGATCATGTTCACGCTGGCAGCCACCCTCGGAATGGTCACCTCAGCCAACAGAAAACCGGAGCGCCGCTTCTGGCTCCAGTACGTGCACCGCTCGGCGGCTGTCACCGGGCTGGTTCTCCTAGGCGCCCATGTGTTCGCAGTGATCGCCGACAGCAATGTGGCGATCAGTCCGACCGTTCTGCTCTGGCCCTTCGGCTCCGGCTACCGCCCGTTCGCCATGGCCGTCGGAACGCTTGCCCTGTACGGCCTAGTCCTCGCCGCGGTCGCTGGAGCAGCACGTGGTCGACTGGCGCACTCTCAAGCCTTCAGCAAGTACTGGCGCTCGATCCACATCGCCGCCTCGGTCGGCTGGCTTCTGTCCATCGGACACGCGCTGCTCGCCGGAACAGACCGCAGTACGCCGTGGATGCTCGCCATCACCGTCGGCTGCCTGGCCGCGGTGGCCGGAGCCGGCATGTACCGCGCCAGCACCTACTCGGCACCCAACCTCGTGAGGACCCGATGAAGACCCTGCTAGCGACCAGTGTGATCGGGGACGCCCGTCTCCTCGCCGGACTCGACCGTGGTCGGCTGGATCGGCAGGCGCATCTCTGGACCCATGGTGCGCAGCCCCAACTCACCCGAGCGGCCTACGCCGAGCTGTGTGAAGCGGTCGGCCTCAAAGGACGCGGCGGTGCTGCTTTCCCAGTCGCCCGCAAGCTGGCCGGCCTTCCGGAGCGCGGAATCGAGGCGGTGGTCGTCAACGGCTCCGAGAGCGAACCCGTCAGTCGTAAGGACCGGCTGCTGCTCACCCTCGCGCCACATCTGGTTCTGGACGGTGCCACCGGCTTGGCTCATGCACTCGGCGCGCCGCACGTGCTGATCGCCGTCCACGACGCCGAAGCCGCGCAGTCCGTCAGGGAGGCGATCCTCGAACGCGACGACCGACTGGCGATCGAGGTGACTGAAACGCCCGGACGGTTCGTGGCAGGGGAGGCCAGGGCAGTCCTGAGTGCTCTCGAAGGTGGACCGGCGGTGCCGCCCGGGCGGAAGGTGCTGCCCACTCAGCAGGGCTACCACCGCCGCCCCACCTTCCTGTCGAACGTCGAGACGTTCGCCCAGCTCGCCGTACTGGCTCGACTCGGTGCCCGCAGCTACAGCAGCACCGGATTGAGTAGTGAGCCGGGCACCCAGTTGCTGACCGTCGCGGGGGCGGTACGACGACCAGGCGTGATCGAGACGCCGACCGGCGTACCGCTGGAGACCGTGCTCCAGTACACCGGCGCTGACGCCGGACCGGTGCTACTCGGCGGGTACCACGGCCGCTGGCTCGCGCAGACTGGGGTGACACTGCAAGGCGTAGGCATCGTCGTGGCGCTCGGGACGGAGACCTGCCCGCTCGGTGAGGTCCACCGGGTCGCCCAGTGGCTGGCGAGCCAGTCCGCCGGGCAATGCGGCCCCTGCGTCTTCGGTCTCGCCGGACTGGTCGACGACTTCGACCGTCTGATCCGCGGCGAGGCCGAAGGCTGGTACGACGCGCAGCGGCACCTGGGCCTGGTCCCGGGCCGGGGTGCGTGCGCCCACCCGGACGGTGCTGCCCGGTTCCTCGCCTCGGCGCTCGAGGCGTTCGACGACGACGTACGACGACACCTCGCCGGAGCCGGTGGCTGCGGCCGCCCGGTGCTCGGAGTACTGGAGGTCACCCATGGCTAGGCTGGAAATCGACTGGACCCGGTGCGACGGGCACGGCCTGTGCGCGACGCTACTGGGCGGTGACGTAGCGCTCGACGAGTGGGGTTTCCCGGTCCTGAAAGGCCGCGAAATCACCGCTGGTGAGGTGCCGGATGCGCGCCGTGCTGTCCTGGCCTGTCCGGCCCTCGCACTGCGCCTCGACAAGTCTGTTAAACGTTGATCGTCAGGGCCGTCCCGACATCACACCAGTGACCAAGGTGGACTAATCTCTGAGTGACCGCACAAAGGCGTGCGGCCGGTGCCGGCGGCGCCGAAATGGTCACGTGGAGACGGTGGGGAATGCAGAGCAAGCTGGACGTCCAGAAGGCGGATGTGCTCGCCAAGGCGGTGGCGGCCGGGACACACGGTCACGACAAGTCGGCTGATCCCGGCAAGCTGAAGACCTTCCTCGAGCGCTACTACCGGTACGTCGCTGCCGAGGACGTCGCCGAGCGTCAGCCGGCCGACTGCCTGGGGGCGGCCCGGCACCACTACAAGAGCGCGGTCTCCCGCCCGCAGGGCACTGCGAAGGTGCACGTCTTCACCCCGACCCTCGAGGAGCACGGCTGGACCGCCAACGGGCGGACCGTCGTCGAGATCGTCATCGACGACATGCCGTTCCTGGTCGACAGCGCCTCGATGGTGATCACCGCCCGCGACCTCGAGATCCAGCTGCTGATCCACCCGCAGTTCGTGGTCCGCCGGGACGTCACTGGCACCCTCGAGGAAGTGCTGGACGACACCGCCGCCTCGGACGCACACGACCTGGTCCGCGAGAGCTGGATGCATCTGGAGATCGAGCGGATCGCCGACGTGGCCCAGCACCGGGCCCTGGAGGAGGCGCTGCAGCAGGCGCTGCACGACGTCCGGGAAGCGGTCGAGGACTGGCCGAAGATGCACGAGAAGGCGACCAGCATCGCCGCCTCGCTGGACGCTGCCACTCTGCCCGTCGGCGCGAACGAGGTGGAGGAGGCCAAGGAGCTGCTGGAGTGGCTCGCCGACGAGCACTTCACCTTCCTCGGCTACCGCGAGTACGACTTCACCATGGAAGGCGACCAGGGCATCCTCCGTGGCCGTCCGGGGACCGGTCTGGGCATCCTGCGGCCGGACCCGAAGCCGGGCACCGGCAAGCTGCCGCCCGAGGTGAGCGCGAAGGCCCGCGAGCGCAAGCTGATGATCCTGACCAAGGCGAACTCGCGGTCCACCGTGCACCGCTCGACGTACCTGGACTATGTCGGGATCAAGCAGTTCGACGAGAACGGCGACCCGGTGCGCGAGTGCCGCTTCATCGGTCTGCTGTCGTCGACTGCATACACCGAGAGCGTCATGCAGGTGCCGGTGCTGCGGCGCAAGGCGCTCGAGCTGTTCCGGCTGACCGGCTTCGACCCGAACAGCCACAGTGGCAAGGGACTGCTCGACGTACTCGAGACCTACCCGCGTGACGAGCTGCTGCAGGCACCTGTCGAGGACCTGCTGCCGATTGTGCAGTCGGTGCTGCACCTGCAGGAGCGCCGCGCGGTCAAGCTGTTTGTACGGCGTGATGTCTACAACCGGTACCTGTCCTGCCTGGTGTACCTGCCGCGTGACCGTTACACGACCGCGGTGCGCTTGAAGATGCAGGGCATCCTCAAGGACGCCATCGGGGCTGAGTCGGTCACCTACGCGGCGTACGTGACGGAGTCCGTGCTCGCACGTGTCCACTTCGTCGTCCGGATGGCGCACGGCACGACGGTCGGCGAGTACGACCAGGAGCTGCTCGAGCAGCGCATCATCGAGGCCACTCGCGCCTGGGAGGACGACTTCACCGCGGCCCTGCACGCCCAGGGCGGCGACGGAGCGGTGGCTCAGCTGGCCCGCCGGTACGCCGACGCGTTCCCGGAGTCGTACAAAGAGGACTTCGACGCCCGCGTCGCGGTGAACGACGTCGGGGTGCTGGAGGGGCTGCCGTCCGACAACGGACTGGCCATGTCGCTGTACAGCCCGATCGACGAGGAGTGGGCGGGGGAGCGCCGGTTCAAGGTGTTCCGGACCGGTTCCGCGCTGTCGCTGTCCCAGGTGCTGCCGCTGCTGACCCACATGGGCGTCGAGGTGATCGACGAACGTCCGTACGAGATCCGTCGCGACGACGGCACGGTCTACATCTACGACTTCGGGCTCAAGGCGCCGCCCAAGACCGAGGAGCGTGAGGAGCTCCGGCAGCTCTTCTCCGACACCTTCCAGGCGGTCTGGCACGGCCGGGCCGAGTCCGACAAGCTCAACGCACTTGTACTGCGTGGTGGTCTGAGCTGGCGGCAGGTGTCGATCCTGCGTGCGTACCAGCGGTACATCCGCCAGGGCGGTACGCCGTTCAGCCAGGACTACATCGAGAACACCTTCCTCGCCCACGTGGACGTGGCCGGACTGCTGGTCCAGTTGTTCGAGGCCAGCTTCGACCCGACCCGCGGAGACGCCGACGACCCGGAACGTGTCGCGCAGTGCGATCTGCTGGAGAAGGAGATCCTCGCGGCACTGGACACCGTGCAGTCGCTGGACGAGGACCGGATCCTGCGGTCGTACCTGACCGTCATGAAGGCGACACTGCGGACGAACTACTTCCAGCCGGGCGCCGACGGACAGCCGCGGACCTACATCTCGCTGAAGCTCGAGCCGAAGGCGATTCCCGAGCTGCCGCAGCCGCGGCCGGCGTACGAGATCTTCGTGTACTCACCGCAGGTCGAAGGTGTGCACCTGCGGTTCGGCGCGGTTGCGCGTGGTGGCCTGCGCTGGTCGGACCGGCGTGAGGACTTCCGGACCGAGGTGCTGGGTCTGGTCAAGGCGCAGATGGTGAAGAACTCGGTGATCGTGCCGGTCGGCGCGAAGGGCGGGTTCTACGCCAAGCAGTTGCCGGATCCCGCGGTGGATCGCGACGCGTGGCTGGCGGAGGGGATCGCGTCGTACAAGACGTTCATCTCCGGACTGCTGGACATCACCGACAATATTGTTGCCGGTGGCATCGTTCCGCCTGCTCAGGTCGTCCGGTACGACCACGATGACGCGTATCTGGTCGTTGCCGCCGACAAGGGTACGGCGACCTTCTCCGACATCGCGAACGGGGTGGCGAAGGAGTACGGGTTCTGGCTGGGTGACGCGTTCGCGTCGGGTGGTTCGGTGGGTTACGACCACAAGGCGATGGGGATCACCGCGCGTGGTGCGTGGGAGTCGGTCAAGCGGCACTTCCGCGAGATGGGCCACGACTGCCAGAACGAGCCGTTCACCGTGGTCGGTGTCGGCGACATGTCCGGTGACGTGTTCGGCAACGGGATGCTGTTGTCGGAGCACATCCAGCTGGTCGCGGCCTTCGACCACCGGCACATCTTCCTGGACCCGACGCCGGATGCGGCGAAGTCGTTCGCGGAGCGGCGCCGGCTGTTCGAGCTGCCGCGCTCGTCGTGGGCCGACTACGACCCGGAGCTGATCTCCGAAGGCGGCGGCGTCTACTCGCGGACCGAGAAGGCGATCCCGGTCTCGGCCGAGATCTGCGACGCGCTCGGCATCGCGGGGTCATCGGCCCGGCTGACCCCGGCCGAGCTGATGAACGCGATCCTGAAGGCCCCGGTCGACCTGTTCTGGAACGGCGGGATCGGCACCTACGTGAAGGCGGCTGCCGAGTCGCACGGCGATGTCGGCGACAAGGCCAACGACCCGATCCGGATCAACGGATCCGAGCTGCGGGCGAAGGCCGTCGGTGAGGGCGGCAACCTGGGCTTCACCCAGCTCGGCCGGATCGAGTACGCCGCGGCCGGTGGCCGGATCAACACCGACTTCATCGACAACGTGGCCGGCGTTGACACCTCCGACCACGAGGTCAACATCAAGATCCTGCTCGACACCGTGGTGGCCGATGGCGATCTGACCGAGAAGCAGCGCAACGACATCATCGCGTCGATGACCGCCGAGGTCGGCGGGCTGGTGCTGAAGTCGAACTACCGGCAGAACATCGCGCTAGCGAACGCGACCGCGCAGGCCCCGGCGCTGATGCACGTGCACCAGGACTGGGTACGGCGGCTGGAGAAGCAGAAGCTGCTGGACCGCGAGCTGGAGTTCCTGCCGAGTATTGCGGAGTTCAAGCGCCGCAAGGCCGACGGGCGTGGGCTGACCTCGCCGGAGCTGTCCGTGCTGATCGCCTACACCAAGATCGTGATGGAGGCCGAGCTGCTGAAGACTTCGCTGCCGGACGACGCGTTCCTCAAGCACAAGCTCGCGTCGTACTTCCCGAAGGCGATGCAGGAGCGGTTCGCCGAGCAGATCCAGTCCCACCAGCTGCGGCGCGAGATCATCACCACGCAGGTGGTGAACGAGTTCGTGAACACGTCGGGCATCACGGCCTTCCACCGGCTCTCGCTGGAGACCGGTGGTTCGGTCGAGGACGTCGTACGGGCGAATCTGGCTGCGTCGCGGATCTTCGCGCAGCCGAACCTGTTGTCGGCGAATGCCGAGCTGGACAACGTGGTCGACGCGGCCACCCAGACGCACATGCGGCTGGAGACCCGCACGCTCGTCGAGCGCGCGACCCGCTGGCTGGTCAGCAACCGCCGGCCACCGGTGGACATCCAGGACCTGATCGACACCTTCGGTCCCGGCATCGCCAAGCTCACCACGGCATTGCCGGAGCTGCTGCGTGGGCGTGAGCTGGCGTTGTTCGAGCAGCGTCGCGAGGCGCTGGTCGAGAAGTCCGTGCCCGTCGACGTCGCGACCAGCATCGCGATCCTGCCGCCGGCGTACGCGGGTCTGGGCATCGTCGAGACGGCATCGCGGGACGGACTCGACATCCTCGAGGTCGCCAAAGTTCACTTCGCGTTGAACGAACGGCTCCAGCTGGGTCTCTTCCTCGAGCGCATCATCGGCCTCCCGCGCACCGACCGCTGGCAGACGATGGCCCGGGCCGCCCTCCGCGACGACCTGCACGCCGTCCACGCCCGCCTGACCCGCCAGGTCCTGGCCACCACCGACGCCAGCGCCGACCCCGAAACCAGGGTCATCGCCTGGCAGGACCAGAACGCCACGGCGCTGTCCCGAGCAGCCACCATGCTCGAAGAAATCGTCGACACCGAAGGCCCCGAACTGGCCCACCTCTCGGTCGGCCTGCGTCTGGTCCGGACCTTGCTCGCCAACCAGGCCTAGCTTTCGGACAACACTGAACATCTTGACAGCGGGACGAATCTTCGGAGAGGTTTGATCGCGTCGTGTTACGCCCGAACACGACGTGGCGCTAACTCTCTGGGGGAGTGAGGCATGGATTCGTCCCGCCCGAAATCCATCACTGCAGGGTTCGTAGCACTCGTCGTCGCGGTCACCGGTCTGCAAGGATCACCGGCCGCGGCGTCCGATTCGAAGAAGCCGAAGCCGGTGTCCGCCGAGAATTCGGTCATCTCCGTATCGGACCGCAAAGTGCCGACCCAGCTCGATCCGTCCACCGCCGGCACTGCCAGGCCGCAGGCGACCGCTTCGAAAGTCGTCTGGCCGGCAACCGGCACCACAACCGTCGAACTCACCGGCTCCAGCCGCTCCCGAAGCGCTGGGGCCGTTTCCTTGCAACCGGCCACCGGTGGTCCGAAGCAGGTGACCGTCGCGACCTACGACCACAAGGTCGCCGAGAAGCTCGGCGGTCACGGCCTCGCGTTGAAGCTCACGCGCGCCGATGGCAGCCGCCGTTCCGCGCCGGTCGGCGTCACCGTCGATGTCGCCGGCTTCGCCAACGCGTACGGCGGCAACTTCGAGTCCCGGCTGCGACTGATCGCCAAGCCCGCTTGCGCTCTGAAGACTCCGGCAGCGGCCGCGTGCGCAACCAGCCGGCCGGTGCCGAGCAAGATCGACCTCGTCAATCACAAGCTCACCGCCACGCTGCCCGCCGCTCAGCAGGGCCTCGTGTACGTCGTCGCAGCGGCGCCGAACGGCGAAGCCGGCTCGTACACAGCGACCAAGCTGTCGTCGTCGAGCAAGTGGTCCGTCGGCCTGCAATCGGGTGACTTCAACTGGAGTTACCCGATCCCGAAGGTCGCCGCGATCTCCGGCAAGGCACCGGATCTGGACCTGTCCTACTCGTCCCAGTCCGTCGACGGCATGACCGCGTCCGAGAATGCCCAGCCCTCATGGGCGGGCCTCGGCTGGAACCTCGACACGCCGTACCTCGAGCGCCGGTACAACGGTTGCTCCGACGACGGCGGTGACACCGGCGACTTGTGCTGGGCCGGTGACCAGCTGATGCTGTCCCTCGAAGGCACCTCCTCCGAGCTCGTCAAGGACAAGGCCGCCGGCGGAGACGTCTGGCGGGCCAAGCAGGACCCGGGCTGGCGGGTGGAGCGCAAGAAGGACGCCGACAACGGCGACAACGACGGCGAGTACTGGGTTGTCCAGACACCGCAGGGGATGACCTTCACCTTCGGCCGCGGCAAGCAGGCGACCACCGGTACGGCGACCAACTCGGTCTTCACCGTTCCCGTCTTCGGCGACGACGACGGCGAGCCCTGTCACAAGAGCAGCGTCGAGGACTCCTGGTGCACCCAGGCCTGGCGCTGGAACCTCGACGGCGTAGTCGATGCCCACGGCAACAGTACGACGTACTTCTACGAGACCGAGAAGAACAAGTACGCTCGCAACGGCGAGTCCGGCAAGTCGACCGAGTACATCCGCGGCGGCCACGTCCGCGACATCGTCTACTCACAGCGCTCCGGCGACGAGGGTACGACGGCGCCCGCGCGACTGCACTTCACCACCGAACTGCGGTGTATCGAGGCAGCCGGTGGATCCGGCACGTGTCCCGCGTTCGACAAGGACCACGCGTCGTCGTATCCCGACGTACCGATGGATCAGGTTTGCACCGGCAGTTGCACCGGCGACGAGCAGAAGTCGCCGAGTTTCTTCACCAACCAACTGCTGCGTTCGGTGACGTCTCAGCGCAACGACGGCACCGACTTCGTCGATGTGGATCGGGTGGACTTCACCTACTCGTTCCCGAAGCCGTCTGACGGGACCAGCGCGTCGTTGTGGCTGGAGAAGTTCCAGCAAGTCGGCCTCGGCGGTTCCGGTACGGAGAAGCTGCCCCCGGTCGTGATCGCCGGTCGCGAGTCGCCGAACCGGGTCGACGCGGCGCCGGGGAGCGGCGTACCGAAGTTGGAGAAGTTGCGGGTCACCACGGTCACCGACGAGCTCGGCCGCCGGGTCGAGGTCGGCTACGGCCAACCGGACGGCTGCACGATCGACAACTTCCCCGAGGGCAAGGCCGATACCAACGCTCAGACCTGCTTCCCTGGCTGGCGGTCGAACGACAACAGTTCCGGCTTCGGCTGGTGGCATCGGTATCTGGTCACCAAGGTCACCGTGGTCGACCAGGCCGGTGGTGCACCGCCGCAGGTGAACGAGTACCGGTACCGCGGCAAGCCGTCCTGGCATTACGACGATGACGACGTCACGCCCACCGAGCGGAAGACGTGGAGCGACTGGCGCGGGTACGGCTCGGTCGACGTGGCCAAGTTGTCCCAGGGCACCAAGCCGGTCGAGCTCACCAGGAACCTGTTCTTCCAGGGGATGGACGGCGACCGGCTCGCGAACGGCGGTAAGAAGTCCGTCGACGTGGTCGACTCGACCGGCGGTTCGGTCAAGGACGTGCCCTGGTTGCGCGGGAAGGAACGCGAGACCCAGCAGTTCGCGCTGGACGCCGACGGCAACCCGTCGTACGAGCTCGGTGGTTCGCTGCACAGCTATACCTCGGCGCACACGACGCCGGTCGAGCCCGGGGAGACCGATCCGGACGACGACGCGCACCTGGTCGTCGAGAGCGACTCGGTCAAGCGGGAGACTGTCATCCCGGAGTCCGGCGGCACGCGCAGCACCCGCACCACGAAGATGACCACGACGTACGACGACTATGGCCAGGCGACCGAGGTTCTCGACACGGCCGGTGACGACGTCCGTTGCACGCGCACGAGCTACGCGCGCGACGACGCCACGATCAAGGACTGGATGCTCGCGTTCCCGTATCGGATTCGCACCTACGAAGGCACCTGCGCCGCGCCGAAGAGCCTGATCTCGGCCAAGGATCAGTACTACGACGGGTCCGCCACGATCGGTGGCCCGGTCAGCAAGGGTGACGTCACCAAGACCGTCTCGGCGGTCACCGCCAGCGGCCCGAACGACATCACCAAGACCACCACTACGTCAGCCACCTTCGACGCCTACGGCCGCGGCCTCACCGAGACCGACGCCAACGGCCACACGAACAAGACCGCGTACAGTCCGGCGACCGGTCGGCCTGTCACCGTCACCGAGACCAATGCCCTTGGCCAGGCCGAGGTCACGACGATGGACCCGGATCGTCAGCAGCCGTCGACGGTCAAGGACGCCAACAACCAGATCACCTCCCAGACCTATGACCCGCTCGGCCGGCTGGCTACGGTTCGGCTGCCTGGTCAGGCCGCGGATGCCCCCGCGGCGAAGGTGTTCAGCTACCAGCTCGACCCGGACCACAAGCAGCCTCCGTTGGTGACCACCAAGGAGCTGCAGTCCGGGACGACCTACGTGACGTCGTGGTCCTTCCTCGACTCGACCGGTCGTGAACGCCAGTCCCAAGAGGTCTCGCCGGCGTCGACCGCGGAGAAGCCGAAGACGATCGTCACCGACACCCGCTACGACGACACCGGCCATGTCGCCGCGGAGACTCTTCCCGTCGTCGTCGACGGTGCCGCCGGGAGTTCGCTCCGGGCCGTGCCGGGTGATCAGGTGGTCGAGACGCGGCACAGCTATGACGCCCTCGGCCGCAACACCAAGGCCGCACACTTTGCCCAGGGCAAGGAGTTGTGGAGCTCGTCCACCGCGTACTTCGGCGATCACGTCCGGACCACGCCTCCCGAAGGCGGCGTCGTGAAGACGTCCTGGACCGATGTCCGCGGTCGCCAGATCAAGACCGAGGACGGGACCGGGTCGTCGATCGCGGCGACGACGTACACCTACTACCCGTCCGGTCAGCTCGCCAGTACGACGGATCCGGGCGGCCACAAGTCGACGTTCAGCTACGACCTGCTCTCCCGCAGGACCGAGACCGTGGACGCCGACTCCGGCCGGAGCCGGACCGAGTACGACGGCGAGGGGAATGTCGTCGCGACCTGGGACGCGAAGACCCTGGCGTCCGGACAGCCGGGCCCGACCCTGTCCACACAGTACGACGCTCTGGATCGGCCGACCGCACGGTACGCCGGTCCGGCCGGGACCGGCGAGAAGGTCGCCGCCTGGACGTACGACTCGACCGAGATCCCGAACGGCATCGGCCGGGGCACCGCGCAAACGACGTACTGGAAGGGCAAAGCGTTCAGCCGGGCGGCCACCGGGTACGACGCCCGCGGGCGGATCACCGGCCGCAAGTGGACGTTCCCGCAGGGTGTGGGCGGTCTGCTGCACGGGTCGTCGTACACGGTGAATTACGGGTACGACGAGGCCGACAACAAGGTCACCACGACGTACCAGGACCCGGCGCTCGGCAATCCGAAGGAGACGATCACCGCCGGATACGACAACCTGGGGAACCCGACGACGCTGTCCGGTGAGCTCACGGATCCGCTGACCGGTAACACGCACACGGATTCGTACGTCAAGTCGACCGGCTACGCAGCCGACGGCAAGCTGGCCGGCCGCGAGTACGCGAACGCGCACCACGCGCTGCGGCGCGCGTACGCCTACGAGCCACAGACCCAGCGACTGTCCCGGATCCAGACCCTGATCGACGACGACAAGACTGCCCAGGACGACAGCTACACCTGGGATCCGGACGGGAACATTCAGCAGATCACCGACGTCACGGGTCCGAAGTCGGTCGCGACCTGCTTCGACTACGACGGACTCAACCGCCTGAACCACAGCTGGACGACGTACCAGACCGACTGTTCGGACGGCTCGTCGGAGACCGTCCATGACGGACCGGCCGGCTACAACCAGTCGTGGACATACTCGCCGGACGGCAACTTGCTGTCGGAGACGACGCTGGGCGTGACGAAGAAGTACACGTACGGCGATCCGTCGCATCCGCACGCGGTGACGAAGGCGGGCGCGGCCGGGTTCAAGTACGACGCGAACGGCGCGATGATCGAGCGGCCCGGCCTGCTCGGTGGGCTGATCCCGACCAAGCTCGAGTGGGACGCCCAGCAGCGGCTCGAGTCGGAGACGAGCACGCTGGTCAGTCAGACGCAGTTCGTCTATCTGCCGGACGGGACCCGGATGGCCCGGGTCGATCCGCTCGGAGTGACCGCGACGCTGTACATCGACGGCCAGGAGCTCACGGTCGTCGCCGGTATCCTCAAGGTGTCCAGCCGGTTCTACGACCAGGCGGGTGTGTCGATCGCGGTCCGCCAGACGCTCGGCAACGTCGTCTGGCAGCTGAACGACCAGCAGGGCTCGGCGCAGATTTCGGTTGCCGATGGCACCAGTATCGCGGCTCGCACCTACTATTCGCCGTACGGCGAGATCCGGAACCTGCTGCCACCGCTCCCGTCCGAGCACGGCTGGCTGAACAAGATCAAGGATCCGACCACCGGCCTGAACGCGCTCGGTGAGCGGTACTTCGATGCGACCCTGGGCAGGTTCCTGTCCACCGACCCGGCGACCGACGGCTCGTCCGCCCAGGCGGCGAACCCGTACTCCTACGCCGAGAACAACCCGATCACGTACGTCGACCCGACCGGCCTGTGGAGTCTGTCGGGGGCCTGGAACGCGGTGAAGAGCGGTGTCAGCAAGGCGGTCGACTGGGTCGACGAGCACAAGGGACTGATCACCAACATTGCCGTCGGCATCGGTGTCGGAATCGCCATCGGCGCTGTCTGCGCCACCGGTGTCGGGTGCCTGATCGCTGCAGGTGTCGCGGCCGGAGCAGCTGGTGCGGCGGCCGGGTACGGGGTCGATGTCGCCGAGGGGAAGAAGGACTTCTCCTGGGGCGGCCTGGCCACCGAAGTCGGTGTCGGAGCCGCGGTCGGTGGTCTGACCGCGGGAATCGGCGCAGGCGTCGGAGCTGGGGCCAGAGCGCTCGCCAACACGACCGCGGGCAAGGCGGTGACCGCTGCCGCCAGCAAGGCCGGTACGTCGATCGCCAACTCCGCGGCCGGACAAGCCGTATCGGGCGCAGCGAAGGCCGCCACCGGTGCGATCAAGACTGCCGGCGGGAAGACGGCGGGCAAGGTCGCCGCGGTCGCTCGGCAGGCGACCGGCAGAGTTGCGCCACGCACCGCGCGGGACAAGGCGGTCAGCCCGATGGCACCGGCGGCCAAGTCACTGAATCGCCCGATCGGGAACAGTCCGACGCAGAACGCCCAGCTGCAGAACGACATCCGTGCACTCCGGGCCCGCGGTGCCACCGATATGCGCGTCAACCAGCAGCAGGTCAACATCAACGGCGATCGGGTCGGCGTCAACCGGCCTGACCTCCAATACACTCTGAACGGCCGACGGCATTACGCCGAGTACGACGTACCGCCGGCCAGCCGTGCGCCGGGGCACAAGCAGCGGATCATCGCGAACGATCCGACCGCCAAGGTGCACCTCTACACCGTTCCCTGATGGCAGCAAGGAGAATGCTGGAGTGATCACACTTCTGTCCGACCGGTTCGCGCCCATCACGTCGCGGTTCGGGTTCCTCGAGGTGCCACTGGAGGTGGCGGCCGCGGGACTCGGCGTGTGGCGGCAGCAGTTGCATGGGCGGGCGAAGGCGGAACCGGTCGGCGGGAGTCTGGCGGAGATGCTCGAGCGGCTGCCACCACTGACAGGTGGTGTGCGGCCGCGCGAGCTTCTCGTCGGCACGGTCGGGGACCGGTGGACGGCGTACTTCGACTGTGGGTTTCAGGGCACCGACGCGGTGAGCACGGTTGGGTACCTGGCTGAGGAACTGAAGTGTCAGGGGCTGGCCATCGATTCGACGCCGCACACGTTCGGCACCGGGCTGGAGACGCCGGGACGGTACGGCGCGGTGCAGTTCGAGCTGTTCGGGCCGTTGCAGACCGATTTCCTCAACTACGTCAGGACGATCTCGGCCGCGCACGACGGCAGCCGGTGGAGCTTCGAGGCGAACGGTACGGTCCAGGCCTTCGAGGATCCGGATCGCTATGAGGCTCGGCGGGTGCGCGACAAGTTCACCTCGGAGATGCTCGCCGAGTACGCCGCCGAGCTGGGCGTCCGCCCGTTCGACGAGGACTTCTACGCCGACCAGGGGATCCTGATCGAGAGCCGGCAGAAGGTGCCGCGCAAAGGCAAGTCGATGTCCCTGGCCGATACGCAGCACTACTGGGGCATCGTGCCTGGTATCGCCGATCGGGTTCCGGGCTAGCGCTCCGAGACGAGGACGTCCACGGAGTACTGGTCCGCGCGGTAGCAGTGGCTGCCGTACTCGACCGGGGCTCCGTCGGAGTCGTAGGCCGAGCGGGTCATCGTGACCAGCGGCTCGGCCTTGGACATGTGCAGGGTACGGCGTTCTTCGGCGGTCGCGTTCCGGGCGCCGATGCGCTGGCGGGCGACGGTGGGGCGGATGCCGCGGGCGCGGAGTACGGCGTACAGGCCATCCTTCTCGAGGTCGGCGACGGTCAGGTCCTTGAGGGCCGGGGGCAACCAGTTGCGCAGGATCGCGAGCGGCTGGTCGCCGGCGTAGCGGAGGCGGACGATCGAGACCAGGGCGGTGCCGGCGGGTAGGCCGAGCATCTCGGCGGCACGGTCGTCGTGGGCCTCGGTGGTCAGCGACAGTACGTCGGTGCGCGGGGTACGGCCCTCGCGGACGAGGTCGTCGTACAGGCTGGTCAGCTCGGCCTTGCGGTGCACCATCCGGTTCGCCACCGTGGTCCCGATGCCGCGGCGGCGGACGAGCAGGCCCTTGTTGACCAGCTCGGAGATCGCCCTCCGGACAGTCGGCCGGGACAGGCCGAGGCGGTCCGACATGGCGATCTCGTTCTCGAAGGGGTCACCGGGGCGCAGGGTGCCGCCGCTGATGGCAGCGGTCAACTGCTCGGCGAGCTGGTGGTAGAGCGGCACCGGGCTCGTCCGATCGATGCTGATCGGGAGGGTGACCATGGGCCGGGATATTACATGGCCTAGGTATGTATGTCTCTACGTCCGAATGTGTTAACAAACTATTGACACGCCCGGCACAGCCAGGAAAGCTGGCCGCGGTGGATCCGGTGCGGGCGGTCGGCTGCCGGTCAGGCTGTGTGACGACGGAAGAGGGCGGCGGATGCGGATCGGGTTGGTCGGGGTCGGACGGATCGGTGCGTTCCACGCCTCGACTTTGAAGGCGCTACCCGCGGTGGATCAGGTGGTCGTCGCGGACGCCGACCCGGGCCGGGCCGAGACGGTCGCCAAGGAGCTCGGTCTCTCGTTCGCTCCGGATGTCGCTTCGCTGCTGTCCGGCGGGCTCGACGGGTTCGTCATCGCCGCGGCGACGGGCGCGCACGCGGAGCTGATTGCTGCGGGCGTGGCGGCCGGCGTGCCGACGTTCTGCGAGAAGCCGGTTGCTTTGGATCTGGCCGAGACGCAGCGGGTGGTCGAGCTGGTCGAGGCGGGCGATGTACCGGTGCACATCGGGTTCCAGCGGCGGTTCGATGCCGGGTATCAGGCTGCGCGGGCCGCAGTGGAGTCAGGCGAGCTCGGTTTCGTGCACCACATCCGCGCGAACACGAACGATGCCGTACCGCCGCACCGCGAGTACATCCCGCAGAGCGGCGGCTTCTTCCGTGACTGCACGGTCCACGACTTCGACATCATCCGGTACGTCACCGGCCGCGAGATCGTCAGTGCTTATGCGACCGGCGCGAACCGCGGTGAGGCGTTTTTCGGCCAGTACGGCGATGTGGACTCGGCCGCGGCGTTGCTGACGCTGGACGACGGCACCTTCGCCATGGTGAGCGGCACTCGCTACAACGGGGCCGGCCACGATGTGCGGATGGAACTGCAGGGCAGCCTGGGTTCGATCGCGGTCGGTCTCGACGAGCACACCGCGCTGCGGTCGGCCGAGCCCGGCGTGAACTTCCCGGCCGGTCCGCCGCATCTCACCTTCATGGATCGCTTCCAGCCGGCGTACGTGGCCGAGCTGACCGCCTTCACCGAAGTGGCCGCCGGGACGCGTGACGTGCCGTGTACGGTCCGCGACGCGCTCGCCGCGTTCCGGGTCGCCGACGCGTGTGAGCTGTCCCGGGCCGAGAACCGTGTTGTCACGCTCTGACCTTTTCATTGCTTCGATAGAGGAGACTGTGCTCGATGACTGACCTGGCTGCCCGGATCGCGGGTGCTCCGATCTCGTGGGGTGTCTGCGAAGTTCCCGGCTGGGGCTATCAGTACGACGCCGAGACCGTCCTGGCCGAGATGCGGGCCGTCGGGCTCGCCGCGACCGAGTTCGGGCCGGACGGGTTCCTGCCCGAGGACCCGGCGCGGAAGGCGAAGGTCCTGGCAGATGTGGGGCTGCGGGCGGTGGGTGGCTTCGTTCCGGTCGTACTGCATGATCCGGCGCACGACCCCGCGCCCGAGGTCGCTACGGCGCTGGAGGGGTTTGTGGCTGCCGGTGCGGGGACGCTGGTGCTAGCGGCCGCTACTGGCATCGATGGGTACGACGATCGCCCGGTACTGGACGAGACCGGGTGGAGCACTCTGCTGGGCAACCTGGACAAGCTGTCTTTGTTGGCCGCTCGGAGTGGCGTGCTGGCGACGATTCACCCACACGTCGGGACGATGGTCGAGAACGCATTTGAGGTCGACCGCGTGCTGGCGGGTTCGTCGATCGGGCTCACGCTGGACACCGGGCACCTGCTGATCGGTGGGGTGGATCCGGTTGCGCTGACGTTGGCGCACACGGATCGGATCAAGCACACGCATCTGAAGGACGTGGATGCCGCGTGGGCCGCGAAGGTGCAGTCAGGTGAGGTGACCTACACGGATGCGGTTCGGGACGGCATGTACCGTCCACTGGGCCACGGTGACATCGACCTGGGCGCGATCGTGAGCACGCTGGAACAGGCCGGGTACGACGGCTGGTACGTGCTGGAGCAGGACACGATCCTGCCGGACCGGCCGGCCGACGAGGGCCCGGTGGTCGACGTACGGGTGAGTATCGCGCACCTGCAGGCGATCGCGGAGGCTGTGGGATGAGCTGGGACGCTGCTGCTGTGAGACGGGGAGATTGATGGCGGACGACGTACTGACGATCGGGCGAATCGGGGTTGACCTCTACCCGTTGCAGATCGGGACGCATCTGGAGGACGTGACCTCGTTCGGGAAGTTCCTGGGCGGGAGTGCGACGAATGTTGCGGTCGCGGCGGCTCGGCACGGGCGGAAGTCCGCGGTGATCAGCCGGACCGGGAACGACCCGTTCGGCACCTTCATCCACAGCTCGCTGCGTGAGCTCGGGGTCGACGATCGCTTCGTGACGCCGGTGGAGGGGCTGCCGACGCCGATCACGTTCTGCGAGATCTTCCCACCGGACAACTTCCCGCTGTACTTCTACCGGTTCCCGAAGGCGCCGGACCTGGTCATCAACCCGTCCGAACTCGACCTCGACGCGATCCGGGACGCCCGGATCTACTGGTCGACAGTCACGGGGTTGTCGGCCGAACCGTCGCGCTCGGCGCACTTCGCGGCGTGGGAGGCACGGGGGCGGCTCTACGATTCACAGAGGCGAATCACCGTGCTGGACCTGGACTACCGGCCGATGTTCTGGGCCGATCCGACGGAAGCGCACTCGCAGGTCAGCCGGGCTCTGGAGCACTGCACAGTTGCCGTCGGCAACCGTGAGGAGTGCGAGGTCGCGGTCGGCGAGACCGACCCGGACAAGGCCGCGCAGGCGCTGCTGGATCGCGGGCTGGAGCTCGCCGTAGTCAAACAAGGCCCCAAGGGCACCCTCGCCCGCACCCGCGACGAACGCGTCGAGGTACCGCCCCACCCGGTCGAGGTAGTCAACGGCCTCGGTGCCGGCGACGGCTTCGGCGGAGCCCTCTGCCACGGCCTCCTGGCCGGCTGGCCCCTCGAGAAGATCATCCGCTTCGCCAACACAGCCGGCGCGATCGTCGCCTCCCGCCTCGAATGCTCCACCGCCATGCCCACCACCACCGAGGTCCTCACCGCAATGGGGGAGAGCGCATGAC
>NZ_SMKA01000141.1 GCF_004348455.1 Kribbella albertanoniae
CGCGGGTTGGGTCGAGGGGGTCGGGGCTGTCGATTTGGCGTTGGACGCCTAGGTCGTCGCGGACTGCCCAGTGCTCGGCCAGGCGGCCGTCGACGACGCGGAAGATGTGGACCGCCTCCGCGACGATGACCCGCCCGGTCGGTTCGCGGCCGGCGAACTGTGGGAAGGCGTTGCCAACGTGGCGGGCGCGGCTGGAGAACCAGAGCATCACGAGGCCACCGCCTGTGGTGACGCCATGCACCTCGTACACCGCGTCGGCGAAGCTCGCGGCGATCCAGCCACGGACGATGCGCATGATCTCGACGCCGCGCCGACCGCTGACGTGATCGAGGAAGTCGGGTGCGAACGCCTCCTCCAGGATCGCGTCGTCACCCGTCCTCAGGTAGTCGACGTACCGGAGTGTGACCGCTGTGTCGTCCATAACCGACGAGCGTAGGCCGGAACCGGAGGCACCAGCCTCGAACCACCCCGTTGGGCAGTCAGGTTTGCCCGCCTGGGCTCTCCAGGAGCTTGCGGAGGGTGTCGAGAACTACCTGGTCCTCGCCTGGTTCGAGGGTTTGTGGGTTGAGCGCCAGCTCGTTGTCGGCTACGCCGAAGGTGCCGACGGCGATCCTCGGCTCCCCGTCCCACAACGCGTCCACCACCTGCTGCCGCGAGCGGTTGGTGAAGCGGAGTACGGCGCGGCCGTGGGGTTGGCCGGCTTCGCTGGGATAACCCCGGTACGCCGTGATGCCGGGCAGGCCCTGGAGTCCATCGACCCACAGGGCCACCGAACGTTCGTAGCCGGCGAGCAGCTCCGATTCGTCCTGCTCCAACGTCCACTCCACCGCGGCGAGCAGAGCGGCCAGCTCTTCCTTGCCGACCTTCATGCCGCGGCCGATCTCCTGGTTCGGCGATGCATGCCGTCGGCAACGATCCACGAGCCACCGCCGGCCTAGTACCAGCCCGGTCGTCTGCGGCCCGCGCAACCCCTTACCCCCACTGACGATCACCGCATCCGCGCCGATCTCCGCGGTGAACCGCCACAACGACGCGACCGGCGGAACCTGCGCCGCCGCATCCACAATCACCGGTACGCCGACCTCGCGCGCCATGGCAACCACGTCCTCGATCGGCAACGCCCCCGCCGCGTAATGGGCCCCCGCGAACCACAGCACACACGCCGGCCGCCGTACCAGCGCGGCCCGCAACTCGGCTTCCCCAGCAACCTCTACGATCCGGGCGCCGGTGAGGCGGACTGAGTAGTCGTAGCCGTTGCGTTGGGAGGCGAACATGACCACTTCGGCCTCGACCGGGAAGGACTGTGCGGGCTCGCCGATACAGGAGGCGACGACCAACGTGATCGCGGCCGCCGCGCCCGCGGTCACACAGGCCGCCTCATTCCGCGTCAGCTCTGCCAGCCGAGAGCCGACCTCCTCGTACATCGCGGGCAGGTCGACGAACTGACCCGCCGCGTCCGCCATCGCCTGCACCACCGGCGGTGGCATCAGCGACCCACCCAGCACCGTCACGGTCGCGTTCGCGTTGATGACCGGCCGGCTCTTCATCGCACGAACTTCGACATCGCCGGTACGCCGACCTGTCCGGCGAGCCACGCGTCGTAGAAGTCGGCGTCGGTCCCGTCGAGATGCGTCACCTGATAGGCCTCCCCAGCCGGCAACGCATCGACCAGCGGCACATACCAACCCGGATCCTCCACCCCAACCAGCGTCCGCGCCGTCACCGCCGGTGCATGCCGGATCGGATCGAAGTACGACAGCGTCCGCCCGATCACCTCAGCCGACGAACCAGAGCGCAGGTGATCGTTCAGCTCCTCCAACGGATAGTGACTCGACCAGAGCCGAGCCTCCATCGCCCGATACAGCACCAGATCCGAAACCCGCACCGCACTGATCGCAGGCCGCCGCGCCGCAGTCAGAATCGCCAACTCGTTCCCAACGACCGCCACCCGTGCCGGATCGACCTCACGCAATCCGAGCAGGAACTCGGCCGCCCGCAGACAGTCCGCCGCGATCCCCCGGTAGATGTACGTCGAAGGGTCGTCGATCCCCAGCGTGAGCAGTCCCGGATACGCGGCCCGGAAGAACTCGTCGGCCAGCCGCTGACCACGGTGCATCAGCGTCAGAACGACGTACCGGCTGCGGTCGTTCGGATGCGCCATGTTGTTGACACTCCCGTACCGCGGCACCTGCAGCAGCGCGGGGAACGGCCCGTCCCCGACCGGGATGCTCAGCGAACCGAACACCCGATACGGCCCGGCGCTGGTGATCCGCACCGCATAAGTCGTCGCCGCCGAGTCGGTCCGCTGCGGAACCAGGTCCAGCACCGGCCGAGCCGGAATCGCGGCCAGCTCGTCATCGACAGCGTTCCAATACTCCAAGAAGTCCATGTCAGATCACCGGCTTCAAGTGGTCGGCCAGGAAGTCTTCGACCACCCGCATCACCCCAGGCAGCCCCGCGTGATGCGCGCAGTTCTCATAAGTCCGCAGAGTCTTCGGGCACGTCAGCACACGATGCAACGCGAACCCGGTCTCCGGCGGGCAGACATCATCCTCGAGCCCCAGATAAATCAGAGTCGGCGCCTTCACCGCAGGCGCGAAATTCAGCCCGTCGTAGTACGCGACCGTCTCCCGCACCCGGTCGACGTCCTTCGGATGCAACCGCAAATACTCGTTGATCTCCTCATACGGATACGACCGTGTCAGCGTCGGCGCGGTCATGATCCCGCACAGGTACGGCGCCCCGCACGCGACCGCCTTGATCACATCCGGCCGCAGCGCCGCCGTACTGATCCCGAGCCCGCCGCCCTGACTCGACCCCGCCAACCCGATCCGCGAACTGTCGACCTCCGGCCGCTCCAGCAGCACGTCAACCGCCCGCACGACATCCAGGTAGAACCCGCGGTATCCATAGGTGTTGTGATCGACGATGTTGTTCGTCAGCAACCCCGGATAGCCCGGATTGAACACCGCGTTCGACCGCAGCTTCCCGCGCGGCGCGACCGCGAGCGCGGCATACCCGAGCTCGGCCCACTCCTTCGGAATGGTCGGCTCCGAGATGTACCCGGGGATCGTGACGAGACCCGGGTACGGCGCTTCGCCGCCCCGCGGAACGGCGTACCAGCCGGAGACCCGCAGCCCACCGAAGCTCACGTACGAGACGTCATAGACCACCACGAGAGGGGTCGACAGCGTCGGCATCTCGGTCAGGACAGGATCCAGCGGGTACGTCGCGCAGTCGGCCAACCCGGCCGCCCAGAACTCGTCGAAGTCGTCCGGCCGCGCAACCTCGACGGTCGCGTTCTCAACGTCTCTCACGAAGCCTCCTGTCTCGGGGCCTGCAGGGCGGTCCCATCGGCCGCCGTGAACAGGTGCAGGCGCTGGGGGTTGAAGCCGACGTACACCGGCGCATCGTGGCCGAGCCGGAACGGCGTCGGGACCCGCGCCTTCAGCAGCTCCCCCTCGATCCGCACGGTGACGAGTACGTCGGGTCCGAGCGGCTCGGACACGAACACCCGGCCCTGGCGATATCCGGGCGCCGGGGTCGCCGACAACGACACGTCCTCCGGGCGAACACCGAGCACGACCGCGGGGTCGTCCGGCTGATCGCCGTACAGGCTGATCTCCTGCGTCAACGCATCGCTGCGGAACATCCGGACACCATCGACATCGGCCAGCGAACCGCTGACGAAGTTCATCGGCGGTGAGCCCATGAACGAGGCCACGAACCGGTTGGCCGGCCGCTCGTAGATCTCCTCCGGCGTCGCACATTGCTGGATGATGCCGTCGCGCATCACCGCGATCCGGTCCGACATCGTCATCGCCTCGACCTGGTCGTGGGTGACGTAGATGAAGGTCCGGGCCACGTCGACGTGCAGCCGCTTGATCTCGGCCCGCATCAACACCCGCAGTTGCGCGTCCAGGTTGGACAGCGGTTCGTCCAGCAGATAGGCACCCGCGTCACGGACGATCGCCCGGCCGAGCGCCACTCGTTGCCGCTGGCCCCCAGACAGTTCCCGCGGCTTGCGGTCAAGCAAGTCCTCGATGTCGAGCGTCCGGGCTGCCTGCAGTACCTGCTCGTCGATCGTTGCCTTGGGCACCCGCATCATCTTGAGCGCGAACCCGATGTTCTGCCGGACGGTCTTGTGCGGATAGAGCGCGTAGCTCTGGAACACCATCGCGACGTCCCGCTTGTTCGCCGGAAGCCAGCTGACGGGCTTGCCGTCGAAGAACACGTTGCCGCTGGTCGCTCGCTCCAGACCGCAGATCATCCGCAGCGTGGTCGACTTCCCGCACCCGGACGGCCCGACCAGCGTCAGGAACTCCTGGTCCCGGATGGTCAGGTTCAGGTCGTCCACGACCACCTTGCTGCCGAAGGACTTGGTGATGCCTTCGAGCCGTACTTCTGCCATCGTCTCAGCCCTTCACAGATCCGGCGGCCATCCCCTGGACCAGCTTTCGCTGGAAGAGAAGGGCCAGTACGAGTGGTGGGACGACCGCGAGCACCCCGGCTGCGGCCATCACGGTGAACTGGGTGTTGAAGTCGGTGGCGAAGTTCGCCGCCACCACCGGGATCGTCTTCGCGGCCTTCGTGCTGGTCAGGAACAGCGCGAACATGAACTCGTTCCATGCCGTCATGAACGCGAACACGGCCGCCGCGACCAGCCCCGGCGCCGCGACCGGCAGGAACACCGACCACATCGTCCGGAACCAGCCACACCGATCGACCCGGGCGGCCTCCTCCAGCTCCCGCGGTACGGATCGGAAGAAGTCCTTCAGGATCCAGATCGTGATCGGCAGCGCGAACGTCGTGTACGACAGGATCAACGCGAGGTAGGTGTCCAGCAGCCCGAACTGCCGCATCAGCAGATAGAACGGGATGATGATCGCGATCCCCGGCACCATCCGCGTCAGCAGATACAGCACCAGCAACACCTGACTGCCCCGGAACTTCAACCGGCTGAACGAGTATGCCGCGAACGTCGCCAGCGCCAGATTCAGTACGGCGGTCGCCGACGCCACGATCAAGCTGTTCCGCAACGAGTACGGCGTCTCGGACACCGCCCGCCCGCCGACCAGCTCCTGCGCCGCGTTCGGATTCACGAAGCCCAGATAGTTCTCCAGCGTCGGATTCACCGGCACCCAGTTCGGCGGTACGGCGATCGCGTCGGCCTCGTGCATGAAGCTCATCGCCACGATCCAGTAGAACGGCAGCACCAGATACAACCCGAACGCGATCGCCAGCACGTACAACGCGATCTTCTTCCACGGAATCCGATACCGGAGCGGAACTTGCACCAGGGTGCTCATACCTCGAAATTTCCCTTCCGGTAGAGGAGGCCGATGTAGCCGACCGAGATGATCAGGGTGATGGCGGTGATGACCCAGGCGTAGGCGCTGCCGAGGCCGAAGTCGGTGAAGGTCAGCACCGTCTGTACGTCGAGGAGGGCGATCGTGGTCGTGGCATCGCCGGGACCGCCGCCGGTCAGCACGTAGATCGTGTCGAAGGCCCGGAAGGCGTTCATCGTCTCGAGGATGAGGACGATCAGCAGGGGATGCAGGAGCCACGGGACGGTGACCTGGGTGAACCTGCGGAAGGCGCCGGCGCGATCGACGGTCGCGGCGTCGTACAGCTCGGAAGGGATCGTGGACAGGCCTGCCAGCAGGATGATCACCGAGAAGGGCAAGGTGTTCCAGACCTGCGCCAGTGCCGTGAAGAGGAAGGCTCCGGTGGCGGAGGTCAGCCAGGCTTGATAGGTGTCGATCAGGCCCAGCTGCATCATCAGCCCGTTCAGAGCGCCGGTCTTCGCGTCGAAGATGGTGCGCCACATCAGGCCGTTCACCACGCCGGGCATTGCCCAGGGCAACAAAGCGAGGCTGAGCAGCAGGCCGCGGCCGCGGAAGCGTTCGTTCAGGACCAGGGCCAAAATGAGTGCCAGGATCACGGTGAGGCCAAGTACGACCAGCACGAACACTGCGGACACCTTCAGCGCCGACAGGAAGGCGTCGTCGCTGAGCAGGGACTTGTAGTTGTCGAAGCCGATGAAGCGCTTGGCCCGGGGACGCTTGAGGTTGTTGCGCTGCAGGCTGACGTAGAACGAGTAGCCGATCGGGTACGCGACCAGCAGGGCGATCACCGTGATGGCCGGGGCGTTCAGGGCCCAGGCCTTCGCGCTGTCGCCCAGCGGCCGTCGTTCGGTCAGGACACTCACGTCAGGAGTACTTCTTCTTGAGGGTCTCGGCGCTCTGCGCCAGGCTCGCGACCGCGGCCGACGGCTGCACCTGGTTGCTCAGGACTCCCTGGACCACCTTGTGCATCTCGGTCTCGAACTCGGTGTACCAGGCGACGCCGAGGACGTTGCGCGGCCGCGCGATCTCGGCCAGCTGCGCGTAGATCGCCGGGTCGGCGAACTTCTTCAGCGACGCGGTGATCTCCGGGTCCTTGGCCAGATCCTTGTAGGCGAAGCCGAGTCCACGCTGCTGGAACCAGAACTTCGCCGTGTACGGCGTCTTGTCCTCGCCGAGCCCGCCGAGATACGTGAGCAGCTTGAACGCGTTGTCCTTGACCTCGGTGTCCTTGGCCAGCCCGTACATCCGGGTGTTGCTGATCGTCCCGTGCACCTTGCCGTCCAGGCTCGGGACCAGCGCCATCTTCATCTTGCCGGCCGCCTTCGACTTCTGCGGGTCGTTGTAGTCGCGCAGCGCGTACCGGGCGCCGATCGTGAACGCGTACCGGTTGGCCTTCATCGCGTTGTCGACCGGAACCGGCAGCAACTGCAGCGAGGCCGGGTCGAGCACCTTCGACTTGTTCGCCGCGTTCTGCAGCCAGGTCAGGACGTCCTTGGTGACCGTGTCGGACGTGTTCATGATGGGCGCCTGCTGGTCGTCGAACATGTTGCCGCCACTGGAGAAGACCAGGCCCCAGACCCAGGCCCACCAGGTGTCGGACAGCTGGGCGGGCAGACCGATCGGGTGCTCCAGGAGCCCCATGCTCTTGATCTTGGCCGCCTGTGCCTCGAGCTCCTCCAGGCTGGCCGGCGGCTTGCTGAAACCAGCCTTGGAGAGGATTTCCGCGTTGTAGATCAGGCAATTCGAGTCGGTGTAGTAGGGCAGACCGTAACGCTTGCCCTGGTACGTCATCGCCTCAGCGTTGCCGGGGAAGATCGCGGCGTACACCTCGTCGACGCCGGGCAGACCGTCGATCGGCTGCAGGTAGTCGCCCTCGACCCAGGCCGCGAGCGAATCGTCGTACACGTAGAGGGCGTCCGGACCGCCACCACCGGTGAACTCGGCAACCACCTTCTGCACGTACTGCGCGCTGGTGATCGGCGTGTAGTTCACCTTGATGTTGCTGGTCTTGGTGAAGCGGTCGAGGTTCTGCTGGACCAGAGTCGCCTCGTAGTCCCAGCCCTCGAACTTCACACTGCCGTCCCCGGCGCCTCCACCGGACGTGTCGTTCGAGCAGGCGGCGAGCAGGCCAGGGGTGGCCGTCGCGCCCAGGCCGAGGCCGGCGAGCTTCAGGACCTGGCGGCGGTTGAGCTCCATGGTTCTTGTTCCTTCTTTTGGGTGCGGAGTAGGGATTGGGCGATGCGAAGACGGTAGAGGCGCGTTGGGCGTCCCTTGGGATGGTGTTGCGCGGTTCCTTCGTCACTGACCAGGCCACCAGCGTCGAGGGTGCGGATCAGCCGGCGACCGCTCTGATCCGTGATGCCGAGCCGGTCGGCGAGTTCTCCAGGCGAGATCGCGCGGCCTTCCAACTCGTGGTCCAGGGCCGCGAGCCGCGACACGGTGGCCGCGCTGAGACCGACGGATTTCGCGAGCTGCTCGACGTGTTCGCCGTGCTCGCGGTAGGAGAAGCTGAGCGCCTCACGGTCGGAGGTGGTCAGCGGCCCCATCGGCCCGATGATCACCCCGCTGTCCTCGATCAGGTAGGCACACGGCTCGTCTTCCTGCTCCGCCCGTGCGGCAGCCTGCTCGGCAAGCAGCACGCAGTTGCGCGCGGAGACGCCGACCCCGAATCCCGCCGAGACCTGCGCACCGAGCGCCGTACCGGCTTCGGCAAGGGCCGGTACGGCGACCCAGTTGCGGGTCACGCGCTCGAACAGGGCCTTGTGGGCAAAGACAACGACGCCCCGGCGACCGCGGTCCTCGATCCAGGCCCCGGCAAATTCGGGGGTGTTCAGCAACAGGTTCATCAGACCGACTCGGGCGCGTTCCTCGTCGGCCGACTGCGAGATCAGGAAGACGCCGGCCGCGAACCGTTGCGCGCTCGCCCGGTCCGACTCGATCCGCAGGGCAAGCTCGTGCAGCTCGGTCCGGATCGTGGCCGGCACCGGCATCCCGCTCATGATCCCGATCGGGTCATCGGCCAACTGCTCGCGTACTGCGGCCCGCACGCTGATCACGTAGCCGCGGTCACCGAAGCGCCGGTACGCCGAGCGGTGGAACTCGATGATCTCCTCGACCGACTGGGTCGGTGCATAGGGCAACGAAGTGATCTGGTCCTGGTCGAGCTCGAGGGCACTGGTGACCGCCTCGACAGCCTCGGCCGGGAAGGTGTCGATGCTGACCGGCATCCCACCCCAGCCGCGTTGCTGCGCCCGGTACAGGGCCAGCGTCAGGTCGAGAGCCGACGGGCGGACGACGCCGACCGGGAGGCCGGGTGGCAGCAGCTCGCGGCTGGCCGTGTACGGGACCGGGCCGGCCAGGAACCCATCGAGCCGAGTGGTGCTGAGGAACTCCGCGACCTTGTCCCGGACGTTCTCCTCGTGGTCGTAGCTGACCCACTCCAGATCGACGCCGCGCAGCGTGCTGGCCGCCTCGCGGAACAGCACTCCGTGCGTCGAGTGGGTGACAACCCCGATCACGATGGCCACAGGCACCTCTCTCTTTACGAACTACGTTCGGAAGTGATTCGTAAATCTGATGCGGACAAAGCTCCCCCTGTTCGGGGGTCCAGGTCAAGGGATCGAAGGAATGAAATTTCCCGGTAACACTCCTTGACACCGGTCTAGTCCAAGGGCTTCAGTGCTCCCGTGGAGTACGTCGAACGGCTGCCGGTGCCCGGCCTGGCAGGTGTGGTTCGGACCGTCTGGATCCAACGCACCGGCGCGACTCCACATGTGCACCGGCACCTGCCGACGGGTGGTGTCGAGATCCACTTCCCGCTAGGCGGACGTCCGCAGTTGCTCGGTCCGCTGACCGGTCCGGCGATCGAGGTCATCCCCGCGCACACCACGCTCGTCGGGGTCCGGTTCCACCCCGGTACGGCGCCGCCACTGCCCGCCGTACTGGATGATCTGGTCGACCAGCACTTGAGCCTGGCGGACCTCTGGGGACACACCACGGACCGGCTCGTCGAGGCGATGGCCCAGGCGGCCACGCCCGAACGCGCATTGCTTTACCTGCAAGCCCATCTGCTGAACGAGTTCCGCCGCACCGAGCGTGTGGACCCGCTCGTTCAGGAGGCCGTCCTGGCTCTGATGCCTTGGCAGCCGACCTCGATCGATGGGCTGGCAACACACCTGGCGTTGTCGGCGAGTCAGCTCCGCCGCCGCTGTCTGCAGACCGTCGGCACGACGCCGAAGGTGCTCCAGCGGACCCTGCGTTTCCAGGGCTTTCTGGCCTTGGCACAGGCCGGTGCGACCCCGTCCGGCCGCTCCGGTCTCGACGGTACGGCGGGCCTCGCGATCGATGCCGGCTATGCCGACCAGGCCCACCTCAGTCGCGAGTGTCTGCGGCTGACCGGGCTCACACCGAAGCAGTTGCTCGGCGGCGACCTCGACCGTTGCGCGTGCGGTCACGACCACTCGGCGTCGTACGCGCCGTTCCTCGCTCGCCGCCGTTGAGGATGCACGTTTTGTTCAAGAAACAGGCGGTACGCCTCTCCTAGCCTCGGCACATGCTGCATTGCCGAACGGTCGAGGACGTGGTTGCCGCGATCAAGAGCGGCGACCGAGTGATCCCGCGGGGTGGCGGGCATTGCTTCGTGGACCGGCGGTCGCCCGGTGACGTCTTACTGGATCTGACCGGTCTGAACACGATCGAGGTGCGTGCTGACGGCGTGGCGACGATCGGTGCGGGTGCGCTGCTGGGTCAGGTGTACGACGCTCTGCACGCGGCCGGCCGTGGTTTGCCTGCCGGGTGTGGGGAGACGGTTGGTATCGCCGGGCTCACGCTTGGGGGTGGGATCGGGTTGATTGGTCGCAGGTATGGGCTGACCTGCGACCGCCTGCTCGGTGCGCAGGTCGTGCTCGCCGATGGCACTGTGGTGGACTGCGATGCTTCTTGCGAACCTGACCTGTTCTGGGCGTTGCGTGGTGCTGGTGGTGGTCAGTTCGGTGTGGTGACATCGCTCCGGTTCGACACGGTTCCCGAGCCGATCACCACGCGGATTTCTGCGACCTGGGTCCCGCGCGATCCCGAAGTACTGGTTGCTGTTTGGCAGGCTTGGGCGCCGGACGCCCCGGACGACCTCACCCTGAACCTCACCATCGACGGACCGCGGGCGATCCTGGTCGGCGCGAGCCTGCTCCCCGTCGAACCGACTCAGGCGCTGCTGGCCGAGTTCGCCGATCTGGTCGGTACGCCGGTGCCGTTCGAACTGCGCGCCGGAATGCCGTTGTCTGCGGTCAAGGCGAGCTTCGGCGAAGCGATGCCGGACGAGCGGCCGCGGATCCGTTCGGAGTTCTTCGAGCAGTCGCTGTCCGACGACGTACTCGGCGCGTTGATCGGTGGCGGGCGGTTGGCGTTCACCGCGATGGGCGGTGCGTACAACAGGATCGCCGCCGACGCGACGGCGTTCGCCCATCGCAACCAGCGGTTCCTGCTGGAGACAGCGAACGAGCGGTCGTGGTCGATCGCCCACGCGGACGGTAGCGGCCGCGTGTATCCGAACTTCCCCGATCTGTCGCTGACCGATGGTCCCGCGGCGTACCACGGCGAGAACCTCGGCCGGCTGCGCGCGGTGAAACAGGCCTACGACCCGGATCGGTTCTTCAACTTCCCCCAAGCAGTGTGAGAGGACGGTTATGAGCAAGGTCATTGTGGCGCTGTCCGTGTCGGTGGACGGCTACATCAGCGGGCGGACGCCGGAGGGTGCGGACGAGTTCGGGCGTGGGCTAGGCGACGCCGGGATGCTGTTCGACTGGTACTTCAACGGCGATACTCCGAGCCAGGTTTTCGACGGGTTCAAGCTGAGTGCGCCGAGTGCGCGGCTCTTCGACAGCCTGGCGGCTCGGGACGGCGCGGTCATCTGCGGACGGACGACGTACCAGCATTCCAGTTCGTTTGGTGGTGGAAGCCCGCATCCGAACGCGCCGCTGGTGGTGCTGAGCCGCCAGCCGCTGGAGGTCGGGCCGGCGCAGACGCTTGCCGCAAGCATCGAAGAGGCGGTCGAGGTGGCGCGGAAGCTTGCCGACGGCAAGAACGTCGGGATCATGGGCGGCGGCGCGGCGACCTCCGCGCTGGCGGCCGGGCTCGTCGACGAGGTCGTGCTACACCAGATACCGATCCTGCTGGGCGGCGGCCTACGATTCTTCCAGGAGCTGCCCGAACACGTCGAACTCCGGCTGATCGAGGCCGTCCCGGCGCCGGGCGTGACGCACCTGCACTACGCGGTGATCCGATGATCCTCGTCACCGGCGGGCTCGGCATGATCGGTGCCGCGACGGCCCGCGCGCTCGTCGACCTCGGCCACGAGGTGGTCGTCACCTCACACCGTCGCGGCGAGGTCCCGTCGTTCCTGGCCGGCCGGGTCACGGTCGAGAGCCTGGACATGACGGACCGCGACGCCTTCCTTGCCCTGGGCAAGGAATATGCGATCACCGAGATCGTCCACCTGGCCGGAAGCATTCCGGGTGCTGACACGGTCGCGTACTTCCGCAACGATCTGGCCGGCCTGCTCAACGCGCTGGACGCGGCCCGGGCCTGGGGCGTCCGCCGGTTCGCCGTCGCGAGCAGCCTCGGCAACTACATCGGCCGGCCCGAAATCCCTTGGCGCGAAGAGCTCGCGCTCCCCGAAGCAGACCTGCCGCTGGCAATCGTCGCCTTCAAGAAAGCCGTCGAACCGATCACCGTGCACAGCCTGCAGGGCACCGGAATCGAACCCGTCCTGCTCCGGATCGGCAGCACCTGGGGACCGCTGATGGATCCGGAATCCCCGATCATCACGATCGCGCCGTACGTCAGCGCGATCCTGCGCGGCGAGACACCCGAGGCCCGCTACGCCGACGACGGCGGCGACTTCTGCTACGCCCCCGACGCCGGCCGCGCCATCGCCCTCCTCACCACCTTGCCAACTCTCCAGCACCGGACCTACAACGTCTCCAGCGGCACCCGCTCCACCAACCGCCAAATCGCCGAAGCCATTGAGGCCATCACCCCAGGCCTGCACCTAGACCTCCTCCCCGGCCGCCAGTCCGGCCCCGGCGAAGACCCCTACCTAGACATCACCCGCCTAACCACCGAAACCGCCTTCACCCCCACCTACACCGTCCCCACCGCAGTAGCCGACTACATCACCTGGCGCACCACCAACCCCCGCTGAGCCGGCGTACAGAAGGACTGGTGATACGCGTGCCCGACGGGCGCTTCGCAAGCCCGCGGCCACCCGACGGATCGCCGGACGACCAGCGCACTAACAGTCCTTCTGCACACCAACCCCCTCGCCGGCCGGTGGCTTCGGTCGCGAGCAGCGGATGGGTAGTTGTGTGGGAGTGGGTTCTGTACCGACGGGCGGGTAGTGGTGGTGGTCGGCGGGCATTCGCGAGCGTGTTCAGGCTCAGCGGATCGGCTGGCGGCCTAGCTCTACCCGTTCGTCGGTACGCCCCTGCGCAATAACGGCGCCGCCCCGGCCACCACTGGCGGCCGGAGACAGGCAAAGCTTGCCGGAGACCCCGCACCATAGGTCTCCGGTCGTCACTTTGGGTCTCCGGGCCTGAGTGGTGGCGCGGGACCCCTCAGGTGCACGGCGGGTTCGGTCGCGGGTGGGGTGGTGGCGTGGGGGGACGTGGGTTTCTGTACCGACGGGCGGGTAGTGGTGGTGGCCGGCGGGGATTCGCATGCGCGTCCCAGGCTCAGCGGATCGGCTGGCGACCTAGCTCTACCCGTTCGTCGGTACGCCGATTAAAGGTGTCGCCGGGCCGGGAGCGGTCCGGATACGGTCGGTGGGTGGATGTTGAACCGGCAGTTGCAGTGGCCAAGGCGATCGTGTCGGCGGAGGACGCGATCGTGCTCAACGCGTCGAACAAGGTGATCGTGCGGCTGCTGCCTCAGGAGGTCGTGGCGCGGGTGGCGTTGGCGGATGAGCACGGGTTCGAGCGGGAGCTGGAGCTCAGCCGGCGCCTTTCCGAGGCTGGGTATCCGGTGGTTCCACCCGCCGATCTGACGGTCCACGAGCAGGACGGCATCTCGGTCAGCTTCTGGCCGTACCACGAACCACAGGCGCCGATCCCGCCGGACGAGTTCGCGGCGGCGTTGCACCGACTCCACCGTGGGATGCGCGAGGTCGACGTACCGGTGCCGCATTTCATGGATCGGGTCGTGGAAGCCACGTATGTGCTGGCACATCCGGCTCTCTCACCGGAAGCGCCTGAGGCCGATCGCGAGTTTCTGGTGACGACACTGACCAAAGCCAGCCAGGCAGTCCGTACGGCGGGTGCCCCCGAGCAACTGCTGCACGGCGAACCGCACCCGGGGAACCTGCTGAGCACGAAGGACGGGCCGCTGTTCATCGACTTCGAGACGGTCTGCCGAGGGCCGGTCGAATTCGACATCGCGCATTCGCCGGAGGAGATCGCCGAGCACTATCCGGGGATCGATCGGGAACTGCTGCGGCAGTGCCGACTGCTCATGCTGGCGATCGTCATCGCCTGGCGCTGGGAGATCGGCGACCAGCTCCCCGACGGTCGCGCCCGTGGTGCGGAATGGACCGCGCAGCTACGCGCCGAGCTCCGGTCAGCCGCCTGAGACGCCGATTTCGGCATCCGCCAGATCGTCCGTGAGACCGTCGGTGTTGTCCAGCCAACCGTGCGGGAGGATGACACGCTCACGCGGACTGCCTTGGCGGCCGCGCGGTGCACCCAGCTCGGCGGTCGGGAACGGGACGGTCGGGTCGAGCTGACTGAGCAGCTCCTCCAGGTGGGCGAGCGTGTCGACCATGCCGAGGGCCGCGCGGAGCTCGCCACCGGCCGGGAAACCCTTGAGATACCAGGGGACGTGCTTGCGGAAGTCGCGCAGACCGCGCTGCTCCCCCATCAGGTCCGCGAGCAGCTCACCGTGCCGCCGCATCACCGTAGCGACCTCACCCAAATTCGGCAGGTTCAGCGCCTCGCCACCCGCGAACGCCACCGCGAGATCGCGGAACAACCACGGCCGCCCGAGGCACCCTCGACCGACGATCACGCCCGCACACCCGGTCTCGGCCACCATCCGGAGCGCGTCGCCGGCCTCCCAGATGTCACCGTTGCCGAGCACCGGGATGTTCACGTGCTCGACCAGCTCGGCGATCTTCGTCCAGTCCGCCTGCCCCGAATACGCCTGCGCCACCGTCCGCCCGTGCAGCCCGATCGCCGCCGCCCCCGACTCCTCCGCGATCCGGCCGGCGTCGAGGTAGGTCTGGTGGTCGCTGTCGATCCCGATCCGGGTCTTCATCGTCACCGGAATCCCGTACGGCGTCGCCGCCTGCACGGCCGACTTCAGGATCGCGCCGAGTAGATTCCGCTTCCACGGCAACGCCCCGCCGCCACCCTTACGGGTCACCTTCGGCACCGGGCACCCGAAATTCAGGTCGATGTGCGCAACGCCGTACTGGTCGCAGAGCAGTTGCACGGCCTTCCCGATATAGACTGGGTCCACGCCGTACAACTGCACCGACCGAACGGTCTCCCGCTCGTCGAACGTGAGCATGTCCAACGACTTCTGATCACCCTCGACGATCCCCCGCGACGTGATCATCTCGCACACATAAAGCCCGGCCCCCTGCTCAGCACACAACCGCCGGTACGCCGCATTCGTGATCCCGGCCATAGGCGCCAGCACCACGGGCGTATCGATCGTCAGATTGCCTAGCTTGAGCATGGGTTAGACCTTTGCGACGAGGATCTTGCCGTCGCCGGAGATTCGAGCGTTGTGGGGAACTACCGCGTTGGCAGTCGTGGTGACATCACAGCGGATGCCGTCACCACTCGATGGTACGACGGCAACCAGGTCCATCGTGCAGGTGATGTTCGAAGCGTCCGGGACCGCGCGGAGGACCGCGTCGACGACCTTTTCCTTGACCACGGCAACTTGTTCCGAGCTGAACTTGTACGACGCGTTGTACGGCTGGGCGTCGACGGTCAACGTGCCGGTGAACGGCTTCCCGGCGTACGTGACTGTGCACTTCAGGGTGTGCTTGCCGGGCTTGTCGGCGGCGTCGATGCCGGGGCAGTTGACCGTGGTCTTGGCGGCTTTGCCGGCGGTGACCTGGGTCTGCTTGGCGATCGCGAACCGGATGCGCTGAGCCAGCGGCGCGTCCGACTCCGGGGCGCCGGTGACGGTCGGCACAGGGAAAGGCTTGGTCGGCCTCGGGAGCGGCTTCAGGGTCGGCGTCGACGCGGTCGGGATCGACGACGACGGCAGGGAGGGGCCCGAGCTGGTCGGCGCGGACGGCGTACCGGTCCCTGAAGGCTCGGTGTCGGAGCAGGCGGCCAGCAGGAAGACGGCCAGCGCCGACACCCCGAACACGGCCAGGCCGAAGCGCAGGCGTTCGCCCGTCAGGAACGTCATCTCAGCAACCCACCAGGGCTTGGGCCAGGTAGCCGGTGACCTCGCTCAGGGCGACGCGTTCCTGCTTCATCGAGTCGCGCTCGCGGATCGTAACCGCGTGGTCCTCGAGCGTGTCGAAGTCGACGGTGATGCAGAACGGCGTACCGATCTCGTCCTGGCGGCGGTAACGGCGGCCGATCGCACCGGCGTCGTCGAAGTCGACGTTCCAGTTCTTGCGCAGCTCGGTGGCCAGATCGCGAGCCTTCGGGGAGAGGTCGGTGTTGCGCGAGAGCGGCAGCACGGCCGCCTTGACGGGCGCGATCCGCGGATCAAAGCGCAGTACCGTCCGCTTGTCGACGCCGCCCTTCGCGTTCGGCGCCTCGTCCTCGGTGTACGCGTCGATCAGGAAGGCGAGCACGTTGCGGGTCAGGCCGGCCGCGGGCTCGATCACGTACGGCGTCCAGCGCTCACCCTTCTCCTGGTCGAAGTACGATAGGTCGGCGCCAGATGCCTTGGAGTGCGTGGTCAGGTCGAAGTCGAACCGGTTCGCGATGCCCTCGAGCTCGTCGAACTCCTTACCGCCGAAGTTGAACTTGTACTCGATGTCGACGGTGCGCTTCGAGTAGTGGCTCAGCTTCTCCTTCGGGTGCTCGTAGAACCGCATGTTGTCCGGGTTCAGCCCGAGGCCGACATACCAGTCCCAGCGCGCCTTCAGCCAGTACTCGTGCCACTCCTCGTCCGCACCCGGGGCGACGAAGAACTCCATCTCCATCTGCTCGAACTCACGGGTCCGGAAGATGAAGTTGCCCGGCGTGATCTCGTTGCGGAAGCTCTTGCCGACCTGGGCGATCCCGAACGGCGGCTTCTTCCGGGCCGTGCCCATCACGTTCGCGAAGTTCACGAAGATGCCCTGGGCGGTCTCCGGGCGCAGGTAGTGCAGGCCCTCGTCGGACTCGACCGGGCCGAGGTAGGTCTTCAGCAGGCCGTTGAACATCCGCGGCGGCGTGAACGTGCCCTTGTTCCCGCAGTTCGGGCAGGCGATCTCGGCCAGCTCGACGCTGTCGGCGTCCTTGTTCTTGCGCCGGGCGTAGTCCTCGCGCAGGTGGTCGTCGCGGAACCGCTTGTGGCAGGACTGGCACTCGGTCAGCGGGTCGACGAACTCCTGCAGGTGCCCGGACGCCTCCCAGACCTTGGTCGGCAGGATCACCGAGGAGTCCAGCCCGACCACGTCGTCACGGCTCGTCACCATCGACCGCCACCACTGGCTGCGGACGTTGTTCTTCAGCTCCACCCCGAGCGGACCGTAGTCCCAGGCCGACTTGGTTCCACCGTAGATCTCGCCGCAGGGGTACACGAAGCCTCTCCGCTTGCTGAGGCTGACGACGGCATCGACGGTTTCCACGGGCACTTTTGAACTCCAGAAACGGGCACAGGTCGGGTACGGAAAACACCAGGCTATCGGTCCGGGGCGGCCTGAGTCGCATTCAGTGCCCGGTCAGGAACTCCGACAGCTCTTCGTAAGCGGTGGGCTCGTCGATTGCCTGCGACAGCAGCGGTACGGCGGTCAGCTTCACCTCGTACGGCGAGAGCGCGCGCCGGTAGCTGCCGATGTTCAGGAACTCCAGGTGCAGCGCCAGCAGCTCCGGGTCGTCGACGTTCCGCCCGGTCCGCGCCGTCACGAACCCCTTCTGCCGGCTCAGCACCTCGACCGCCGCGTCCAAACGCAGCGCGAACCCGGCCTGCTCGGCCTCCGGAACCCGGAATCTGATCACCACGAACACAGGGCACACCCTAGTGCCCTGCGTCGGAAGTTGTTTGAGTGATTGCGGTGTTCAGGTGCGTGCATCGGGGTGCCGGAGGGGCGGCCTCGATGTTTTTCCATCGTGGCTGTTCCTCCGGTGCCGCGAGGTGCGTGCCTGGGCGCCGCAAGCGCCAAAGAACTTTCGACGCAGGGCACTCGACCTGGAACAATGGGGTCATGAGCTCCCCCAGCAGTCAGCCGGTGAGCCCGCTCCGGCAGCGGATCACCAAGATCAGTTACCCGTACGTCGCGCGCCTGCACGGGATGCCGAAGCTGACCCTTCCGATCATCACCGGGGCCCTGCTGCTGATCGGAGCCTTCGCTCCGGTCGTGGTCGCCGTACCGGCCCTGATCCTGCTCGCCCTGGTCCTCGGCTGGCTCGCCTTCCTCTCCTGGCCCGCCGTCACCACCGGCCCGAAGTTCCTCCGCGTCTTCTCGATCCTGGTGATCCTGCTGTTCGGCGTCTCCCGCATCGCCGGCGCCTGACCCTCCCCGCTCATCTCAGCCGAGATCCCCAAGGCCTTGGGCTCTCCGCCTGGGCCGGTACGACGTTGAGCACGGTTCAACCATGTGCGCGGTCGGAAGGTGGTTGATGGGTGCACAAGGTGAACCGGCCGACCGACCTTGAGCACGGTTCGACCGTTGCGGCGGGGTGCTGGATGGTTGGTGGGTGCTCAAGGTGCCGCTCGCCCGGCAACCCGTCAGCCCCAGGCGTTGGATGGCACAGCATGCAGCTACGCCAGCCGGGCTGCTTGCGCGGTGCGGTTCTTCTCGATGGTGGTTGCGAGGGTCTTCACGGTGGGCTCTTGGCCGGCTGCCTTTGCGCTGCGGCTGATGAGGGCTGACTGGGTCAGGTGGTCTTTCACCTCAGCCCGCAGCACCTTGTCGAAGGCGGGGCCGCGCAGCTTCTGGAGCGCGAGCACCTCCTCCTCGGTCATCATTCCGGGCATGTTGTGCCCCGCATGAGCGTTCGTGGTCGGCAACCCCGCGCGGTCGCGCAAGGCGATCAGCTGCTTGAGCTCGGCTTGGTGGCCAACGGTCAGTTCCGCGGCCAGTCGACGTACGGCGGGATCTTTGGAGTTCGTCGGCGCATAACCCACGATCCGGAGGAACTGCTCGTTCATCGGGATCATCAGCCCGAGCCAGGCGGCGTCGGTCGGGTTGAACCCAGAAGCGATGGAGGCGACGGAGGCCGCCGGAGTGGGAGGCTGCGGGGCCGAACCGCATCCTCCGAGCACTCCGGCGACCAACGCCAGTACGAGGTACTTCACGGACGGCCGTCCGCCCCACACTTGATGATCGGGCGAATGCAGTCGTTGACCCGCCGGGCCATCTCGTCCACCGGCCAGGCGTTGAAGAAGTCGCCGTGCATGGTGAACCCGCCGCCACTCGCCAACCGGAAGCCGGCCGTCGAACCGTTCACCGGATAGCGCAGTACCTGCCGTAGCTTCGGCACCGGCACGGGGTGGGATGCCGGGCAGTCGCCGTTCACCGGGTACGCCATGTGGCTCTTGTGATCCGGTGAGTCGAGGTCACGTCCGTTCCAGCACTGCGGGAAGTCCAGGTAGGACTCCAGCATCGTCCCGGCCGGGCAGGTGATGAAGTCGTGCCCGGAACCCGCCTCACCGGCGTGCAGACACGACCATCGCGAGATGGTGTTGTCGTTCGGCCCGGTGGCTTTGGCGTTGCCGGCCACGATCCGCAGCCCGTACGGCAGCGGCTGGGTCCGCGCGATCACGTCGTCCCGGACACCTTCGCCCAGGTAGTAGAACGTCGTACCCGTCGGCTCGACCGGTTGGTTGTTCGAGTAGAAGGTCGGCACCCAGTACGACGACACGTCGACCGCCGGATTGCAGCTGGTCGGTGAAGTGGCCAGGTCCTCGACCGTGGTGTGGGCGTTCGTCACGGTCGCACCGAAGAAGCTGTGCATGTGCGACGCACCGGGCATGTTCGGGAACACGATCGGGTCGTCCGGCAGCCGGTGCGTGTACGGGCAGTCGGCCAGGAACTCGGCGACCCGGACGATCGGTCCGCCGGTCCCGCCGTACACCTGGAACTCCCAGAGCGATGCTCCGTACTGGGTTGCGCGTTCAGTGACGAGCACTCGGACATACCGGCCGGAACCGCTGATCGTGAGGTTCTGCTCACCGCCGGTGCCGTTGGTGGTGGTGTGGACGGTGCTCCAAGCGTTGCCGTCGTTCGAGGTCTGGAGCTGGAAGCCGCGCGCGTACGCCGCCTCCCAGCGGAGCAGCACGCGGTTGAACGACTGGGTCGACCCGAGGTCGATCCGCAGCCACTGGTTGTCAGCGAAACTGCTGGCCCACCGGGTGCCGTTGTTGCCATCCACGGCCGCGGCGGCCGGCGTACCGGCGTTCTCGATCGAGGAGGCGAGGGTCGGTCGGTCTTGGGACAGCAGGGTCTCGGCAGCTTGAGCCGAACCGGCGCCACTCACCAGGAAGGCGCCGAGAACTGCCAGCACTGTTAGAAGTTTCATGGTCGGTCTCCCCTCAGTGGTAGACGCGGACGTAGTCGACGAGCATGCGGGACGGGAACGGCGTCTGCGCGTTCGGCGGACCCGGGAAGTCGCCGCCCACGGCGAGGTTGAGGATCAGGTAGAACGGGTGGTCGAAGACCCACGGGCCACGGGTCGCCTCGAGCTGCGCCTTGTCGATGGTGACGACCGTGGTGCCGTCGACCTGATAGGTGATGCCGGTGGAGTTCCACAGCATCGTCCAGGTGTGGAAGTCGTTCGCGAAGTCCGCACCACCGGGCAGACCGTACGTTCCGCCGTACCCGCCGGCGCCGTTGTAGGCCGGGGCGTGCAGCGTCGAATAGCCCTTGGTGGTCTCGCGTCCGAGGATCTCCATGATGTCGATCTCGCCGTTGTACGGCCACGGGCGGCCGGTGAGGAAGTCGCTCCCCATCATCCAGAACGCGGGCCACAGGCCGTTGCCCTTCGGCACCTTGATCCGGGCCTCGATCTTCCCGTACGTCGTGTCGAACTTGGTGCCGGTGTTGATCCGGCCGGAGGTGTACTGGCAGGTGCCCTTACCGCTCACCGGGTCGATCGGGCACGTCGTACCGGGGGTTTCCTGCCGACGTGCCTCGATCACCAGGTTGCCTTGGCCGTCGGTCTGGATGTTGTCGTTGTTGGTGTAGACCTGCAGCTCGTTGTTCTGTCCGATGCCGGGATCGGCGCGCCACTTCGTCGCGTCGGGCTTGGCGCCGGCCGGGGTGTTGAAGTTGTCCTCCCAGATCAGCTGCGGCGGGTTCGCCGGGTCGGCCGGCGGAGTCGGTGGCGTGTTCGGGGCGCCGCCGGTGCCGTAGACCTGGAACTCCCACAACGAATACCCGTACGGCGTGTTGCGCTGCGTGCCGTACATCCGGACGTAGCGGCCGCTGCCGGAAACGGTCAGCGTCTCCTTGAACCCAGGTCCGTTGGTGGTCGAGTAGATCGTGGTCCAGTTGTTCGCGTCGTTCGAGACCTGCAGCTGGTACGACTTCGCCGAGGCCGGATCCCATTGCAGGACGACCTTGTCGATCTGCGCGGTCGCGCCGAGGTCGACGTAGATCCAGCCCGGGTCGACCCAGCCGGAGTCGGTCGCGGTCGCCCAGCGGCTGGCCGGGTCGAGGTCGAAGGCGCGGGCCGGCGTGCACTCCCAGCAGTTGCCGTCGTGCTGCTGCGTGGACGAGACACCAGGCTTGTTGTAGGACAGCAGACCGGAGCCGGGGGCAGGGCCGCTGGTGCTGCCGAAGACCTTGAACTCCCACAGCGAGTAGCCCCACTGGGTGGCGCGCTGGGTGCCCAGCAGGCGGACGTAGCGTCCGATCCCGCTGACGTTGAGGGTTTGGTTGCCTCCGGCACCATTCGTGGTGCTGTTGATCGTGGTCCAGTTGTTGCCGTCGGTGGAGGTCTGGATCTGGAAGGCGGTCGCGTACGCCGCTTCCCAGGCGAGCTGCACCTGGCTGATGGTGGCGCTGGTACCGAGGTCGACCTGGATCCATTGCGGATCGCCGAACGCACTCGACCAGCGGGTTCCGGCGTCGCCGTCGACCGCCGCGGCGGCACCGAAGACGACGTTCTCGGACGAGGAGGCGGTGGCGGTCTTGCCTTGGGAGAGCAGTACGTCGGCGGCGCGCGCGGGCAGCGCGACGAGCAGGCCGATCAGGAGGGAGAGCGCAGCGAGGGCCGCTACGGATCTCGGGCGGGTGAGATGTGGCATGGGCGTCTCCGGGGCAGTCGGACTTATGCACATCGATTTAACACTGGGGGAACGTTCCCTGAGAGGGAGACTCTGCCTGTGAGGGAACGGTGTCAAGAGTTGACAGGTTCCGGAACCGTGGGATGCTCGGATGCATGAGACGGCCGACGTTGCATGCGGTGGCGGCCCGGGCGGGGGTGTCGAAGTCGAGCGTGTCCCGGGTGATCAACGGGGAGCCGACGGTCGCGCCCGCGATCCGGGAGACCGTGATGGCCGCGGTGGCCGAGCTCGGCTACGTCCCGAACGGCGCGGCCCGCAACCTCGTCACCCAGCGGACGAACACGATCGCGATCATCGTCTCCGATCCCCCGGCCGGCCTGGTCTCCGACGACCCGATGTTCGCGATGGTCGTCCGCGCCGCGAGCCGTGAGCTGGAGCGCGCCGGCAAGCAGGTCTCACTCGTCCTGGCCGGTTCCGACGAGAGCCGGCTGCGCGTCGAGCAGTACCTGGCCGCCGGTCATGTGGACGGCGCGATCCTGGTCTCGATGGACGGCGCCGACCCACTCCCCGCCGTACTGTCGCGGACCGGTCTCCCGATCGTCTCGCACGGCCGCCTGGCCACCCCCGGCCTGATGCCCTGGGTCGACAACGACAACCACGGCGGCGCCACCCAAGCCGTCCAGCACCTGCTCGACCAGGGCCGCCGCCGGATCGCGACCATCTCCGGCCCTCTCGACATGACCGCCGCCCAGGAGCGCCTAGCCGCCTACCGCGACACCCTCAAGGACACCGGCCGCCGCTCGATCATCGCCCTCGGCGACTTCACCCGCATCTCCGGCGCCGACTCGATGCGCCAGCTCCTGGACGACGACCCCGACCTGGATGCCGTCTTCGCCGCCAACGACCTGATGGCCATCGGCGCCCTCCGCACCCTGCGCCAAGCCGGCCGTCGCGTCCCCGACGACGTCGCCGTCATCGGCTTCGACGACATCGAAGCCGCCCTCTACACCGCCCCCGCC
>NZ_SMKA01000142.1 GCF_004348455.1 Kribbella albertanoniae
CAGTTATGACTGGGCTGTGCGGGAGATCCGTGGGGTGTTCGGGAAGGTGCCGATCCAGCGGGTCGGGGCTGATATCGGGCGGGTGACGGGGCCCGCCGTACAGGAGTTGGCGGAGGCTTGTGACTCCGGGCGGATCATGTTCGTCCGGCATCTGACGAACGAGCTCGGGAGTTTCGACGAGCTGCCGCCTGGGTACGAGCTCGCGGAGTTGATTCTGGGTGAGTTGCCGGAGTATCCGAAGGCGATCGCCGTGCAGGCGTGGACGGATCGCGCGGGGACCGGTGGGTCGTACTTCCACCGGATCGAGGAGGCGCTGACCGAGCGCGGGGTGGGTGTCACCCGGTCGGGGCAGAAGTGGGTCGTGTCGTGTTTCGAGAGTCCGCGGACGATCCTGCTCGGGGTGAACCGGCTCGCGGACAGTTTGTCGGACTGGCCGGGCGGCCGGATGCGGCTCGCGAGGGGCGAGGAACGGGTGTCGCGGTCGGAGTTCAAGCTGGAGGAGGCGATCGCGACCTTCGGGCTGGAACTGCCGGCCGGCGGGAAGGCGGTCGACCTCGGCGCGTCACCGGGTGGGTGGACGCGGATCCTGCGGGAGCACGGGCAGGAGGTGTGGTCGGTCGACCCGGGCTACCTGGACGTGCGGCTGCAACGCGACCGCGGGATCCATCACGCGGAGACGACGGCCGGCCGGTTCTTCGCCGAGAACCGGATCCGGTTCGACGTGGTGGTGAACGACATGCGGATGGACCAGATCCTGAGCGCGCGGATGATGATCGACGCGGCCGCGCACCTACGCCGTGGTGGGCTGGCGGTGGTGACCCTGAAGGGTGGCGGGAAGAACCCGCTGGACGGCGCCCGGCGCGGACTCGACGTGCTGCGGGCGGAGTACGACGTACTGCATGCGCGGCAGCTCCATCACAACCGGAACGAAATCACGGTCGTCGCCGAACGGCTGCGTTAATTCCTTCCCCACCCCACCGCCCCGGTCAGGTAAGACACGAATAGGCGCCCGGTGTAAACCGGGCGCCTAGACAGGCCCTGCACGGAGGTTTTGGTTCAGGTCAGCCGACGACGCGCTGGACCTTGCCGGCCTTGATGCAGGAGGTGCACACCTTCATGCGGGTCGGGGTTCCCTTGATGATCGCCCGGACCGGCTGAATGTTGGGGTTGAAGCGACGGGGCGTACGCGCCTTGACCCGCCGGATCATCGCGCCCTTACCCAGACGGGCAACGCTCTTGCCAAACATCGGCTGCTTGCCGCAGACATCGCAAATCTTAGACATGATTCTCCGTGTTCAGGGTCTTGACACCGACAGACCATGTTACATGGGTGTCAGGGCTCGACCAATTCGGTCAACCTACGCTCGTCACGCAGTGAGGTACGCCACTTCTTCGTCGCTCAGCGACACCGTCAGACCTGGTGTCGAGGTCCGCGTCTCACTGATGTGCCGAGGCCCGATCAACGGGAACACCGGGTACGGCTGATGCAGCAACCAGGCCAGTGCGATCGCGGTCGGCTCGACTCCCTTGGCGGCCGCGAGCTCCCGGGCCCGGTCCAGTCTACGGAAGTTCTCGTCGGAGTAGAAACAGCGGACCAGTTCCTCGTCCGAGCGGTCCTCCGGCTTCGCCCGTCCGGTGAAGAATCCGCGGGCCTGGCTCGACCACGGGAACAGCGCCACCTGCCGCTCCCGCAACCATGCCTGCGACTCGTCGTCCGACACGTGCCGGCAACCAGCCCACGGTACGTCGTACGCCCGCGCCAGGCTCAGGTGGTTGCTGAGCAGCGTGAACGGCTGCTTCCCGTTGGCCGCCGCATAAGCGTTGGCCTCGTCGAACCGCTCCAGCGACCAGTTCGAACCGCCGAACGCCTTGAACCGGCCGGCCCGGAAGTGCTCATCCAGTACGTCGACGAATTCGCCGACCGGGATGTCCTCGTTGTCGCGGTGCATCAGGTACAGGTCGACATGATCGCTCTGCAGCCGCTCCAGGCTCTCGTTCAGCTGCCGGGTGATCGACGCCGGATCGCAGTGCGGGGTGTGCGCACCCTTGCCGATCACCACGACCTCGTCGCGGTTGCCACGGGTCTTGATCCACTGTCCGAGCAGCTTCTCGCCGTACCCGCCGCCGTAGATGTAGGCGGTGTCGAACGTCGTCCCACCGCGCTCGACGAAGTCGTCGAAGACCGTGGCAGCGTGGCTGAGGCTGTGCTGGTTGTCGACGCCCATGACGAGTCGTGACACCTGCTTGTCCACACCGGCGACAGTCCCGTACTGCATCGGCGCATCGGCCCGCTTGGCCAGCCGCCGGCCGCTCGCCGTCGGGATCGCCGCGTCGTCACGCTCACTCGCGTACTGCTGACCGATCGCCTTCCGCCACGCGTCCTGGACGGTCAGGTTGCCGAGGGTGTCGGCCCAGTTCATCTCCGGTGCCTGCCGCTGCGAGATCGCCGCGGCGACCGCCTCGGCCTCCGCCGCGTAGATGAGCGCCGGCTCGGCGGAGATGTCGCGGATCTCCTCGCCGACCTTGTGCAGGGTGACGTGGGTCGGCTTGCCGTCGCCGCCGAACCACGGGTCCTCGACGATCAGGTAGCCCTTGCTGCCGACGATCCGGACCTGGTTCTGGTCGCCGAGGCGGACGCCGGTGGTGACGTGCGCGGTGACGCCGCCGTCGAAGAACAGCGTCGCGGCTGTCCATTCGTCAGCGCCGGTCTCCCCGACTGTCCCAACCGCGTTGACGGCCGCAGGTTCGGCGTACGGGAGTCCGCTGTCGGCGCCGGCGATCAGGCGCGCGTACGAGACCGGGTAGCCACCGACATCCAGGATGCCGCCGCCCGCGAGCTCGTCGGCGTAGATGCGGCTGGTCGGGTTGAAGGAGGCGTTGAAGGCGAAGGTGGCCTCGATGTGGTGCACCTTGCCGAGCTCGCCGTCCCGGACCAGCTGCGCGACGAGCTTGGTCTGCGGGAGGCAGCGGTACATGTACGCCTCCATCAGGAAGACGTCGTTGCGGACCGCGGCCTCGATGATCGCCTCGGCCCAGGCCTTGTTGATCGCCAGCGGCTTCTCGCACAGCACGTGCTTGCCGGCGTCGGCCGCCTTGATCGCCCACTCGGGGTGCATCGGGTGCGGGGTGGCGACGTACACCGCGTCCACGGTCTTGTCGGCGAGCAGGTCGTCGTACGAACCGTGTCGCTGAGGGATGTTGAAACGCTTGCCGAACTCGTCGGCCGAGGCCTGCGACCGGCTGCCGACCGCGACGACCTCGTTGGTCGGCGAGGTCGGCACCTGGTCGGCGAACCGGGACGCGATGTTGCCGGTCCCGAGAATGCCCCAGCGGAGTTTGCTGTCAGTCAAAGGAGATCCCTAGTCAGTGGGTGTGAGGTCAGAACTTCATGGCACCGGCGGCGAGGTCCGCGATGAACGACCGGGCGCCGATCAGGAAGACCCCGATCAATGGGATCACGCTCATCAGCGCACCCGCCATCACCATCGAGTAGTCGGTGCCGTAGATCCCGTTCAGCTGGTCGAGGGCGACCTGCAGCGTGAGCCGGTTCGGATCCGTCATCACGATCAGCGGCCACAGGTAGTCGTTCCAGACGTTGATGAAGGTGAAGATGCCGAGGAAGGCCAGGCCCGGCCGGAGCACCGGCAGGCCGACGGTGAGGTACTGCCGGAAGAAGCCGGCCCCGTCGACCTTGGCGGCCGAGATCAGTTCGTCGGGGATGGCGCCCTTGGCGTACTGGCGCATCCAGAAGATGCCGAAGGCGTTCGCGGCGCCGGGGATGATGAGCGCCTTCAGCGACCCGATCCAGCCGAACTCCGCCAGCGTCACGAACTGCGGCACCAGCGACAGCTGGGCCGGGATCATGAACGTGGCCAGCAGCAGCCCGAAGAGGAAGTTGCGGCCGGGGAACTCGTACTTCGCGAACGCGAACGCGGCCAGCGAGTCGAAGAACAGCACCAGCACGGTGACCGAGACCGACGCGATCAACGTGAGCAGCATCGAGCCGAAGAAGTCCACGTTGTCGAGCACCTTGCCCATGTTCTCGAACAGGTGCGAACCGATCAACAGCTTGGGCGGATAGGCGAAGATGTCGGGCGTCGTGTTGGAGGCCATCACGACCATCCAGTAGAACGGGAACAGCGAGACCGCGACGCCGAGCATCAGCACGACGTGGCCGACGGTGGTGCGCAGGCGCTCAGCAGGCGTCATTTCGCAGCCCCCTTCTGTACGGCGATCTTCCGGTCCGCCCGGCGTTTGGCGCGACTGGTCAGGCGTTCGGAGTCGTTGCCGCCGATCAGCCGCCAGTTGATGATGCTGAACAGCACGATCAGGATGAACAACGCCCAGCCGATGGCGGCGCCGTACCCGAACTGGTTCTTGATGAACGCGCTCTGGTAGAGGTACGAGACGATCGTCATGCCGGCGTCCCCCGGTCCGCCGATGTTGTTGGTGTCCCCGAACAGCACCCGGGACTCGGTGAAGATCTGCAGCCCGCCGATCGTCGAGGTGACCGCGGTGAACAGGATGACCGGCCGCAGCATCGGCACGGTGATCCGCCAGAACGTCTGCCGCGGGCTGGCGCCGTCGACCTTGGCGGCCTCGTAGACATCGGCCGAGATCGCCTGCAGACCGGCCAGGAAGATGATCGCGTTGTAGCCGACCCAGCGCCAGGTGACGATGGTGGCGATCGCGATCTTGATCCCCCACGGCTGCGTCAGCCACTCGACCTTGCCGAGCCCGATCGACTGCAGGAACGCGTTCAGCAGACCGAAGTTGTTGCTGAAGATCGATCCGAAGACCAGCGTGACGGCGACCACCGAGGTGACGTTCGGGATGAAGTAGGCGATCCGGTAGAAGGTGCGGAACCGGGTCGCGTTGTGCAGCGCGTTCGCGATCACCAGCGCGAGCAGCAGCATCGGGACCGTCGACAGCACCCAGATGATCATCGTGTTGCCGATGGCCTGCCAGAACTTCGGATCGCCGAGCAGGTAGCTGTACTGCTCGAACCCGACGAACTTCATCGCCCCGATGCCGTCCCAGGAATGGAACGAGATCCAGATCGAGAACAGGATCGGGAACGCACCGAAGACCGCGAACAGGATGAAGAACGGCGAGATCGCGGCGTACTGCGGGAACGCCTGCCGGAACCGGTTCGGCGGCTTCTCGGCGGTCTCCTCGCGGACGGCCGCGGTGACCGGGATGGTCTTGGTGACAGCCATCTCAGATCGCCCCCGCCCGGGTCAGTTCCCGCTCGATCTGCCGTTGCGCATCGTTCCACGCCTGGTCTGGCGACTTGCCGGCCGTCTCCACGTTGACCAGCTCGGCGCTCAGCGGCTGGCCGATGATCGAGTCGTACGGCGAGAAGTAGGCGCCCGGGTACTTCTTCGCGGACTCGGCGAACACGTCGACGATCCGCTGCCCACCGAAGAACTCGTCCGGCGCGCTCAGCCGGGAGTCGGTGTAGGAGGCCGGTGTGGACGGGAAGAGCACCGGGTCGAGGAAGGCCTGAGCCTGGTTCTGCGCCGACTCCAGCCAGCTGATGAAAGCGAACGCAGCCTGCGGGTTCTTGCAGTACTTCGTGATCGCGAGGAAGGAACCGCCGCGGTTGCCGGGTCCACCAGGAGCCGCCGTCACTCGCCACAGGCCCTTCGTCTTCGGGGCCGCGTTCTTCGGTCCGAGCTGCGCCCACCAGACCGCAGCGTTGAACGCGACCAGCTTGCCGTTCGTGACCACGGCGTCCGCGTCGGTCGACCCGTCCTGCGCGTTGGCCGACAGCCCTTCCTTCACCACCCGTACGGCGAGATCGAACGCCTCGCGTACGTGGTCCTGATCGCCGATGTACTGACCGTCCGTGGTCATGTACCGCTTCGGCTGCTGGGCCATCCGGTAGGAGAAGATGCTGTTCACGTTGTCGGTGATCGAGGAGCCGGGGACGGCCTGCTTGAGCTTCTTGCCCAGCGCGATGTACGTGTCCCAGTCCGGCGCCAGCTGGGCGACCGCGGCCGGGTCGATGTCGATCCCGGCCTTCTCGAAGATGTCGGTGCGGTAGAACAACGCGGTCGGGCCGGTGTCCATCGGATAGGCCATCATCTTGCCCTGGGGAGTGACCCCCCACTTCCACTTCCAGGGCAGGAAGTCGGCCTCGCGTTCCTTGGCACCGAGGTCGTACAGGTCGTGGAACTGGTCGGCGTTCGGGAAGTAGGTCGCGACGTCGTCGTTGATCGCCACGATGTCGGGTACCAGCGACTTGCCGGCCAGGGCGGTCAGCACCTTGGTCTTGTAGTTGCTGCCGATCCGGGTCATCGACAGCTTCAGGCCGTCGTACCCGGGAATGCCCTTCTCGGCCTGCCCGATCAGGTCGTCGTTGACAGACCCGACCCAGGTCCACATACTCAGCTCGTTCGCGGCCCCCAGCGAGCTGCGGGAACCGCACCCGGTCAGCCCAGCGGCAGCGGCGGCGGCACCAGCTGCGAGGAACGTCCTTCTGCTCAGCGGCATACGCCTCACCTGGCATTCTGTTGGATTTCGCCGGAAGGTGTCCAACTATGTTTACGTAGCCATTAGGTAAGCGCATACCGGCTTAACCGGTCAAGGCCTAGGCCTGACAGGATGGTTTTATGACGCCCTCGATCACCACCGTCCTCTTCGACGCCGATGGCGTCATCCAGCGCGGCACGCACGACTGGGCCGCTCGGCTGCACGCCATGGTCGCCGACGGTGACGGTGAGGCGTTCGTCAACGATCTGATGGTGTCCGAGCGGCCGGCGATCGCGGGTAAAGAGGAGTTCCCGGACGCACTGGCCGCCGTACTGCGCCGGTGGAACGTGACCGCCACGCTCGACGAGGCCATCGAGCCGTGGCACTGGTTCGCGGCGGAACCGGTCGTCATCGCCCTGATCCAGGACCTCCGCCAGGCCGGTATCAAGTGCCACCTGGCCACCAACCAGCACGCCTACCGGCGGGCGATCATGAACGACGAACGCGGGTACGCCGCCCTGTTCGACCAGTCCTTCTACTCGTGCGACCTGGGCCTGGCCAAACCGGATCCGGCCTATTTCCGCGCCATCCTGGCGGCCACCGGCGCCCCCGCCTCCTCGGTCCTGTTCGTCGACGACATCCCCGCCAACGTCGAAGGCGCCCGCGCAGCCGGCCTCCACGCCGAGGTCTACGACCTGGCCACCGGCACCAACGTGCTAACTGAGCTGCTGGGGAATTACGGTCTGCCGGTTTGAGGCGTACCGACCAACGGGTAGAGGTGTGCCGAATCCGGCGCAGACTCGCGTCGGCAGGCGGCGCGGCTCGTCGCGCGGCGGACCACTACCCGTCCGTCGGTACGCCGCGGCCGATCTAGCGGAGGCCGGAGCGCGCGGACGTGCAGGCCATCACAATTGGCCGGCGCGGGTGTCGTCAGGCGGGGAGCGAGCTGCTGGGTTCAGTTGTGATGGCCTGGCGGTCCGCGTCGGTGCGGCGGCTGAGGAGGAATAGGGCTAGCAGGAGGGGGATGGTGATGAGGTAGGCGAGGCGGAGGTTGACCAGGCGGGCCAGGGCGGCCAGGGCGGCTGGGGTGATGAGGATGGCGGTGCCGGAGGCGAGGGCACCGAGGGCGGCCAGGCGGGTGGGGCTGAGGCCGGGCATGGCTACCAGGGCGGCGAGGGTGACCGGGTAGAGCGGGGCTACGCCGATGCCGGCGATGACGAGGCCGACGGCGATCAAGGCGGGTGCGTTCAGCAGGCTGACGAGCAGCGTCCCGATGATGGCGAGGCTGCCGCCGATGACGACCGGGGGCAGCGAGCGCCAGTGGACCGGGCCGATCGCCCGCCCGACGGCCATGCCGATCGGGAAGCTGCTGCCGAGCAGAGCCGCGACAGCCAGGGTCAGGCCGGAGTCCACCAGGCGGGCCACTGCCCAGACGACGAAGCAGAACTCGACGCCGACGGCCAGTACGACGCGCAGCCAGCCGAGGCCGACTGTCCAGCCGACGGCGTGGCCGGTAGGGGCTTCGGAGAAGACGGGCGGTACGACGTCCGGGCCTTTGACCGTGGCCAGGACGAGCAGAGGCGGTACGGCGACCAGCATGGCGACCCGGCCGCTGATTCCGAGCGCGTCGACGAGGCCGATCGTCAGCGGCGCGAGGATTCCGGCAGCACTGGCGACTGCGTTGACGCGGCTCAGACGCGCGGCCGCAGTGGGGCCGTGCAGCATCAGGGGCGCGACCAGCACGAGCAGTGCACCGCCTAGGCCGACACATAGCCCTCCGACGACCACAACGACGTACACCGGAGCTAGGGCGATCAGTGCGCCACCGGCTGCGCAGACGAGTGAGCCGACGCGCAGTACGACGTCGATCGACCAGGAGCGCAGTAGCGCTGGGCCGACCGCGGCGATGATCACCAGACCGACCGCGAAGGCCGACGAGAGCAGGGCCAGCCGACCGGTGGGCTCGTCGAGGTCGCGAGCGAGGATGGCAACGCAGGCGCCCAGGCCGGCGAGCAGAAAGCCCATCGAGGAGAGGCCGACCCCGATCTGGAGCTGCTCGGAGCGGGCAGTCATTCGGTGAACAGCTGGACGAGGTGGTGTAGGTCGGGCAGCCGAATGTCGGCCGGCACACCCTTCAGGCCGGCGGTGGTCGCACCGGACGCGCGCCCGGCGGCCAGCCCGACCTGCGTGTCCTCGACGACCAGGCAGTGCTCGATCTCCACGCCCACGAGCTCGGCCACGCGGAGGTAGCCCTCAGGATCGGGCTTGCCGTGGGCGACGTCGTCGATGGTGACGAGGATCGAGGGCGAGATGCCGGCCGCCTCGAGACGGACCTTGGCCAGCCGGTTCGGAGCACTCGTGTAGACCGCCCAGGGCAGACCGAGGCGCTCGAGGGTCGCGAGCAGCTCGTGGGCACCCGGCGTCGGGACGACATCGGACACGTCGTCGCACTCGAGTTCGAGCACGCGTGCACCCGCGACCGCACGCTCGGAGTCGGACAGGTGGGGCAGGAACTGAGCGACGGTCGCCGCCGCCGGGTTGCCGTGCGCGACCGCCAGCACCTCAGCCGGTGAGAGGCCGTACTCGGTCGCCCAGGTGCTCCAGCTCCGGTCGACGACCGCATCGGAATCGACCAGCGTGCCGTCCATGTCGAACAGCACGGCGCGGATGTCCCGGATCTCCACTGCCCCTCCAATTAAACTCGTACTCCGAGTATAAGATGGGACAATGTTATGACCAGTGGCCGCCGGGGACAATGGCAAACCGCAGCGGAGATCCTCACCCGGGTGAGCCGGGAGCCGGGGATCACCCGGGCGGCAGTCGCGCATGAGCTCGGGCTGAGCAGTAGCTCCGCCACCGAGGTCACCGCGAAACTCCGTGAGGTGCAGTTGCTCGCCGAGGTACCCGCACCGAGCCGGGGGCGCGGCCGGCCGACCACACTGCTGCGGGCGCACCCGTCTGGTCCGGTGGCGCTCGTGCTTGATCTGCGGCAGAGCAACTGGCGCAGTGCGGTGGTTGCGCTCGACGGCTCATTCCTGAGCCAGGACGACCGCCGGCACCGGACGCGGAGAGCGGAGGTCGTGCTCGGTCACCTGCACCGCGCCGTACAGGAGGCGCAGGAGCAGTACGGCGATCGGCTGCGGGCTGTCGGGTTGGCGGTGCCCGGGACGCTGCGGGACAACCACCTGCTGCAGGCTTCGGCGCCGGAGTGGTTCGAGCTGGATCTTGAGACGGTCACGGCGGGCACTGGGGTTCCGCTGCTGGCTGGCAACGACGCGACGCTGAGTGGGGTCGCCGAGGCGCGCTCCGGAGCCGCGGCCGGGGCGGGGACGGCGCTGCACCTCATCATCGAGGCGGGGATCGGTGGGACGCTGCTGATCGACGGCGTACCGGTCCAGGGCGCGTCTGGTGCGGCCGGCGAGTTTGGGCACACCCCGTTCGGTGACCGCAGCCGGCAGTGCCTGTGTGGTGCCCGCGGCTGCTGGAACCTGGAGATCGACGGCCGCGCCCTGGCCCACCACCTGCAGGACCCCGAGCCCGACGACCCGCACGCCTACACCCAGGCCATCGTGCGCCGCACAGACCGTACGGCGGTCCGTGCGGTCGAGCAGGTGGTCACCGCCATCGCCGCCGGCCTCGCCGGCCTCACCAACGCCCACGACCCGGACGTCATCACCCTCGGCGGACTCGCAGTCCCCCTCCGAGCAGCCGCCGAAGAAGCCTTCACCACCACGTTCCTGGAGGGCCTGATGGCCTTCCATCGAGCCGCTCCCCCACCCGTAGTCGCCGCCGCCCACCAGTCCGACGGCCCCCTCCGAGGCGCCGCCGCCCTGGCCCTCGACCACCTGACGACCGAGTCATCGATCGCCACCTGGGCGGCTACTCGGTGACCTCTTCCGAGGACTCTTCCGCCACCTCGACCGGCTTGGGCTTGGGGACGATCGGGGGTTCCAGCTTGGCCAGGATGGTGATGATGTCGTGGCGGTGGTGCTGGATCTCGTGGGCAGTGTGGCGGATGACCCAGCCGAGGCTGCGGGGCATCCGGACGGGGTAGTTGTAGAGACCTAGTTTGCCCAGCTGTGGCGGCGTGAGCACGCGCGCGGCGGCGCCGAAGTCCTTGGCGAAGCGGACCAGGGCGGCGGCTACCTCCATCGGGTCCTGGTTCTCGTACTTCTCCTGCTTCACGCGGCCGGTGCGGTCCATCGGTGCGTAGACCGGGCGGTCCTCGGCCAGGCACTGGGCGATGCGGAAGCACTGCACCTCCAGTACGTCGCGCACGTGGCAGGCGTATTCGATCGCCGACCAGACCTCGGGCTCCGGCCGTAGCCGTACGACGTTGCTGTCCGGACCTGCGGCGGCCTTGGTGAGCGCCATGCTGCAGTCGGCCGCCTGGCGGATCAGCAGGGTCACTGTGCCCTGCAGGTCACCGGTGTCGTAGTTGAACCCGCACTGCTCGCAGTACCCGTCGACCGGGGGCTGCTTCGTCAACTGCCACTCCCTCGAAATCTCCACGCATGATCGACCGGACCGATACCACCACCGAGTGCGAACCCGGCCTGGATCGCACCCGTCACGTACTCCTTCGCTTCACCGACCGCACTCTCGACGTCATACCCGCGTGCCAGGTACGACGCGATGGCGCTGGCCAACGTACAGCCGGTGCCATGGGTGTGCCGGTTGTCGGCCCGGACCGCACTGTAGGCCCGTCGGACCCCAGCGCCGTGCAACACGTCAACCGACGCAGTCCCCACATCATGCCCGCCTTTGACGAGCACCCAGGACGCACCGGCCTCCAGCAACGTCTTGGCGGCCAGGTCGCGGTCCTCAACAGTCTCCAGCGTCACTCCGGCGACAGGACCCAGCTCTGTCAGGTTCGGCGTCAGCACAGTCGCCAACGGCACCACCTCGGTCCGTACGGCGTCCATCGCGTCCGCAGCGAGTAGCGCGTCACCATGCTTCGACACCGAGACCGGATCGACCACTACCGGCACCGACGGCGGCAGTGTGCGCAGCAGCGACGCCACGACGCGCACCATCGAGGCAGACGCCAGCATGCCGGTCTTCACCGCGTCCACACCGATGTCGTCGACGACACTGCGGAACTGCGCGCGCACCTGCTCCTCGGGCAGCTCCCACGCCCCCTGCACACCCAGACTGTTCTGCGCGGTGATAGCAGTCAGCACACTCATCCCGTGCACCCCGTTGGCCAGCATCGACTTCAGGTCGGCCTGGATCCCGGCGCCTCCCCCGGAGTCCGAGCCGGCGATGGTGAGCACGCGTGGCGGTCGGTTCATCTCAGCTCCTGAAGTGGGCGTGGCCGGAGTTGGCCGCGTACGGCGCTCCGTCGACGGTGACGGTCCCGGCCGGGCGGTCCTCATTGCCTTCGGCAACCGAGCCGATGACGGTCCAGCCCTCGGGTACATCGGCCGGCTCGAAGGTACCGACCAGGGCGTGGTCCTCACCGCCGGTCAGCACGAACTGCATCGCGTCCAGCCCAGTAGCGGCCGCAACAGCCTGCAGCGGCTCCGGCACGGCCAGGGCGTTCGGGTGGATGTCGATGACGACCTGACTGGCCACGGCGATGTGGCCGAGGTCGGAGAGCAGTCCGTCGCTCACATCACACATCGACGACGCACCGGCGCGTGCTGCTCGCGGACCTTCGTCGTACGGCGGTTGTGGGCGCCGGTGCGCTTCCACAACGGTCCGCGGCGACCGGAAGCCACGCGTCAGCACGGTGTACCCGGCCTCTGCCCAGCCCAGCCGGCCGACGACGGCCACCTCATCACCTGGCCGCGCGCCAGAGCGCAGTACCGGCGCACGTCCGTCGAGTGTCCCGAAGGCGGTCACCGATACGACGATCTTCTCCGACTGCACGGTGTCGCCACCCACGATGGCCGCACCGACCAGCTCACACTCGTCCACGAGCCCCTGGTACAGCTCCTGCACCCAGGCGACCGGCAGGTCGGCCGGTGCACCGAAGCCGATCACGAGTGACGTCGGCCGGGCTCCCATCGCCGCGATGTCGGCCAGGTTCTGTGCGGCGGCCTTGCGGCCCACGTCGTACGCCGAAGACCAGTCCTGACGGAAATGGCGACCCTCGACCAGCAGGTCGGTGGTGATCACCATCCGGCCGTCGGGCGCGGCGACGACGGCGGCGTCGTCACCTGGACCGACCAGGACGTCCTCACTGGTGGACAGCCCCTTGGTGACGGCCTCGATGAGACCGAATTCACCTGTGCTCCCCAACGTCTCTGTCACGTCAGCAGACCTCCCATATCGCCAACCGGAGTCTAGGCGGTACCGTGACCGGGCAACGAAGAGTACGCCCGGCCCTCCCGCAGTACGGCGGGCCGGTGCCCAGCTGAGGACGACTGAGTGGAGAACGACGTGGTGGTCCAGGCCTACATCCTGATCCAGACCGAGGTCGGCAAGGCTGCCGATGTCGCGGCGCAGATCGCCGAGGTCCAGGGCGTCACCCTGGCCGAGGACGTCACCGGTCCGTACGACGTGATCGTCCGCGCGGAAGCCCGCAACGTCGACGAACTGGGCAAACTGGTGGTTGCCCGGGTCCAGAACGTGCCAGGGATCACCCGGACGCTGACCTGCCCCGTCGTCCACATCTGAGCTGCACTGAGCTGAGAGAGCCGCCGCCACCTTTTCGCATGCCCAGAGTTCTGCTCGCTGCACTCGGCCTGCTCCTGCTGGCCGGGTGCAGCCCGGGCCCCACACCGGTCCCCGTGCCGTCACCGGCACCGGAGGTCGCGGCCGCCTGTGAGCCGCTGATCAAGGCCCTGCCCGCCAAGGTGCTGGACGCCGAGCGCCGCAAGGCCGAGCCACCCAGCCCGCTCACCACCGCGTACGGCGATCCGCCGATCGAGGTGACCTGCGGAGTCGCAACGCCGGCCGGCATGGCCGAGGCGCAGTCGCAGTGTTTCGAGGTGAACGGCGTCGGCTGGTTCGCCAAGGAGGTCGAGAACGGCACGATCTTCACCACGATCGGCCGGGCGATCTACCTGGAGATCGCCGTCCCGGTGAAGTACCGCCCCGAGGCGAACGCGCTCACCGACGTCTCCGACGCGATCAAGCAGCACAACAAGGTCATCACCCCCTGCACCTAAGGGCAGACCTCGTCCGAAGACGCTCCCGAGCGCCTAGCCTGCTGAGGTGCGGGGGACACGAAGGGGCGCGCTCGTCCTGACCACAGGTCTGGGACTGGCCGTCATCGTCGTCCTGGCCGCATCCAGTGGCACGGTCCACCCGTTCAGCGACCGTCCGCCGCGCCCGCCGATCATCCATCAGCCTGGTGACAGCACCGACGGTCCACGCATCAGCAGCGACCCGATGCCCGACTGGTTCGACGGGCTGCTGAACGTCGCCCTGGTCATGCTGGCCGTCCTCGTCGGTCTGGCGGTGGTGTGGGCCCTGTACGCCGGTGTCCGGATGCAGCGCGACAAGTCAGCCGTTGCCGAGGGCGAGCGGGTCCGCACCGAGCGCCTGGCCGAGGCAGTCGCCACCAGCCTCGCGCAGGTCGATCACGGCACCCCGGACGATGCGGTGATCGCGTGCTGGGTCGCGCTCGAACAGGCGGCCGCCGCAGCCGACCTCAACCGGCGCCCCGCCGAGACGTCCACCGAGTTCACCGCCCGCGTCTTCAGTACGGCGACCGTGTCGCGCGATGACCTCGACGCGCTTGCTGATCTCTACCGCGAAGCGCGCTACTCGACGCACGCGAGCTCGGAGACAGATCGGTCGGCGGCCCGCGCCGTACTGCATCGGCTGCAGGACGAGCTGGTGCCTCAGCGCAGTCCGGTCGGCCGGGTCATTGCGAGGGTCAGCAGGCGGTCGACGAGTGCGGGGTAGTCGAGGCCGGAGGCGTTCCAGAGCAGGGGGAACATGCTCTTGGGGGTGAAGCCGGGCATCGTGTTGATCTCGTTGATGACGAGCCGGCCGTCGGGCTCCAGGAAGAAGTCGACCCGGGCCAGGCCCTCGCCCTCGATCGCCTCGAATGCGGTCACCGACTGCGCGCGGATCTCGGCCGCGACCTCGTCCGGAAGGTCGGCCGGGATGGACAGCGCGGCGAAGTCGTCGCCCTCGGGCAGGTACTTCGTCTCGAAATCGTAGAACTCGTGCCCGCCACCGGAGACCGTGATCTCGCCGCAGACGCTCGCCTCGGGCCGGCCGCCGTTCAGGCCCTGCAGTACGGCGACCTCGATCTCGCGCGGGTTCTTCGCCGCGGCCTCGATCAGCACCTTCGGATCGTGCACCTGCGCCTCGGCGATCGCCGCGTCCAGCTCGTCCGGGCCGTCCACCTTGCTGATGCCGAGGCTCGAACCGCCGCGCGCCGGCTTCACGAAGACCGGGTAGCCGAGCGCATCCACCGCATCCCGCCAGGTCTGCGCGTCCCGGTCACGGACGACGACGTACGGGGTGGTCGCCAAACCGGCCGCCTGGAAGACGACCTTCATGAAGTGCTTGTCCATGCCGACCGCGCTGGCCAGTACGCCGGAGCCGACGTACCGGATGTCGGTCATCTCGAGCAGTCCCTGGATGGTGCCGTCCTCGCCCCAGGGACCGTGCAGCAGCGGGAAGACCACGTCGACCTCGCCGAGCGTGTTCGGCACCGAGCCGGGATCGTTCACGACGAGTTCGCGGTTCGAGCCGAAGAGCACCGGCATCGCGGTCACATCGACCTCCGGCAGCTTGCCGTCGGTGATCGACAGGCGTTCGGGGTCGCCGCTCTCCAGCACCCAGTGACCACCGGTGCTGATACCGATCGGGATCACCTCGTACTTGTCCCGGTCGATCGCCTGCAGGACGTTGGCCGCCGTGACGCACGAGATGGCGTGCTCGCTCGAGCGGCCGCCGAAGACCACCGCGACCCGGATTTTGCGTTCAGAGCTCACCGGGCCGACTGTAGCGCTCCCTACCAGGTGACCGGCAACGCCTGTACGCCGTACACGAGGCTGTTGTCCTTGAACTGGATCTCCTCGAACGGGACAGCCAGGCGCAGGGTCGGGATCCGCGTGTAGAGCCGGCTGAAGACCTCCTGCAGCTCGACGCGGGCCAGTTGCTGGCCGAGGCACTGGTGCGGGCCGAAGCCGAAAGCCACGTGGGCCGCGCCCTCGCGGGTCACGTCCAGCTCGTCCGGGTTGTCGAAGACAGCCGAGTCCCGGTTGGCCGCCGACAGGGCTGCCACCAGGTAGTCCCCCGTCTCCAGAGTGGCGGGGCCCGCCGGGATCTCGTCGGTCACGTGCCGGAACAGGCCGAACTGAACGACGGACAGGTAGCGGAGCAGCTCCTCGACCGCGGTGACCGCGACCTCCGGATTCTCGCGCAGCGCGGCGAGCTGGCCGGGTTCGCGGAGCAGCGCGAGGGTGCTGAGCGCGATCATGTTCGCGGTCGTCTCGTGTCCGGCGATCAGCAGGGTAAAGCCGATCGACACGAGCTCCTCGAGCGTGACGTCCTCGCCCAGCTCCTCGCTGCGGGTGATCACCCGGGACAGCAGGTCGTCGTCCCGCTTGGCCTGCTTGGCCATCACCAGACCGGCCATGTACTGGTTGATTGCCCCCATCGCCTGCATCGACTCGTCGGGGTCGGTGTCGATCGCCACCAGCAGCGCGCTGCGCTCCTGGAACTCGGCCCGGTCCGCATACGGCACCCCGAGCAGCTCGCAGATCACCAGCGACGGGATCGGCAGGGCGAACGCGTCGACGAGGTCCAGCGGCCCGCCCCGAGCGAGCATCGCGTCGATGTGCTCGTCGACCAGTTTCGCGATCCGCGGCCGGTACGCCTCCATCCGCTTGACCGCGAACTCGGTCGCCAGCAGCCGCCGCAACCGCCGGTGCGCGGGCCCGTCGACATGCAGGATCTGCCCCGACTCGATCTCGCGCTCGAGGTCGGCGTCCACCACGACATGCTCGGACGGCGCGGAGCGCGAGCTGAGCCGGGGATCCCGCAGTACCGTCCGCACGTCGTCGTACCGGGTGAAGACCCAGGCGTCGACGCCGGCCGGGGTGCTCACCTGCGACGGCGCCTCGCTGAGCGCGGCATACCCGCTGGCTGGATCGAACGGGCAGCCCGTGGGCCGCTCGGTTGGAAAAGCCGGTTTGGTCATCCGCCACCCCTGTCGGTCGATTTTGATAGTGACTACCATATGACTGTAATTGCCAATCGGCATCGGCTCCCGGAGAGTCGGGACCGGGTACCCTGCCCGCGGAGGTCGAGATGGGACTGCGGGAGCTCAAACGGGAACGGACCCGGCGGCTGATCGCCGACAAGGCGTTCGAGCTGTTCTGCCATCGCGGCTTCGGCCGGACCACGGTCGAGCAGATCGCGGCCGCCGCGGAGGTCGGCCCGAGCACGCTCTACCGCTACTTCCCGACCAAGGAGACGCTGGTCCTCGAGTTCGTCGAGGACTGCCTGATGGGCGCCGTCGTCTGGTTCCGCGGGCAGCCTCCGGTGGACCTCCCGGACGGGCTGCAGGCCGTCATCGAGCACGTCCTGGAGGAGCTGGAGCGCAACCCGGACCGGGTCCGCGCGGTCTACGAGATGGCCGACCAGACCCCGTCGGTGAGCGCGCACCTGCAGGAGCTGATCTGGCGCTTCCGCGAAGAGCTGACCGAAGAGCTGGTACGGCGCCTGTCCGGCCCGGACCCGCAGCTCGTCGAGTTCACCGCGGCACTGTCGGCCGGAAGCGCGATGAACATCATCGAGACCGTGGTCCGGATGTGGGTGGAGAATCCGGACGGTGTGGAGGTCAAGGAGCTGGCCAGGCGGGCGATGAGCCTGCTCCGCGGCGGCGGTCTACCCGCGCCGGGAGACAATGCCGGGCATGGCCTCTGATCTCGATCCGTCCACTGTCGTTGTCCATGCCGGCCGCCCCGAGCGGGTGCCGAACGCACCGGTCAGCGATTCGCCGGTGTTCAGTTCGACGTACGTCGCCGGCGGCGACCGCGGGTACGGGCGCTTCGGCAACGACGCGTGGACGGCGTTCGAGGAGACGCTCGGCGCGCTCGAAGGTGGTCGCGGACTGACGTTCGCTTCCGGGATGGCGGCCGCTGCTGCGGTCTGCGATCTCGTGCCGGTCGGCGGGCGGGTGGTCGCGCCGATCCACGCGTACTCCGGTGTCCTCGCGCTCCTCGACCAGCAGGCGGCGACCGGCCGGCTGCAGGTGGATCGGGTCGATGTCGCGGACACCGAGGCTGTTTCGCGAGCTGTGGTTGGTGCCGACATGTTGTGGGTCGAGTCGCCGACCAACCCGGCGATGGAGGTCGCTGACCTGCCCGCGATCTCAGCCGCTGGGCGGGCGGCCGGGGCGACCGTGGTCGTCGACAACACGTTCGCGACCCCGCTGCTGCAGCAGCCGCTGCGGATGGGCGCGGACATCGTGATGCATTCCGCGACCAAGTTCATCGCGGGCCACTCGGACGTCGTACTCGGCGCGGTGGTCACCGCTGATGACGAGCTGTGGTCGGCTCTCGAACTCCGCCGCCGCAGTCTCGGCGCGATTCCGGGGCCGATGGAGACTTGGCTTGCGTTGCGTGGAATGCGGACGCTGGCTTTGCGGTTGGAGCGGTCGCAGTCCACCGCGGCTTTCCTGGCTCAGCGGCTGCTCGATCATCCGCGGGTCAGCCGGGTCCGCTACCCCGGTCTGCCCGACGATGCCGGTCATGCGCGGGCGGCGGCGCAGATGTCCGGGTTCGGCGCGATCCTCTCGTTCGAGGTCGGTGGCGATGCCGAGTTCGCGCAGCGGATCTGCGAGAGCACCAAGTTGTGGCTGCACGCAACGAGTTTGGGCGGCGTCGAGTCGTTGCTGGAGCGGCGTCGCCGGTGGGCGATCGAGGTGCCGACCATCCCCGACGACCTGATCCGGCTGTCGGTCGGGATCGAGCACCCGGACGATCTGTGGGCCGACCTGGAGCAGGCCTTCACTTCCGCGAGTTGAGCACCGGCCCGCCGAAGAACGTCAGTACGCAGAGCACCAGCGGCAGGATGAACGCCAGGTTCAGCGGCATGAAGTGGGCCAGTCCGCCGATCAACGCCGGGCCGGCGAGCAGACCGACGTACCCGAGTCCGACCACGCGCGCCATCAACGCACCGGCAGCGCGCGGGTCGAGGTTGCCGGCGGCGGTGAACAACTGCGGTACGCCGCCGGCCAGACCGATCCCGAACAGCGCCCAGCCGAAGAGCCCGAGCGCGACCCAGGGACTGACGATGACGATCGCCATCCCGACCGCCGCGATCGCAGCACCCCAACGCACGATCGCGGCCGGGCCGACCACGGCTGCCACTCGGTCGGTGAGGAACCGGCCGATGGTCATGGCCACGGCGAACGCGCCGTACGCGTAGGCCGCCGTACTGACCGAGGTGCCGAGGACATCGCGGAACTGCAGTGCCGCCCAGTCGTTCGCCACACCCTCAGCGAGCATCAGGCCGAAGGCCAGGCCGCCGAGCGCCCAGACGAGCTTGGCCGGTGGCTTGACGCGCTCCTCGGTGTGCTCCTCCTCGGCCGGTTCGGTTGCCTCTAGCAAGAAACGTCCGGCGCCGAGCGCGATCACGATGCAGACGACACCGGCCACACTCAGCGTGGTCTGAGTCGGTACGCCGGCCCGTAGCGTCGCTGCACCGATCAGCGCAGCGATCGCACCGCCGATCGACCAGACCGCGTGGAACGACGCCATGATCGGGCGTGGGTAGCCGCGCTCGACCACCACGGCCTGGGCGTTCATGCCGACATCGATCGAGCCGTTGCCGAAACCGAGGAACATCAGGGCGAGCCCGAGACTCCACCAGTTCTGCGCGAGGCCCGGAGTGAACAGCGCGATCCCAAGCAGCACACCAGCCGCGGGAACGAGCCTGCGCTGGCCAAGGCGGTCGACGAGAGGGCCGGCCAACTGCATGCCGGCGAAGGCCGCGCCGCCGAGCGCGAGCAGGAGAAGGCCGAGGGTGCTGTGCGAGATCCCCGTCGCGTGTTCGATGCTGGGGATGTGGACGACCCACATCCCGACCGCGAACCCGTTCAGGCCGAAGTACAGCCAGGTCGCAACGCGGGCGGCTCGCGGCGGGGCGAGCTCTGAAACAGTGGCGGTCAAGAGGTTTCCTCCGGGGTCGCCACCTCGACGAGCGTGCCGCGCTGCGTGAGCAACGTGCGCTGGTCCTCGGGGGCGGACGGGTCGGTGATGATCAGGTCGGGCCGTTCGGCCGGGCAGACATAGGCGAGCGCGGCGCGGTCCCACTTGGCGCCGTCGGCGAGCAGGATCGACCGCGCCGCGACTTCGAGCGCGGCCTGCTTCACCTCGGCGTCACCGAGGTCGAACGCAGTCAGACCGGCCTCCAGGCTGAACGCACACGGACTCAGTACGGCGACGTCGAAGCGCAGCGCCCGCAGCGAAGCGACGGTCAGCGGGCCGACCAGGGACAGCTCGCCCTTGCGCGCCTCTCCCCCGGGCATCAGCAGCCGCACGCGCGGCGCCTCGGCCAGCTCCACGGCGACGTGCAGCGACAACGGCATCACCGTGACCGCGCGATGGTGGAGCAACCGCGCCACCTCGAGCGCCGTCGTACCGCTGTCGAGGACGATCGTCTCGCCGTCCTTCAGATGCGCGACGGCAGCCCGCGCGATCGCCTGCTTGGCGATGAGCGCTTGTTGCGACCGCAGCGAGTACGGCGGCTCGACGCCGGACGGCATCGCCGGCACCGCCCCGCCGTGGACCCGCTTCAGCACGCCCTGGGCGGCCAGGAAGTCGAGATCGCGGCGGATCGTCATATCCGAGGACGAAGTGGCCTCGACCAGTTCCTGGACGGAGATTCGGTTTCCGCCACGGAGGCGATCTACGATCATTTGATGCCGTTCTGCACTTCTCACGCGCAGAAATCTACCATCCACATGATCGTTCGAACAGATGGATTGTTTACTTGTGGCTGACTCCGCCCAACTGATCAAACGGTCGCGGTACGCCGTGGCTGCCGTCTTCTGTGTGCACGGCGCCGTCACCGGGTCGTTCGCGACCCGGGTGCCGTGGATCCAGGACCACTCGGGCCTCTCGGCCGGTGAGCTCGGACTGGCCCTGGCCTTCCCGGCGATCGGCGCCGCGCTGATGATGCCGCTGGCCGCCCGGATCACCCATCGCTTCGGCACCCGGGCCGCCCAGCGCGGTCTGCTGGTGCTCTGGACGCTCTCACTCATCCTGCCGTCGTTCGCGCCGGGTCTGCTGACGCTGTGCGCGGCCCTCCTCGTGTACGGCGGTACGGCGGGGATGGCCGATGTCGCGATGAACGCGCTCGGTGTCGAGGTGGAGCACCGGCTCCAGAAGTCGATCATGTCGGGTCTGCACGGCATGTGGAGTCTGGGCGCGTTGATCGGATCGGCACTCGGCACAGTCGCGGCGCACGCCGAGCTCAGCGCGCAGGTTCACCACATCATCGCGGCGATCGTGCTGACCGTGATCGGGCTGGTGGTCTGCCAGTTCGTACTGAACATCCATCCGGAGGACGACGACGAGCCGCCGGCGCGGTTCGCGCTGCCGCCACGGTCGGCGCTGCTGATCGGCGCGGTCGGGTTCTGCGCGGTGTTCGCCGAGGGCGCGAGCCTGGACTGGTCGGCCGTCTACCTGCGCGACATCCTGGACAGCTCGCCCGCTGTGGCCGCTGGTGCGACGACCGGGTTCGCGCTGACGATGGCTGTCGCCCGGCTCACCGGGGATGCGGTCGTCAATCGGTTCGGCGCGGTCCGGACGGTTCGCTGGAGCGGCGTGATCGCGGTGATCGGTGGCGTGCTGGTGGTCCTCGCGCCGAACGCGGTGGCCGCGATGGCCGGCTTCGGACTGATCGGCATCGGCGTGGCGGTCGTCGTACCGCTGGCTTTTGTTGCTGCGGCGCGGAGTGGGTCGAACGCATCGCAAGCCATCGCGGGTGTTGCCACGATCACCTACGCATCGGGCCTGGTCGCGCCGTCGATCATCGGCGGGATCGCCCAGGCCAGCAACCTGACCGTCTCGTTCATCGTCGTCACCGCGCTCACTGTTGCCTTGGCCATCTTCGCTCCAGTGCTGCGGACCCGAGCGCGCGTCGATGTCTGATCGCCGCCGCTGGGCCGTAGTCATCACCGCGACCGTCTTCCTGGTTGCGCTGTGTCTGCGGCCGGCGCTGACGGCGGTCGGCCCGGTGCTGCCACGGATCGGCGCTGATGAGGGACTTGGCGAATCCGCCCAAGGCTTGCTGGCCGCGCTGCCGTTGCTGGCGTTCGCTGCCGCCTCGCCGCTGGTGCACTTCGCGTCCCGACGGTTCGGGATGGAGCGGACCGTCCTGATCTCGTTGCTGGTGCTCGCGGTCAGCAGCATCGCGCGGTCGTACACCGGCGAGGCCGGACTGTGGATCGGCACGATCGTCATCGGCGCATCGATTGCGGTCGGCAACGTCCTGGTCCCGGTCATCCTGAAACGGGACTACGCATCGCACGTCTCCCGGGCCACCGGCATCTACACCGCGTTCATCACCGGCGGGGCCGCGCTCGCCTCGATCGTCGCCGTACCGATCGCTGACGCAGCCGACTGGCGTCTGTCCCTCGCCGTCTGGGGAGGTCTCGCGCTCTTGGCCGCCCTGGTCTGGCTGCCTCGCTCCGTAGGCGCATCGCCGGTGGTGGTGGTCGAGTCGCAGGAAGCGCCCTCGGTCAGCGTCTGGCGGCAACCGATGGCATGGCTGGTGACCGGCTTCATGGGCCTGCAGTCGACGAGCTTCTACCTCCTCGTGAACTGGCTCCCCACCATCGAGATCTCCACCGGCATCTCGGAACGCACAGCCGGCGTCCACGTCTTCCTCTTCCAGGGCTTCGGCCTCATCGGCGGCCTGATGATCCCCCGCCTGATGAAGAACCCGGTGAGCCAACGAGCCGGCGCAGTCACCGCCAGCATTCCCATCCTGGTAGCCCTCCTAGGCCTCCTCCTGGCCCCTGGCCTGGCCGTCCTCTGGGCCATCATCGCCGGCCTGGGCCAAGGCGCAGCCCTGGTAGCCGCCCTCACACTCATCAGCCTCCGCGGCCGCACCCACCACGAAACCGCCCAGCTCTCCGGCATGGCCCAATCCGTCGGCTACCTCCTAGCCGCCACCGGCCCCGTCCTGGCCGGCACCCTCACCGAACAAACCGGCACCTGGACCCCCGCCCTCATCACCTTCGCCACCCTCTCCGCCGTACAGGTCGTCCTAGGCTTCACCGCCGGCCGCCCCCGCCC
>NZ_SMKA01000143.1 GCF_004348455.1 Kribbella albertanoniae
GGGCTGGGGAGTTCTACCGGTCGTTTTCGGGTGGTACGACTCCCCAGCACCGCCGGGCAACCGCGCGGCCGCACCTGACCGAGCCGACAACCGGGGGCTTGAACAGGAAACGGTGGGCGTGAACAGGTCATTACTTGTTCACACCCACCACAGGGTGTCCACACCCCCGACGGCGACCGACCTCACGGGACGCACGGATCGGCGCCCACCGGCGATCAGTGGAAGCAAATTTGCACCTGGCGCCAACTACGTTCCACAAAGGCGGTCCGCGGGCATCGCCGTGCAACGGCTCCTGGCCGGAGGGGCCCGTATCCTCGGGGGGTGAGTCAGGACAAAGCCGGTGGCGGCCGGATGGGCGACTCGTCGTTGTTGCGTAGGCTCAATCTTGCGGCGGCACTGGATGCGTTTCTCCAGGCGGAATCGCTCACTCCTCGGGAGTTGCGGGCTGTTGTCGGCGTCTCGCGGCCGACCGCCGAGGATCTGTTGGCGACTCTGATCGCAGACGGCCGGGTCGAGGAGACCGCGCCACCACGGCAGCCGTCCTCCACCACCCGGGGCGCCGGGCGGCCGGCTCGGCACTTCCGCTTCCGGGCCGAATCCGGTTACGTGACGGGGATCGACATCGGCGCCCACAAAGCGATGGCAGTCGTCACCGATCTCCGCGGCAATACTCTCGCGACCCAGCGCGTCGAACTCGACCCCGGTCTGGACGCAACCGCGCGGATCCAGATCGCCGTCGACGTCACCCGTGCCACCTGGCGGGAGGCCCGGCTCGATCCGGATGAGATCACCGGCGCCGCTTGCGGAGTGACCGGCGCGCTGCGGGTCGGCGAGGGGGCGCACGACGTACGCGAGGGTCCGATCGGTGCCGGGCTGGCGGTCTACTCACTCCCCGGCTTCCCCGACGTCGATGTGGCCGCCGAGCTGTCAGCGGGGCTCGGCGTACCGGTTGCCGTCGCCAACGACGTGAAGCTCGCCGCGCTCGCCGAGCACTGGAAGGGCGCGGCCCAAGGCCACCGCGACATCGTGTACATGTTCGCCGGCCACCGCGCCGGCGCCGGCGTCCTGATCAACGGACAGGTCCACCAGGGTCATCACGGCGCCGCCGGCGAGATCGGCACCTGGCCGATGCTCGGCTGGGAGGCCGCCGTCGACCAGCTACATGCCCGCGGCGCCCAACTCGCAGCCGCAGCCGACCTACCCTCCGGCCGCGAGGGCGAACTGGTGATCGCCTCGGCGGCCCGGCAGGACCCCGAGAGTCTGCGCGTGCTGATCGAGTTCGCCGAGGTCCTCGCCCGCGGCGCCGCCGTACTGGCTCTCGCTGTCGACCCCGAGGTCGTGGTCCTCGGCGGCGGCATGTCCCGCGGCGGCGCGATCATCGCCGAACCCTTCCGCCGGGAACTGGCCCGCCTCGCCCTGGTCCCCATCGACGTCATCACCTCCACCATGGGCGCCGACTCCGTAGCCGTCGGTGCAGCCCGGATGGCCCTCGACACAGTCCTCACCGACCTCCTCGCCGTACCAGGCGCTTAACCCAACGTCATTTGGGGTCAGTGGTGAAGGCGGCTCGGGGTTGCTGGACTGAGGCCAGGGAGACGATGTCGCGGCCGTAGATCGCGGCGGCTAGCCAGACGGCCAGTACGCGGACCTTCCGGTCCCAGGTCGGTACGGCGAGCACGTGGTAGCCGCGGTGCATCAGCCAGGCGAGTGGGCCCTTCACGACGAGGCGGTGGAACTGGAAGACGCCGGTCCCGAGGCCGAGGGTCGCCACCGAGCCCAGCGTGTGGTGCAGGTACTGCTTAGGTGCCCGTCCGCGCAGATCCGCGAGCAGGTTCTTCGCGAGCAGCTTGCCTTGTCGTACGGCGTTCTGTGCGTTCGGCACCGTCAACGCACCAGGCACCGGCGAGGCGAGGTCGGGGATCGCGGCGTCGTCACCGGCGGCCCAGGCGTCCGGCACGATCTCGTCCTCGGTTCCGACTCGCAGATCGGGACGGGTCTGGATCAGACCGCGGGCCGTGACCGGGAGGTCGGTGTGACCGCGCACCAACCGGGTCGCCGCGTTGCCTGCCGTCCAGACGATCAGCTCCGCGTCGAGCTCCGTCCCGTCAGAGAGCACCACATGACCGTCGACAGCAGACTTCACCGTGGTTTCCAGATGCAGGTGACCGCCCCGCCCCTCAAGCAGCCGGCGAACCCACGCGCGTGGACCGTCAGTCACCTCGGGCAGGATCCGCTGGGTCGCCTCGACCAGGTGGAGGGACAGGTCGTCGCGGGTGAGTTCGGGGTACGACTTGAGCAGGCTGTTGGCCAGCGAGAGCAGCTCGCCGAAACTCTCCACACCGTTGAAGCCCGCGCCGACGACGACCACGGTCAGCAGGCGGCGGCGTACCGGGCCTGGTGGGAGGACGGACGCCTCGTCGAAGGCGGTGAGCAGCCGGTCGCGCACGGCCACCGCCTCCTCGACGTGTTTCATGCCGATCGCCTGGTCCGCGATCCCCGGTACGTCGAAGGTGCGGCTGATCGCACCGGCGGTGACCGCGATCACGTCGTACGGGAGCTCGAAGTCCTCGCCGCTCACCGGGTGGATGGTGACGGTACGGCGGGCGTGCTCGACCGTGGTGACCGAGCCGGCGATGATGCGGGTACGGCGCAGGTTGCGGCGTAACGAGATCGCCGCGTGCCGGGCCTCAACCGAACCGGACAGCACCTCGGGCAGGAACGGCTGGTACGTCATGTACGGCCGCGGGTCGATCAGGATCACCTCGGCCTCACCTCGCCGCAGCTTCTTCTCGAGCTTCCACGCCGTGTAGAAGCCGGCGTACCCACCTCCGACAACCACGATTCTGCGCACTTCAGGTCTCCCGTTCTCTCACTAGCCAAGACAGAGCAGAGGGCCTCATTGTGACAACCCCCACCCCCGGTGTGACTGCCGTTACCCAGGCCGGGAGTCACGGATCCGGATTCTGCGTGGTCTTGTAGGAGTAGAGCCGATGAGCCTAAGGAGAGAACCATCAATGACGATGGCCGAGCAGCAGATCGCAACCTCCGTCCTGGTGATCGGAACCGGCGGTGGCGGCCTGCGCGCCGCGATCGAGCTGGCCGAACGCGGGGTCGAGGTGCTTGCCCTGGGCAAACGTCCACGCAATGACGCGCACACGTCGCTGGCCGCCGGCGGGATCAACGCCGCGCTGGCCACGATGGACCCCGAGGACACGTGGCAGCAGCACGCCGCCGACACTCTGCAGGAGAGTTACCTGCTCGCCAACCCGGATACCGTCCGGATCGTTGCCGAGGGTGCCGCGCAGGGAATCGCCGACCTCGAGCGTTACGGGATGCCGTTCGCGCGGGAGGCCGACGGGCGGATCTCGCAGCGGTTCTTCGGCGCGCACACCTACCGCCGGACGGCGTTCGCGGGTGACTACACCGGCCTGGAGATCCAGCGCACACTGGTGAATCGCGCCGTACAGCTCGGCGTACCGATTCTCGACAACGTCTATGTGACGCGGATCCTGGTGCGGGACAACACGGTTTTCGGTGCGTATGGATTCGATCTCGACACCGGCAAGCGGTATGTCATCCACGCCGACGCCGTGATCCTCGCGGCCGGCGGCCACACCCGGATCTGGCGGCGGACCTCGTCACGCCGCGACGAGAACACCGGCGACTCGTTCCGCCTCGCGGTCACGGCCGGCGGCCGGATCCGGGACCCTGAACTCGTCCAGTTCCACCCGTCCGGTCTGATCGAGCCGGAGAACGCGGCCGGGACGCTGGTGTCGGAGGCTGCGCGGGGCGAAGGCGGGCAGCTCAAGAACGCGCTCGGCGAGCGCTTCATGGGCCGGTACGACGCTGAGCGGATGGAGCTGTCGACCCGCGACCGGGTGGCGCTGGCGGCGTACACGGAGATCAAGGAAGGGCGCGGTACGCCGAAGGGCGGGGTGTGGCTCGATGTCTCGCACCTACCGCGGGAGACGATCATGCAGCGGCTGCCGCGGGTCTACCAGACCCTGCTCGAGTTGCAGATGCTCGACATCACCCAGCAACCCATCGAGATCGCGCCGACTGCGCACTACTCGATGGGCGGGGTGTGGGTGCGGGCCGAGGACCACTCGACCGGTGTCGACGGTCTGTACGCACTCGGCGAGGCGGCCAGCGGGCTGCACGGCGCGAACCGGCTGGGCGGGAACTCGCTGATCGAACTCCTCGTGTTCGGCCGGATCGTCGGTGAGGAGGCTGCGAAGTACTCGGTCAATCGTGAGTCCCAGCAACGATCTGCCGAGGTTGTCGGCGAGGCGCGTGCTGAGGTCGACGGGCTGCTCGCGGCCGACGGTCCGGAGAACGTGCGCGCGCTGCAACGGGCACTCCGCGACACGCTCACCGCCCGGGCCGGCGTCGTACGGGACGAGGTCGGTCTGCTGGCCGGCATCGAGGAACTCGCCGAGATCGAGGCCCGTACGGCGCAGATCGGCGTCCACCCGGATATCGCGGGCTTCCAGGACCTGGCGCACGCGTTCGACCTCAAGTCGTCGGCGCTGTCCGCCCGGGCCACTCTCGACGCCGCGCTGGAACGGCGGGAGTCGCGCGGCTGCCACAACCGCTCCGACTACCCCGAGCTCGACGAGTCCCTGCAGGTCAACCTCGTCTGGTCGGGTCCCGGCCAGGTCACCAGAGAGCCGATCCCAGCGATCCCGGCCGAGATCCGGGCGCTCATGCGCGACGACATCTCGACGGAAGGCAAGCTCGTCGAGTGATCAGGCGGTCGCTCTAGCTCACGCGCGGGAGTGGCGTGGTCTTGTCTGTGCGGGCCACGCGGAGGCGGACGCGGGTGTGAATGGTGGGGAGGGCAACGACCGTCGCGAGCTCGGCCGCGGTGCGTACTGCGGCCGAGTGCACGGTGTCGAGGTCGGCGGTGGGTTCGATTGTGCAGGTGAGTTCGGCGACGAGCTGGCCGCGGTCGGCGACCACTTGGCCGGAGCCGTCGCGGATGCCCGGCGTACGGGCGAGCGCTTGCGCGGCGGCGTCCACGGCCGAGTGGGCGTCGGCGGTGAGGCGTCCGCTCCGATCGCCACCGGGCAGCGCGAACCGGCCGCCGACCCGACGGGGCAGATGGCGAGCGAGCCACCAGAGGCCGAGCAGGATCGCGACCACTCCCCCGGCACCCGTTGCCCACGGCCACCATTCCGCGGTGGTCGGGGCGCTCCACGGTCCGGCCGTGATGCGGTCCGACGGGAGTTCGCCGTACCGCCAGGCCAGCATCGCGCCGCCCGCGAGGAGCAGTCCGAGCGCGACCACCGTGCCCGCTACCCGATCCAGGGCAATCACTCCGCGACGCATGTCACTCCTCCCGTACGGCGATCCGCGTCTGCGGCACCGGGGTAATCGTTCGCAGCCGGTCCTCGACGACGGCCGTGACGTCCGTGCTGACGCGGCTGGGTTCGCCGAACGTGGTCACGGTCAGGTTGACGCGCTTCCGCCTCGACCGGCCCGCAACCGCAGTCACCGAATCGACCTGCCGAGCACTGTCGCAAGCAAGCCGCGCAACATCCGCACTACGCAACCAAACAAGCCCGTCCTGTCCCCCGACCGCATGATGGGTCCGCCGCCGCCGCTTGAACGTCACCACCAACAGCAACACCCCGACGACGGCGGCGAAGATCCCGCTCGGAACCATCCACCCCGCAGGCTCTAGCTCAAACCCGCGGGCCAGCCACGAGGCACCGTCCGTGAGCCCAGTAGCAACCGCCATCTCACGAACCGCGACACACCCAGCTAGCACCAACGCGAACGCCCCGACGAACCCAACCCACACCACAGCAGGCCCACCCACGGGCTGCTTGGCCGCGACCGCCTCACCCGGCGCCGTACTTGTCGACACCTGAGAGGCATCGACAGCGGTGACGGTGATGTCGGCGCGGTCTACGCCTAGGCCGGTGAGGTCCTCTACCGCTGTGGTGATGGTTTGCCGGAGGTTGGTGGCGGTGTCGGCCAAGGGGTTGGGCCAGGTGATGGCTGTTTCCAGGTGGAGGCTGACTCGTTGGCCGGCGACTACCGCTCGTGCCTTGGGGAGGCCGCGACCCAGTACGGCGGACTGCCGGGCCACCGCGGGGTGCCGGCGGGCCGTGATCTCCACGATCCGCTCGACGGCGCGCTGTGTGATCTCGAGCCGGCCGCGATCGCCCCCGAATGCGATCGCGGACGGCTCCGAGACCCCCGATGCCGGTCCGTCCACCGGCTCGAGTCCATCCGACGCATGCGCGTCCGTTGTGGATCCCACGAGTTCGTCGGCGTGCTCCAGCAGTACGTCGCTGGGCGCCAGCGGGTGTGCGCCGGGCGTGCTGTGGTCAGCCACGGTTTTTGCGGTTGAGGAGGTCGTCGACGGCCTTGGAGCCGCCACTGCCGGAGAGGAAGTGGCCTACAGCGAAGCCGACTGCCCCCAGGACCAGGGCGAGCAGGAAGCCGGGGAAGCCACCGGCCGCGGCGGCGATGGCGATCAGCAGGCCGGCGAACAGGCCGATGGTCGAGGTGCTCACTCGGGTCTCCTCAGGGCTAGGTCGACAAGTACAGAGGTGCGTCAGCGGACGCGGGGTTCGGTGGTCTCGACAGCATCCTCGTCATCGTCGTCGTCGCCGTCCAGGTGGACGTCGGTGACGGAGATGTTGACCTCGGTGACCTCGAGACCGGTCATCCGCTCGACCGCCGAGATCACGTTCGCGCGGATCGCCGCCGCGAGCTCGGCGATACTCACGCCGTACTCGGCGACGAGCTCGATGTCGACGGCGGCCTGGGTCTCGCCGACCTCGACCGACACGCCCTGGGACAGGTTGGTCTTGGAGCCCGGGATGCGATCCCGCAGCATCCCGACGGCCCGCGCGGCGCCGCCGCCGAGGGCGTGCACGCCGGGGATCTCGCGGGTCGCGATGCCGGCGATCTTGGAGACCACCACATCCGCGATCGAGGTGCGGCCGTCGCTACCGGTGCCGTCGGCAACGACCTCGGCAGCGGGAACGGAGGCGACCGGACGCTTGGTGGCCGGCTTGGGAGTGGCAGTGTCGGTCATCGGGAGGTGCCTTTCTCGTCAGCGGTTCTTCGGAGCCGTTCGCCGGAAGGACGACCGTGCGCGCCGAATCGTCACGGTCCCTCCACCTGATCCACAGCGTGACATGACTCACTCGACGGATACGGGAGGTTACCGTGACATCAGGGCACGCAGTGTCGTCTCCAGTACACGCGCGCAACCAGGAGGTGGAGTGACCACAGGGCTGACCGAGCTCGACGAGGCGACCTTGGTCGCCCGGGCCCGTGATCGTGACCCGGCGGCGTTCGAGCTGCTGGTCCGCCGCTACCAGCGGCGGATCTACACGCTCTGCCTGCGGATGCTGAACGGCGCGACCGGCGACGCCGAGGATGTGGCGCAGGAGACGTTCGTGACCGCCTGGCGCCGGTTGCCGGAGATCCAGCACGAGGCAGCGTTCGGTTCCTGGCTCTACCGCACGGCCACCAACAAGTGCCTCACTGTCCTGCAACGCCGCAAACCGACCGCGGAACTCAACGAAGAGAGCGCTCCCCAAGACCTGGCGCACGACCCGGCCCGCGCGGCCGGGAACACAGCCGCCATGCAAGCACTGGCCGTCGCCCTGCGACGACTTCCACCGCCACAACGTGCCTGCTGGCTACTGCGCGAGGTCCACGGCCGCTCGTACCAGGAGATCGCCGATCTCGTCGGTACGACGCCCACGGCGGTCCGCGGCCGGATTGCCCGGGCCCGCGCCGAACTCGCGGAGGTGATGAAGCCATGGAGATGAATCCCGACGACACCGTCACCGCTCTGCACCCCCTGCCCTGCGGCCGAACCGTCGAAGACGTGTGGGACGAGCTGGAGTCCGGTGAGCTCAGTGCCCACCGAGCCGACTGCCCGCACTGCCGGACCGCCCAGGCCGGTCTGGAGCAGCTGACCGAGGCGACCCAGCTCCTGATCGACGACCCGGTGGAGGTCCCGAGTGGACTGCTCGACCGGATCATGACGGCCGTCCGTGCCGACCTGAACCTCGGCCGCACGATCCCGCTGCCCACGGAACCGGCGGAGGTCGAGGTCTCGGTGCACGCACTCGCCGCCGTACTGCGCTATGCGGTCGACGGCACCACCGGCGTACGGGCTAGGCAGTGCCGGATCGAGTTGTCGGAGCCGGGTTCGGTCAAAGTGTGGATGTCGGTTGCGCTCGAGTTCGGGGCCGGTCAGGTCGGGGCGCTCGACGAAGCGCGGCAACGCGTCGCACTCGCCCTGCGCGGGCAGATCGGGCTGGAGCTCGACACGCTCGACTTCGAGGTCGTCGACGTGTGGACGCGGCCGTGACGACCGGACCGGCCAGGGAGGTCGCCCAGCTCGAGGCAGCCGATGCGGCGGCACAGGCAGCCCGAGCCGTCGGCGGTGTGGTTCGGCTGCAGCCGGGGATCAAAGGCCTGCTGCGTCAGTTCGGGGCACAGGCCTGGCAACGCGCGACCGGGCGCGACGTACCGGATGTGGCCGGAGTCGAGGTCGACCTCAGCTCATCCGACCAGGTCCGCGCCGAGGTCCGCATCGTCGTCGGCGTCGACCACCTCGCAACCGAGGTCGGCCGGAAGGTCCACGAGGCGGTGGTCGCGGCGCTCGAAGCGGCGACCGGCCGTCCGGCAGCCGTGCAGATCCGCATCGTCGAGTTCGACCTGGAACCGCGCTACAGCTGACGTGCGGTGAAGCGTTTGCCGATGGTGATCATCGGCTTCTCCACCCAGCGGTAGCAGAGGTGCGCCATCAGGATGGACATCAGTGTCACGGGGAGCCACGGCACTGGGGTCTTGGCAAGGCTCGCCCCGAAGAGCAGATAGATCCCCGCCACAGCACCGTGCGCGATCAGCTGCACGAGGTAGATCGAGTACGAGCGTTCCCCGAGAAAGACGAACGGCCGCGTCGACAGCAGTCGCTGCGGGAAGGCGTTGGCGAGCAACGCAGGCAACAGGACGAACCCGACCAGTACGACGTACGGTGGCGGAACCGCGATGAAGCCCGGCACCTCCCCGGACAGATGATGCCTCTCGGTGAACGCGGCCCAGAACTGTACAGTCCCGTGGATCACCAGGAAGCCCGCGGCCGCCGTACAGGCAACCCACGGCCGGGTCAGCGGCTTGAACAGCGCATAGGTCCTGGGATTGTGCATCAGGATCGCGACCAGGCAGCCGACCAGGATCGAGAAATAGTGCGCGGTCCAGCCGCGCGGGTCGCCGCCCATCGACAGCGGCACCATCACCAGCATGACTGCCATCAGCACCAGCGTCAGGCCGATCCGGCCGCGGAACTTCGCGCGACGCTGCACAAGGATGGCCGAGAACGCGAGCAGCGGCCAGAGCAGGTAGAACTTCTGCTCGATGCCCAGTGACCAGGACTGCCCATAGGCGCCGCCGTTGCCGAACTCGTTGAAGAAGAACAGGTACAGCGGCAGTTCCGTCCCCGGCGGGCTCTTGGTCAGAGTCCCCTGGAGGATCTGGAGGAGCAGCGTCACGCCGAGCAGGAAGAAGTACACCGGCAGGATCCGGAAGATCCGCCGGGCGTAGAACTTCTTGAACGAGATCCGGCCGGAGCGGTCCTCTTCGCGCAGCATCAGCGTGGTGATCAGGAAGCCCGAGATCACGAAGAAGATCTGGACACCGATCCAGCCCTGCAACCAGTCCGGACCTTGATTGTGGAAGACCACGACCATCAGCGCCGCGATCGCCCGCAGCCCGTCGAGCGCGGGAAACCGCTTCAGCGCCAGGTAGTCGGAGTGGCTCAGCGGCGCGGCGGCGGCGACCTTGGTCGATGGACTGATCGTCATGCTTTCGACGATCGCTGCCGGACCCCGGCCACCACATCGCCGTCAAGTGCCGACCGTGGTCACCGCAAGGAATGAACCGCGCCGACCGGGTGTCACTCCTGAGAGTGACACCCGGTCTCCGTGCTCAGGGGCGGATGACGGGGGCAATCGTCTTGTTCCGGGCGCCCTCATAAGCAGCGAGGAGAATGCCGAGTACGGCGATGCCTTCGACCTCGGTGTGCAGCGGCCGGGTCTTGCCGATCAGCGAATCCGCGAAGTGCTCGATCTCGGCGACGAAGGTGTCGACCGGTTCGAGCTCGAACGTTTCCGATTCGCCCGACCGCAGTTGGTAGGTGAGCGACGTACCGTCACTGTGCAGTGAACCCAGCTCGCCGACGGCCGAGAACCGTTCGGTCGATCCGGCCGGCTGGTAGGCCCAGCTGGTGACCAGCTGACCGACCACTCCGTTGTCGAAGCGGATCAGCACCTGGGCGGAGTCCTCGCCCTCCATGAACTTCAGCCGGTGGGTCGACAGCATCGCCGTGGCCTCGACCGGCATTCCACCGGCCAGGTGCAGCATCAGGTACGTCGGGTGGTAGCCGGTGTCGATGAGTTCGCCACCGCCACTCGTCTTGCTGCTGGCCCGCCAGCCCATCGAGCTCGGGTCGAAGTCGTTGTAGAAGCTGTCCGTGGTCCGCACCTCGTAGACCGTGCCGATCGTGCCGGCCTCGAGCAGTTCCTTCGCCTTGGCGACGGCCGGCATGAACAGCTGGTTGTGCGCCGACATCAGCGTCACCCCGTTGGCCTCGACAGCACGCCGTACGTCGGCTGCTTCCTCAGCACTCAGGCACAGCGGCTTCTCGCACAGGATGTGCTTCCCCGCCTCGGCGGCCGCGACGATCGCGTCCCGGTGCAGGTGATGCGGCAGGCAGATGTCGACCGCGTCCAGCTCCTCGTTGGCGAGCATCTCGCGATAGTCCGTGTACGCCGTCGCACCGAGCTCGGCCTCACGTGCCTTCGCCGTCTCCTCGACTGCATCGGCGACCGCAGTGATGCCGATCTTGTCGGCGTGCGCTGCATAGCCCTTGATGTGCGCGGAGGCGATACCGCCGGCGCCGATCAGGCCGACCTTGATCTGGGGCATGGGTGATCTCCTCAGCTGTAGGCGACGACGGTGTTGGTGGTGGCGGCTTCGTTCGCCGCAACGACGAGCCGGGTGAGCTCCAGGGCGCGCGCGATGTTGTCGTCCGCGCGGGTGTCTCCTGCGATGTGCTCGACCCACTGGCCGAACGGGTCAAGGCTGTGCTCTGGGACCGTCAGTTGCTCATCGCCCACCTTCAGCACGTTGCCGGCATCGGTGTAGGTCAGCGTGCTCTCGGTCCCGAAGATCTCGATCGTGAACGGGTTGGGGCTGGCGAAACCGGCCTCGATGACGCCGATGGTCTGATTCGGGTAGCCGAGCACGACGACCGCGTTGTCCTCCAGGCCGCGGCCCGCGATCGACCGGTACGTTGCACTGACGGTCTCGGCGTCGGCTCCGAGGAACAGCTGAGTCAGGTACACGGGGTGGCAGCCGAGGTCGGTGAGCGCGCCCCCGATCGCTGCCTTCGGCTCGAAGAACCGCTGCGGCAGCCAGCCTTCCTTACCGTCCCGCGCAATCGCGCCGTCGTGCGAGAGCCGGACCCGCGCATAGGTCACCTGGCCGAGCCGGCCGCTGTCGAGCACCTCGCGAATGGCGTTCGTGTACCCGTGCGCGAGTCGCGGCAGCGAGACCACCAGCTTGACACCGTTGTCGTCGGTCGCGGCGATGATTTCCTCGGCCTCCGCGACAGTCGGCGCGAGCACCTTCTCGGTGAAGATGTGCTTACCGGCCTGAGCGACCTTGACCATCAGGTCACGGTGCTCGTCGGTCGCGGTCGTGATCACCACACCGTCGATGTCGCTCGCCAGCAACGCGTCCAGATCGCTTGTGTAGGCAACACCGAAGGCTTCGGCACCAGCCTTGCCACGCTCCTCGTCCGGGTCCCAGACCGCCACCAGTTCGGTGCCTGGATGCTCCTGCGCCTGCCGCGAATAGTCGCCCGCATGGACGTGCCAGAAGCCCAGAGTCGCGATCTTGAGGGGGTTCGGCATCTGCTTCCTCCTGCCCGAGGTCGTCCGGCTTCACCAGCACCGGCCGCGCACCAACGTACAACGTTGTCATAGGGTCTTGGGAAGACCTGACGCGCCCCATTTCAGCCTCTCGGCGGCCTGGGGTGCGTCCGCTCCGTGGCAATTTGAGGGGAGATCCGTTCAAGTTGCCCCTTCTCCGCTCGTTATTTCAGGGGAGAAGGGGCCAGCTGAGCGGATATCCCCTGAGATGGAGGGTGCCCACTGAGATGGAGGGTTGGCCCCTGAGTTGGAGGGTTGCCCACTGAGTTGGGGGGTTGCGCCCTTGAGTTGGAGGGTTGCCCACTGAGTTGGGGGGTTGCGCCCTGAGTTGCGGGGTTGCCCCCTGAGTTGCGGGGTTGCCCACTGAGTTGCGGGGTTGCCCACTGAGTTGGGGGGTTGCCCCCTGAAATTTCCAGTGGGCAACCCCCCAGGTGAGGGGGCAAGCTGCGTCGCGCCGGCCTGCGCCGCTCGGCTGCGGCCGGTCACGCGGGTTGTGGTTGGTCGCCGCTGCGGCCGGCGCCCGACCACCGGCACATCTGGCCACGCCTGAACGGGCTGGTTGAGGTGCTGTACGCGGCAGCCAGCCGAAGCCCGTACACCAACTGGGGACCCCGGACACCCGACCAGATGTCCGAAGCCCCCACCAGGTGACCGCAGTACACCCCCGCCCACCTGCACGCGGCCCAGCAGAACGCCGTACCCACAACGTCCGAAGGATCCGCACACCTGGCCTCCCGATCTTCGGACGTTAATCGCTGCCGGGGCTAACGTCCGAAGGATCCGAGGGCGTGGTCTCCGGATCTTCGGACGTTGTGAACGGCGGGACAGGAGAACCGGATATCCGTTCGAGCTGCCCCATCTCCACCAAATTTCAGGGCGCGCCGGCCCGGGCCGAGCCGCGAAGCGGGGGCTTGAGCAGGACGTGGACCTAGGTGGCGGATCTATAGTTATCCGGGACTCCTAGGTAATCGGTGAGGTTGATGAGCGAGGCGTCGTCCGGTGGGGATCTGCGGAGGTTGCGGCAGCTGAATGTGGTCGCGGCTCTGCGGGTTCTGCGTGCCGAGGCGCCGCTGACTGTCACCGAGCTGGCGAAGCGGACCGGTCTGTCGCGGGCGTCGACCGAGGACGTCGTACGGGATCTCTTGAGTCGCGGTTGGATCAGCGAGGTCGAGCCGACAGCGGGCACAGTCGGACGGCCCGCTCGGCGCTATCGGTTCCGCGCCGATGCCGGTCGGCTGCTGGGCGTGGATATCGGCGGTCACAAGGTGCTGGCGGTGGTCACGGACCTCGAGGGCGACGTAGTGCATCAGGCCCGGATCCCCGTCGCGCCGGACGCGGGTCGTCGGGAGCGCCTACAGGCTGTCGACGACTGCATCGCTGCCGCGCTCACCGGGGCGAAGGTCACGGCTGAGCAGATCTGGGCGACCGGGGTCGCGACGACCGGGCTCGTCGACGGGACCGGCAAGGTGATGCTGTCCGACTCGCTGCCGGAGTGGACCGGGGTCGACCTGGCCGCTCACCTGCGGCGGGTTGTCCGCGGGCCGATTCGGGTCGAGAACGACTGCAAACTCGCTGCCCTGGCTGAGAATTGGCGCGGGGTCGCCCGCTACGCCAAGGACGTCGTGTTCCTGCTGGCCGGCCTGCGCACGGGTGCCGGGCTGATCATCGACGGCCAGCTGCATCGCGGGTTCGCCAACTCCTCCGGCGAGATCGGCGCGCTGCCCGCGGTCGGCTGGGGGCGCGCTCCCGAGCACCTCCATGCCTGGCTCGGTCCGGACGAACCGGTCGAGCGAGTCTTCCTGGCCGCCCGCGACGGCGACCGCGCCGCCCTGCGAGCCGTCCGCAGCTATGTGCGCGACATCGCGATCGGTACGTCGGCCCTGGTGCTCACCCTCGACCCGGAACTGGTCGTGATCGGCGGCGGCTTCTCCCGATCGGCCGACGTACTGGTCGAGCCGTTGCGCCGCGAACTCGACCGCTGGTGCCTGCGCACTCCGGAGATCCGCGTCTCCGCCTTCGGCGACGAAGGAGTCGCGCTCGGCGCCGTCCGGCTCGCGGTCGAGCAAGTCGAGTCCACCCTGTACGGCGACGCCCCCGCGACCGCCGCGCTACTGATGTTCTAGGGCTGATGTTTTGAGCAAAGCTGCTCGAAACTACCCCGTTGTGAACTCTTGACACAGTTTCCGTGGAGTCCATGATTATTCCATCGCCCCGCCCAGCGAGAGGAACCCACTCATGCGAGTACTCCGGCTGTTGACCGGCATCACCCTCGGCGGACTGCTGGCTGCCTTCGCGGTGGTCTCCCCCGCCGGCGCGACCATCAGCGGTGGTTCCGCGACCAACACCACGACCACCGTCACGTACCAGTACTCGTTCACCGGCGCCCCGGCGTTCCAGCGGGTCTACGTGGACACCGACCGGAACACGAGCACCGGCTACGCCCAAGGCACGGTCGGCGCCGACTACCTGCTGGAGAACGGCAACCTCTACCGCAGCACCGGCACCGGCTGGAGCTGGGCGCTGGTCAAGGCCGTCACCTTCTCCGCCACCGGCGGCGTCGCCCGCTGGACTGTCGACCGGGCCGACCTGGGCGAGAACGCCTCGCCCAACGACGCCGACCTGATCTTCCAGGTCGAGGCGCCGATGGAAACGTCCAGCAAGTACACGCATGTCTATAGCGATGGTGGTGCTGTCACCTACACAGCAAGCACCGACAACTTCGCGAACCCAGAGCGCGGTTTCTACCACCACACCGGCGACTGCGACAAGGCCGACTTCTCGCTGAGTACCTTGCAGAGCTACCGGACCAGCCAGGGCATCTCGCTGGTGATGTGCGTCTTCTATCTGGCCGAGTACAAGAACGGTCCGATCGCCCAGGCCGCGCTCGACCAGCTGCAGCAGCAGCTCGACACAGTCCGGGCTGCCGGGCTGAAGATGGTGCTGCGGTTCGCCTACACGACCTCGACTACCGGTGACGACGCAACCAAGGATCGCGTGCTCGCTCACCTCGACCAACTCGCGCCGTACCTGAATTCGGGGAAGGACGTCATCGCCGTCGTACAGGCGGGTCTGATCGGTGCCTGGGGTGAGTGGTATTACACGCAGAACTTCGGCAACGCCGGCACCGTCAGTACGACGGACTGGGCGAATCGGAAGGCGGTCGTCGACAAGCTGCTGAGCGTCGTACCGTCGAGCCGGATGGTGCAGCTGCGGACGCCGAAGTTCAAGCGGACCATGTACACGACGACGCCGGTGCAGTCTGCGGATGCCTACAACGGTTCCGCGACCTCGCGGATCGGTCACCACAACGACTGTTTCCTCGCGAGTCCCGACGACTTCGGCACCTACGAGAACACCGCGGTCGAGTACCCGTACCTGCAGGACGAGACCAGGTACGTCGCGATGGGTGGCGAGACCTGTGCCGTGAACGCACCGCGGTCCACCTGCCCGACGGCGACGGCCGAGCTCGCGCAGTTCCACTGGTCCTACCTGAACACCGACTACGAGCCGAACGTGTTGAGTTCGTGGAACTCCGGCGGCTGCCTGGCCGATGTGACCAAGAAGCTCGGCTACCGCTTGCGGCTGGAGACCGGGACCTTCCCGACCTCGGCCGTGCGGGGCGGGAGTCTGCCCGTGTCGCTGTCGGTCCGCAACGACGGCTACGCGACGCCGTACAACGCACGTGGTCTTGAGCTCGTACTGCGGAACACGGCGACCGGCACCAACTACAAGCTGGCGATGAGCTCGGACCCACGACGCTGGACCGCCGGTACGGCGACCACCGTCTCGCAAACGCTCACCGTGCCGTCGGGCCTGCCGACCGGCTCCTACCAGCTGCTGCTCAACCTGCCCGACCCGCTGCTGTCCACGCGGCCCGAGTACTCGATCCGGCTGGCGAACCAGAACACCTGGGAGCCGTCGACCGGGATGAACTCGCTCCTGCACACCTTCACGATCAGCTAGGAGTCCCCCCATGAAGCTGTTGGTTGCCGCCACCCTGGTCCTAGGCCTGCTCGGCGGCCCGGCGCAACTCGCCGACGCGCACCGCGACGGGCCGACCGTCACCCGCGACTACCCGGCGAGCGACGCTGTGATCGCCAACCAGGAACGCGGCTTCTACCACCACACCGAGACCCACTACCGGGCCGACAGCACCGGCTACGTCCCGCTCGACCTCACCACCCTGCGCAACTTCCGGACCCAGGAGAACATCACCCAGATCCTCCGGGTCTTCTACCTGGAGAAGTTCGCGAGTATCGACAAACTCGACCCGGCCTACCTCGACCTCGTCCGCGCGGACTTCCGCACCGCCCGTGCGGCCGGGGTGAAGGTACTCGTCCGGTTCGCGTACGCGCAGCCGCCCGGCTGGCCGCCCACCATCCCGTACGGCGATGCGCCGGTGCAGCGGGTCCTGAAGCACATCGACCAACTCGCGCCGATCCTGCGTGAGAACGCCGATGTCATCGCGGTCGTGCAATCCGGCTTCGTCGGCCTCTGGGGTGAGGGCTACTACACCGACCATTTCGCCGACCCGGCCGACCCGAGCAAGGTATCCGACCAGAACTGGGCCGACCGCCGGGCCGTGGTGATGGCGCTGCTCAAAGCACTCCCCCGCGATCTCATGGTCCAGGTGCGAACGCCGTACATGAAGCAGCGCATGCTCGGACTGCCAACGGGAACCGCGGGAGCACTCACTGCGGATCAGGCGTACGACGGTTCACCGGCGGCCCGGATCGGTCATCACAACGACTGTTTCCTGGCGAGCCCCGACGACTTCGGCACCTACCTCAGCGACCCGATCGAACTCGACAAGGATTTCGTTGCCCAGGACACCAATTATGTCCCCGAAGGCGGCGAGACCTGCGCACTGAACTCACCGAGGTCCGACTGGGACTCGGCCGCGGCGGAGATGGCGCGACTGCACTTCTCGTACCTGAACACCGACTACCACCCGGACGTGCTCGGCAGCTGGGGCTCGAACATCACCACAGCCAAGCAGAAACTCGGCTACCGGTTGACCCTGGTGCGCGGCACGTTCACCGCCAAGGCCCGCCCCGGCAGCGCCGTACAGGTCGCTCTCGATCTTCGCAACGACGGTTGGGCCGCGCCGTACCATCGCCGTCAGGTCCAGCTGATCTTCCAGGGCGACAAGCACACCTACCGCGTGAACCTGCCCGCCGATCCCCGCCTCTGGGCCGCTGGTACGACGACCACCCTCAACGCGACTGTCCGAGCGCCACTCGCACCGGGCCGCTATCGCCTGCTGCTCAACCTCGCCGACCCCTCACCCCGACTGCAGTCGCCCACCTACAACCCGCTCTACGCCGTCCAGCTGGCCAACACCGGCACCTGGCAGCCAGCAACCGGCTACAACGACCTCGGCCAAACCGTGACCGTCTCCAAGTGATGCGTCTCTCTGCCGTGCGACAGAGACAAGATCGGTCGCACGGCAGAGGTGCGCGGCGGCAGCTTTCCCTACGCTGCTCGGCATGAGGCGAATAACAATCATCGGTACAGCCTTGGCGCTTTGTCTCCTTGGCGTTTCGTCAGCAGTTGCTAATAGCAACAAATTGACCTGGCACGGCTGTAGCACCGGCCCGGACGACGCAACCGGCCTCGCCCTCGACCAGGCCGGTGCCCAGTGCACCGAGGTCACGGTCCCACTCGACTACCGCCGTCCAGCCGGCCCGACGATCGCGATCGCCATCGCCCGCCGGGCAGCCACCGAACCCAGTCAGGGCACGCTGGTGGTCAATGTCGGCGGTCCCGAAGCATCCCGCCAAGGGGTGAACGTCTTCCTGGGCCGCAGCCCGGAGCTGGCGGCCCAGTACGATCTGGTCGGTATCGACCCGCGCTTCTTCGGCCTCAGCACTCCGCTGGAATGCGGCTGGCGCACGGACCGCTATCTCCGCAGCGCGCAGTACGCGAGCCCGACCCGCGCCGCCTTTGCCGACAGCGTTTCCGTCGCTCGAGACCTCGCCGCCCAGTGCGAGTCGCACCGGGACGTGCTGCCGTACGCCTCGACCCGGAACATCGCCCGGGACATGGACCGCGTCCGCGCGGCCCTCGGCGTACGGCAGCTGTCTTACTTCGGTACGTCGTACGGCACGTACCTGGGAGCGGTTTATCTGCAGATGTTCCCGGGGAACGCCGATCGCGTCGTACTGGACAGCTCACATGCGCCGGACACGTACGGGCCACGCTGGACGCGAGAGACCGCTGTCCCGGACGCGGCCGCGCTGGCCGACTGGGCGGAGTGGGCAGCGCGGCATGACACTGGACTCGGCACCACGAAGAACGCCGTCCTCGCCACCGTGGACCGGATCGCCGCGGTCACCAGGAAGCGACCGCTGCAGGTCGGGACACATCAGGTCACCGAGGCGATGCTGCCCGGTCTGCTGCTGACCGTCGACGACACAGACGCGTCGTACGGCGAGATGTCCGCTGCCGTGCGCGTCTACCGGGATGCGGCCGCCGGTTTGCCGGTGACGCCGACGCCGTTGCAGGAGCAGCGGTTCGGGCTCTACGACCTGGCCGAGGTTGTGCCGGAGTTCGGGTTCAGCGCGGGCGTCGCCAACCAATGTGCCGACTGGGCCGCGCCGCGGGACCCCGAGGTCTACTACCGCGATATCCGGGCGCACCGCTTGGACGAACCACTCTTCGGACCGCTGGCCCGCGACATCAGCCCCTGCACGTTCTGGCCCACCACGCCGATCGAAGCGCCCACCACGATCGCCAACGACCACCGTGTGTTGATGCTAGGGGCAACCGGTGATCCCGCCGTTCCCTACTCGGGGCAGCTGGCCATGCATCGGGCGCTGCGGGGATCCCGCCTGATCACGCTCTCCGGCGCGTTCCGGCACGGCGTGTACGGCGTCTCCCCCTGCGTGGACGCGACGGTAGAGCGCTATCTCGGCCAGAACACGCTGCCCGCGGCTGACGTCACCTGTACCTAGTCGAGCAGCTCGTCGACAACGCCAGTGATCGGCTCGTCCTGGGCTGCGGCCACCACTGCGTCGGCCGCGGAGCCCAGGGCTGTGCGGGCGGCGCGTTCGACAGTGTCTCTGCCCTCGATCTCGTCGGCGACCAGCAGCGGAGTGCCGGCTCTGATCCGTTGGGTTTCGGCAACAGTAACCAGTCGCAAGGCCTGTCGGTAATGTCCCAGCGCTAGCTCGCTGGCGGCGATGTTGTCGAAGCAGTCCACCACGGTGTCGAGCAGGTCGAGTTCGCGATAGATCCGCAGGGCCTGCAGGGAGCGCTCTCGCGAGCCAGCCAGGTCTCCCGTGCGCATGTACAACTGGCCGAGGTTGCTGGGAGTGCCGGCCAAGCCGCGGCGGTCGTCGGCGCTGCGCCACAGCGCGCAGGCTTCGATATACGCCTGCTCCGCCTCGACGGTCCGGCCGAGCCGCTGGAGCACTAGTCCAGTGACGTTGAGCGCGGTCGCGATCAGCCTGGTGTTTCCGGTCGGCTCAGCGAGAGTGATGGCTTCCTGCCCCTGCTCCGCTGCGATGTTCAGGTCGCCAAGAATGACGTTGGTGAAACAGAGTCCGATCAGCGCGGAGATGAGGCCAAGAGGATCGTCGAGGTGCCGGTAGAGGCGAAGCGCCTCGTCGCCGAGCAGTCGCGCACCGGCCGGGTCACCGTTGTTGCGGGTTAGCGAGGCCGCGGCCCGAAGCGCCGCGGCCCTGGTCTCCGTCGGCGCGCCATCTTCGGCATCGAGTGCCTGGCGCAGCCAGTCGCGGCTTTCGGCGATCAGGCCGTGGCCCATCCAGTACCAGCCGGTGGGTGCCGCGATCTCCAGGACCCGGCCGGCCTCGCCCGGCGTCCGCAGGGCCCATTCGACGGCCGCGCGCAGATTTCCTGCTTCGCTGTTCAGCTCGTCGACGACCTTCTCGTCATCAGGGCCGCCGTCGCGGAAGGTCCGCGCGGCGAGTGCGGCACACCACGTCGCATGCCGGCCGCGAACCGCAGATTCGTTGCCGGAGGCACGCAACTGCTCGAGGGCGTAGTCCCGGATACTCTGCAGCAGAACGAAACGGCCACCAGACTCGACCGTGATCAGGCTCCGCTCGGTGAGGTCGGCCAGAATCGCCTTCAGGTCCGCAGGCTCGAGGTCCTCGCCGCACACGACTTGTTCGGCGGCCTCCAGCGTGCAGCCGCCGACGAAGACGGCCACCCGGTACAGAACCTCGCGGCCGATCGGATCGAGGAGCGAGCAGCTCCAGTCGATCGCCGTACGGAGACTGGTGTGCCGTCGGCCGGCCGAGCGCATACCGCCGACGAGCAGCCGCAACCGATCCTCGATCCGCACAGCCAACTGCTCGATGCTCAGCGTCCGGGTCAGGCCGGCCGCGAGTTCGATGGCCAGCGGAAGCCGGTCGACCGCCGTACAGATCTCGTCGATCAAGTCTGTCCGGCCGTCCGCTGCTACCCGGCTGCGCTCCCGGAACAGCCGAGCGGCAGCCTCACGGTCGAGGGGACCGATGGGGTGCACTTGCTCGCCGACCACGCGAATCGGCTGCTGTGATGTCACCAGGATGGAGACCTGGTCGGCGAGACCGGACAGCAAGGCTCCGACGGGCTCGACCAGGTGCTCGGCGTTGTCGAGGACCAGCAGACTGCCTGCGAGCCTCTCGACGCAGCGCGACAGCAACCCATCCGGGACGGATTCGACCGCCGTCACCGAGGCGAGACCGGGCAGTACCGCCTCTGGCGTGGTGATTGTGGTGAGGTCCAGCCAGTACACCGCTCGGCCTGACCGGTTGACTGTCGCGGAGACCTCTTTGGCCAGCCGCGTCTTCCCCACCCCGGGGCCACCGGTCACGGTGATGACGGCAGGTCCGGCCAGCCGATCCAGCAAGGCTGCCAGGTCGCCGTCGCGGCCGACCATCGACGTTGCAGCCGTCGGGGCTCGGCTCGGCTTCAGGACAGCGGCCGGTAGCAGCGCGGGATCCTGGCGCAGCAGTTTCCGCTCGAGGTCGATGGTTTCGCGCGACGGGTCGATGCCCAACTGCTCGGCGAGGGTCGTCCGCAGTGTCGCGATCCGGGCCAGCGCTTCGGCTTGCCGACCGGCCCGGTACAGCGCGATCACCGCCAGGCCGAGCAGGCGTTCGTTCAGCGGGTTCTGCCGCGCGAGCTCGTCGGCCTCGGCGACCACGACCGTGCCGGCAGCCAGCCCGGCTTGGATCCGGTCGGTCTGCAGATCGACGAACAGACGGTCCAGCCGGTCCGCTTCGGCCGCACCGAAGGGAGTATCGCGCAGATCGGCCAGGGCGGGTCCGCGCCACTGCGCGAGCGCATCGGCCGCCACGGTGCTCACCTTGGAGTAGTCCTGGTCCCGGCGAGCAGCCTCCACCACCGGCAGCAACTGCTCGACCTTGGCCAGATCAGCCGGTCCGCTGGTCGTGAGGGCATAGCCGTTCTCGGTCCGGTGCACGAGCCCCGCCTGGTCTCCGAGTGTGCGTCGCAACCGATGCACCAGCACCCGGAGCCGATCCCGCGGCTTCTCGACCTGCCCGTCGCCCCACACGTCCGCGGCCAGGACTCCGTCCGGTACGCCGTGACCGCCAGCCAGGGCGAGCCGGACCAGCAGGGCTCGCTCGAGCGGCCGGGCAACGCCGTACTGGATGCCGTCCGCTCTCAACAGGGTCGGCCCGAGGATCAGTACTTCCACGGCTGAACCCATGCGCGTCCCCCTCCCCCAGAGTCCCGGTACGCTCCCCCAAACCTACCCAACGCCTCGGCTCACTGCCTCCGACGGGCTCCGCCCGGGCGGACGAGTCCTGCCTCGTAGGCGATGACCACGGCCTGCACGCGATCGCGAACTCCGAGCTTGGCCAGCACACTGCTCACGTGCGTTTTCACCGTGCCCGCGGAGACGGTCAGCTGGTCGGCGATCTCGGCGTTGGACGAGCCGCGGGCGACCTCGATCAACACCTCGCGCTCGCGGTCGGTCAACGCAGCGACGACCTTGACGGCTGCGGGGTCCAGTGCCGGGGCAAGGTGTTCCAGCAGGCGTCGGGTGGTCGAGGCTGCCAGGACCGCGTCACCGGCGTGCACGATGCGGATCGCGGCGAGCATGTCTTCCGGCGGCGCGTCCTTGAGGAGGAAGCCGCTGGCACCGGCGCGTACGGCGGAGAGTGCGTACTCGTCGAGGTCGTAGGTGGTCAGCATCAGCACCCGTGGCGGGTCCGGGAGTGCGTTCACCTGACGGCAGGCTTCGATCCCGTCCAGGCCGGGCATCCGGATGTCCATCACGACCACGTCCGGACGAGTACGCCGTACCTCCGCGACACCGGCCGTCCCATTGCCGGCCTCGCCGACGACCGCCAGGTCCTCCTGCGAGTCGATCACCATCCGGAACCCGGCCCGCACCATCTCCTGGTCCTCGACCAGCAGCACCCGGATCACGCCGGAACCTTTGCCCTGAGCAACGATCCGCCGCCAGGCCGCCCGGTCAGCTGCACCGAACCGCCGTACGCCGCCACCCGCTCGCGCATCCCCACCAGACCGAACCCCATCCC
>NZ_SMKA01000144.1 GCF_004348455.1 Kribbella albertanoniae
CACCCTCTACGTCCCCATCCCCGACGAAGCCTTCTACCGCTGGATCTCCGCCATCCGCCACCAGCCCTCCGCGCGCGGCGAACTCGGCTTCCGCCACATCGACTACTACACAGCCCTCCTCACCACCCGAGGCTGCCTAGCCGGCTACCCCCGAGCCGCCGCCTTCCACACCACCCCAACACCCGAACTAACCAAACTCCCAGCCCCGTAAGCACCTCACGCGCCGCCTGCGCCTGGCTCCTCCGTCGCCGTGCTCGCGACACTCCCGACGGTGCGTGCTCCGCCCGCTCCTAGCGCTACCGCGGATGGGCGGGCTGCCGCCCGGCGCTCATCGCGCCCGTGGCCGGCCGCCGACGTCCTCTCCAGGCGTCTGCCCGCTTCGGCAGTTGGGTGGCCAGCTCGTATTCGCAAGCTGAGCCGTCTAGTCAATTTGCCTTGATTCTGTCCAGGTTCCTAGACTAATCTGCGTGGTGAGTGAGAAAGCAACGCGCAAGGTCGTGAAGGCCTTCCGGGATGCCGGTTGGCGAAGAGTGCGGACTCAGGGGGTCGCACGGTATCTACGAATGTCCGTGCGGGCAGCATGTGTTCACGCTGCCCGATGGCCATACGAAGATTTCGCCGGGTGTTGTCCGCAAGGCCGACGCGGCGCTGGCGGCGTGTGATGAGGAGCGGTGATGAAGACCTACGAAGCAACCGTTGCCCGCGAGGGGCGCTGGTGGATGGTGGAGATTCCTGAGCTGGACGGTCTGACTCAGGCTCGGCGGCTCGACGAGGTCGAGCAAGCGGCGCGCGAGTACGTCGCTGTCACCGTGGACGTTCCAATGTCCCAGGTGGCGGTCGAGATCTCCGGGATCGAGGCAGCTGGACACGACCTCCTCGATGCCAAGACTCTGGTCGAGGACCTGCGGACACAGGCCGGTCGGCTCGAATCCCTGGTCGCCGATTTCAGCCGCGAGCTTGCGGCGGTGCTGACCGACGCGGATGTGCCGGTGCGCGATGTGAGCAAAGTTCTCGGCGTCTCGCATCAACGCGTCTCACAGTTGGTCCAGGAATCCGAGGGCGTGACCTCGGGCCTAGCCGACGTGGTGCGCCAGATCAATGCGCAGCCTGATCTCGTCATTCATGGGAAGGACGGCCGAGTCCTCCGCATTGTCGAGGTTGTCTCGGCGAAGTCGGCCGAGGCCGGGCCGATCGCTGACCCACCTCGGCCGGCGGCACGCTCACCCAGGAAGCGCGCCGCTGCGAAAAGTTCCAAGCGCGGTAAGCGCCTGGCCGCCGTACCTACCTCCGATGAGGGCTGACCAGCGACCAAGCAAACGGAGCGACGCGGGGAACCAGGGAGATTTCCTCGTTCATGGCAAGGCCAGACGACTCGCATCGTCGAGGTTGTGTTATCCGAACAGGAGAAGCCATGAAGATCAGCCGGTTCACCGGCACGCTTGAGGACATGAGGGCATGGACGATCAGCAGGTCGACGTTGCCGAGCTGCGACGGCGCTTTCCGTGGTTCGGTTTGGCGAGTATCGAAGAGCCCGACTTGTCGGTGCGTTATCGCGAGATCCTCGCGGAGGCTAGCCAGAACCGTGAGATTGTCGAGGCTGTCCGGCGGGGCGCGTGACTGCGCTGCTCTGTGATTCAGGCCCGTTGATTGCCATGTTCAATGTCCGCGACGTGAACCACGAGCGCTGCGGGAGGTTCTTTGCTGGGATGGTCCGGCAGGCTGCTCGCTCCTGAGCCTGTGCAAGGGGAGACCTGCAATTTTCTGCGCAACAAACGTGCGTAACGGTCCGTCCCTGGAGGTTCAGTTTCTCGAGGCAGTGACGGGGCAAACTGAAGCTGGGCTATTTCGATGCGGTGATCCTGGCACTGGCCGGGAACCGCTCGGCTCACGCCGGCCGCCCGATCAAACGCCACCCGCCGCAGCCACCGCGACGCCGGTGACGATGGCGATGATTCGCCGTTTCACCGTGCTCTCCGTTCGAAGGTAAGAATCAGTCCTGCCGCCTGGGCGACGATCACCCGATCGTCGACCTCGACGCCGAGTGCGGCGTGGTGCGGCTGGTCGGTCAGGAGCGGCCGGACCGCACCCGAAGCCAGGTCGACAGAGACCAGGTCCGGCGGCCGGGCGATCAAAAGTTTGCCCTCAGTAACCGCGAAGTGATTCTGGTCGAACGCCTGGTCGGCGTCGACCGTCTTGGACCACCGAATTCTGGATCTCCTGTCCGCTGTGTGGGTGATTGCCGTCATCCCCGTCACAACGTCCGAAGATCCGGAGACCACGCCCTCGGATCCTTCGGACGTTGCGGGTACGGCGGCCTGCTGGCTCGCGTGCAGTTGAGCCGGGTGTAGTGCGGTCACCAGCTGGGGACCTCGGTCATCTGGCCGAGTGTCCGGGGTCCCTAGTTGGTGTGCGAGGTTCGGCCGTTCGGCGGGGCCGGGCAACCGCGCACCGCACCTGGCCGCGCCGGCAACCGGGGGTTTGACCAGGAAACGGTGGGCGTGAACAGGTCATTACTTGTTCACACCCACCGCAGGGTGTCCACGCCCCCCCCGTAGCGTCCACCGAAACGGACGGCGCGGTCTCCGGATCATCGGACATGAGGGATCAGCCCCACCTGCCGCAGAAGCCGCCACGTTGGCGCTAGGAGCGGGCGGAGCACGCACCGTCGGGGTGGGTGGGAGCGGCGACGGAGGAGTCGGGCGTAGCCGGATGCGTGGGGCCGTCGTACGGACCCCACGCACCACAACCACTACGAGGCGTCGGCTTTGCGGACCCAGACTTCGCGGATGATGAGGAGGATGGCGGCTGCTGAGGGGATGGCCAGGAGGGCGCCGACGACGCCGAGGAGGGCGCCGCCGAGGAGGGCGGCGATGACGGTGACGGCGCCGGGGATGTCTACGGCTCGGCGCATGATGCGGGGGGCTACGACGTAGTTCTCGATCTGCTGGTAGACGATGCCGTAGATGAGGCAGGCGAGGCCTACCCAGAGGCTGTCGGTGAAGCCGATCAGGGCTACTACGACGACGCCGATCAGGCCACCGACCATCGGGATGAAGGCGGTGAACATGACCACGATCGCGAGGGCGACGGCGTACTCCCGCAGGCCGACGATCTCCAGGAAGATGAACATGAAGACGCCGGCGCAGAGTGCGACGGTGAACTGGCCGCTGACGTAGCCGCCGACGCGGGTCAGGACCTCGTCGCCGAGGATCGCGACGCGGTTGCGGCGGGTGCGGGGGACCAGGCTGTAGGCCGCGCGCTTGACCGACGGCAGCGAGGCCAGGAAGTACAGGGTCAGGATGAGGATCGTGAAGGTGTTGAAGAGGGCGTTGGCGACGACCTTGCCGACGCCGAGGATGCCGCCGAACGCCTTCTGGGCCAGCGCCGGGTCCTGGATGTACTCCTGGGCCTTCTGGATGAAGTGGTACTTGTTGTCGAGCTCGTCGAGGGTCTTCGACTTCTGGAGCAGGTCGAGCCACTGCGGGGCGTTCGTGATCAGGCCGTCGATCTGGTCGGTGACGACCGGGACGATCGCGAACCCGACGCCGGCGACGGCGAGGATCATGATCAGGAAGACGGCGCCGACCGACAGGCCGCGCTTCAGGCCGCGGCGCATGAACCACTCGACCAGCGGGTTCAGGCCGACCGCGATGAACATCGAGACCACCAGCAGGATCAGCACCGAACGCGCGTGACCGAGGGCGTTCCACAGGCCCCAGGCGACCAGTACGCCGAGGGCTGCGAAGAATCCGAAGACGAACGGGTTCGACCGATGGATCGGCGGACCGGGTCGGCCCATGCCCTCATCGGGGTGCCGCTCCTCGATCAGGAGCTCGGCCTGGTCCGCGGACTCCTCGGCCTCGTCGGCGGATTCCTCGGCCTCGTCGGCCGACTTCTCCGCCTGCTCGGCAGCGGCCTCGGCATCCGCGGCGGCCAGCTTGGCCTCGCGGGTCGCCTTGGCCAGGTCTTGCCCAGCTGCCGGGTCGGGCGGAGTCGCTGTCGAGTTGTCGTCGCCGGATGGCGTCACATCGTGTCCTTCGGGGATCGCGCGTCGGTCTTCTCGTCGTCGACCGAAGTCTGGCCGGTGGCGAGGTCACCGAGGCGGAACTCGTCGATCCTCGTCGAGTCGGCCGGCTCGTCACCGTCCGCCGCGTCGTCAGCCGAACCGTTGCCGTCAGCCCCGTTGCCGGTCGCGGGGCCAGTCGCTGGGCCGGTCGCCGGGCCAGCCGCTCGGTCACTCGCCGGGCCGGCAGTTGTCAGCTTGCCGGCGATCGCCGGGTCCACCCGCAGGCTGCTGTCGATCCGGGTCTCGTCGACCCGGGCGTCACCCGCGTCCGATCCGACGAACGGGCTCGAACCGGTGAACGGTCCGTCCCCGTCGAGCGCCGGGCTCGCGGCCGCCGTACCGGGTCCGAAGGCGTGGTCCTCGGTCTGTACCTTCGGCGCGAACGGGCTGTCACCCGACGACTCAGATTTGGGCTCGGAGGTCACCGAACTGTCGGTGAGCGGGCTGCCCGCCGTACCGGGGCCGCCCGCGGACGGGGCGAGACCGGAGGTGAGGCCGGCGGAAGTTTCAGAAGTTGGCCGGCTGAAGGGATTCACGTACGGCGTCGTCGCGGCCGTCTCGGAGTCGAGCTCGGCCGCCTGGCGGGCGATGTTGCCGGCGATCTCGTTCAGGCCGGCGATCTGGGTGAGGATGCCGTCGCGGCGCTTGGCCAGTCGCTCGGTCTCGCGGGCCACGATCGTGCGCGACCGCTCGGCCTCGTCGGCGGCGTTGGCGAGCTCGGACTCGGCACGGGTCCGGGCAGTGCTCAGCACCTGCTCGGCCTCGCGGCGGGTCCGGCTCAGGGTGCGCTCGGCGGACTCCTCGGCCTCGGCGCGGATCTTGCGGGCCTGCTCGGTCGCCTCGGCCACCCGGCGCTCGGAGGCCTCGGCGGCCTCCTTCATCTGGGTGGTCAGGTTCTCGGTGTCGGCGGCGATCTGCTGGTGCTTGTCGGCCAGCTCCTTGGCCTGCTGCTCCCGCTCGTCGGCCAGCCGGGCGCGCAGGGCGGCCGACTCGCGCTGGATCGCGGTGCGGATCTTCTCGGCCTCGTGCAGCGCGCCGTTCTTCAGCGTGCTGGCCTGGGACTCGGCGGTCAGCGTCAGCTGCTCGGCCTTGCGCTTGGCCGCCTGCAGCACCTCGGCGGCCTCGGTCTCCGCGGTACGGCGGAGCTCGGCGGCATCGCCTTCGGCAGTACGGCGGATGCTGTCGGACTCGTTCAGTGCGACGGTCCGGATGTCCTCGGCCTCCCGCTCACCGGTGGCGCGCAGGGCGGCGGCCTCCTTGGCGGCGGTGCTGCGCAGCTCCTGGGCCTCGCGGCGGGCTTCCTCGAGGGCCTCGGACGCCTGGTCCTGGGCAAGCCGCAGGATCTGCGCGGCCCGGTCCCCGAGACCGGCGTACGACGGATTGGCGCTGGCATCGAGTTGGCGGCGGGTCTCCTCGAGCTCACGCTGCATCGGCGCGACGCTGCCCTGCAGCTGCTCGGCCCGGCTCCGGATCTCGACCAGCTGCATCTCCAGGGCGCGGACGTAGTCGTCCACGGCCTGCTTGTCGTAGCCACGCCGACTGACCGGAAAGCCTCCGGCCGCGGTTGCAGTGCGGTCGAAGAACGGCAGGCTCGACTCGTCAGGCATTCCTGAGGTTTCCCTTCTGGCGGCTCAGCTGAATCCCCCAGCTTAAGCCTGTCAGACCCGGCCCCCGACCAGCCAATCGGGCCCCGTTCAAAACCTCTCAGCGGTTACGGAAACGGTCGATCGCCTGCTGGTGCTTGGCGCGCAGTTCGGGATCCCGGACGCCGAGGCCCTCGGTCGGGGCCAGAGTCAGGACGCCGACCTTGCCCTGGTGCAGGTTGCGGTGCACGTCGTACGCAGCCTGCGCGGTCTCCTCGAGCGGGTACACGCGGCTGACCGTTGGGTGCACCATGCCTTTGGCAATCAACCGGTTGGCCTCCCAGGCCTCGCGGTAGTTGGCGAAGTGCGAGCCGATGATTCGCTTGAGGTTCATCCACAGGTACCGGTTGTCGTACTCGTGCATGAAGCCCGAGGTCGAGGCACAGGTGACGATCGTGCCGCCGCGGCGAGCGACGTACACGGACGCACCGAAGGTCTCCCGGCCCGGGTGCTCGAAGACGATGTCCGGGTCGTCACCTCCGGTCAGCTCGCGGATCCGCCCGCCGAACCGCTTCCACTCCTTCTGGTCCTGAGTGGACTCGTCCTTCCAGAACTTGTACCCCTCGGCCGACCGGTCGATGATCAGCTCGGCGCCCATCGCGCGGCAGATCTCGGCCTTCTCCGGCGACGACACCACGCAGACCGGGATCGCGCCGCCGTTCAGCGCGAACTGGGTCGCGTACGACCCCAGTCCACCGGAAGCACCCCAGATCAGTACGACGTCGCCCTGCTTCATATTCGCGCCGTTGGGTGAGACGAGCTGCCGGTACGCCGTACTGTTCACCAGCCCGGGAGACGCAGCCTCCTCCCAGGTGAGGTGAGCCGGCTTCGGCATCAGCTGGTTCGACTTCACGAGCGCGATCTCGGCCAGCCCACCGAAGTTGGTCTCGAAACCCCAGATCCGCTGCTCGGAGTCCATCATCGTGTCGTTGTGCCCGTCCGGCGATTCCAGCTCGACCGACAGGCAGTGCGCGACCACCTCGTCGCCGGGCTTCCAGGCGTTCACGCCCGGGCCGGTCCGCAGGACGACGCCGGCCAGGTCGGAGCCGACCACGTGGTACGGCAGGTCGTGGCGAGCGGTCAGCGGCGACAACTTCCCGTACCGCTTGAGGAACGAGAACGTCGAGACCGGCTCGAAGATCGACGTCCAGACGGTGTTGTAGTTGATCGCGCTCGCCATCACCGCGACCAGCGCCTCACCCGGGCCGAGCTCGGGCGTCGGCACGTCGTCCAGGTGCAGGCTCTTGCGCGGGTCCTTCTCCTTCGCGTCCAGCCCCTCGAACATGCCGGCCTCGTCGGCATGCACGGTGATGCCCCGGTAGTGGTCCGGTACGTCGAGCGCACCGACCGCCGCACTGTCACCGGCGAGGATCGCATCGAGGATCTGCTTCACGTCGTACCTCCTGTAAGGAGTGGACTGGTGAGCGGACGTTACCGTTGAGTATGCCTCGCGGGCTGTGCGGTGTGACACAGTTCGGGACCGGTGAGACGACCGTCACTTTTCCAGTCCACCGTTGTCAGTGGTCTTATCGCCACGTGATCAGCGCAGGCGGGTGTGGAGCCGGACCTGGGTGAAGCCGTCACCGGATCGCAACTGGGCCAGATCGCAGAGCTGGTTGGCGAGCCAGACGCCCCGGCCACCGAGCCCGTCCAGCGGCGGCATCACCCGGCCGACGAGCAGATCGTCGATCCGGCCGTGGTCGGCCACGTCGCAGACCAGCGACCCGTTCTCGATCCACACCGAGAGCCTGCCGCGGCCGCCGCCGAAGCGGATGCTGTTCGTGCAGACCTCGTGCAGCGCCAGCCCGAGGTCGTCCATCCGGTCCCGCGACACCCCGTGCGACGACGCCTGCCCGTTCACCCATTGCCGTACGTCGCCGAGATCGGCCAGCCCGAACTCCCAGCGCTCGGCCCGATCCGGTACGTCGTTCAGCGGGGTCCGGAAGGTCTTCTCTGCCAGCGCCTCCGCACCGGAGTGAGTGGCGGTCGGGTCGATCCCGGCGGTCGCCGCGAACGGGCAGCAGAGCCGGAAACCGGAGTCCGCGGCGAAGGCGATATCGGTCAGACCCTCGTGCAGCAAGGCTTCGTCGTACTCCGCTGTGGTGCGACCGGGGTACACGCACTCGCTGAGGCCGTAGACCGGGCGATCGGACTGCTGCATACCGGGCTCTTGAAGGATGGCGCGCCAGAACGGGATGAGCCGGGCAGGATTCCGCCCAACCGCGGTCATATCGATAAATCGCACGTGTGCCGCGGATTCTTCGAGGGTCTCGCGCAGCATCGCGATCCGATCCGGCGGGAGCACCGCCACGATCGCCGCATCCGTTGCCAGACCGTCGCGAACGAACGGTGCCGACAGTCGCACGAACTCCTCGTCGCCGGAGTAGACGAAGGCTTCGTGCTGGAAACCCGCCGGCACACCGTCCAACGAGTCGGTGGCGCTGTCCTTCAGCACCCGATCAGAGTAGTCCGCAAAAGCCCTTTTCGAAGGGCAAAGCGCGTGCCGTCACTGACTGTCGGAGACCCGTAACACTAGGCAGGCTCGACGAGCTCTACCAGCACCCCACCGGCCGACTTGGGGTGAATAAAGTTCACCCGGGATCCGGCGGTGCCACGGCGCGGTTCGGCGTACAGGAGTTCGGCGCCGCGCTCCCGCAGTACGGCGGACACCTGGTCGATGTCGCGGACCCGGTAGGCCAGCTGCTGGATGCCCGGCCCGCGCTTGTCCAGGAACCTGGCGATCGGCGACGCGTCCGACAGCGGCGCGAGCAGCTGGATCGAGGAACCCGAGGTGCCGACCGAGAGCATCGCCTCCCGGACGCCCTGCTCCTCGTTGATCTCCTCGTGCGCGACCGTCATCCCGAACACGCCGGCGTAGTGCCGCACGGCCGCGTCGAAGTCGGGGACCGCGATGCCGACGTGATCGATTGCCTCGAAGAGCTCATCCATCCCTTCAGCCTAGAAGGACAATCGGGCAAGAGGCTGTTCGTGTGACCCGTTCGACAGGCGCGTACCAGTGCTGTCGCAGGTATCGTGACAAACATGTCTGACACGCGGAACCAAAGCGTCATTGTGGCCGGGGCACGGACCCCGATCGGGAAGCTGCTGGGCGGCCTCAAGGGCTTCACCGGCGCCGAGCTCGGTGGGTTCGCGATCAAGGGTGCGCTGGACAAGGCCGGCGTCGCGCCGGACCAGGTCGAGTACGTGATCATGGGCCAGGTCCTGCAGGCCGGCGGCGGTCAGATCACCGCTCGCCAGGCCGCGGTCAAGGGCGGCATCCCGATGGGCGTCCCGGCGATCACGATCAACAAGGTCTGTCTGTCCGGCCTGAACGCGATCGCGCTGGCCGACCAGCTGATCCGCGCCGGCGAGTACGACGTGGTCGTGGCCGGCGGCATGGAGTCGATGACGAACGCCCCGCACCTGCTGCCGAAGTCCCGTGAGGGCTTCAAGTACGGCGACACGTCGCTGGTCGACTCGATGTCGTACGACGGGCTCTGGGACGCGTTCACCGACCAGCCGATGGGTGCGCTCACCGAGCAGGCGAACGGCCCGCTGACCCGCGAGGAGCAGGACGAGTTCAGCGCTCGTTCGCACCAGCTGGCCGCGGCCGCCTGGAAGAACGGCGTCTTCGCCGACGAGGTGATCCCGGTCGAGGTGCCGCAGCGTAAGGGCGACCCGCTGGTGATCGACAGCGACGAAGGCGTTCGCGGCGACACGTCGGTCGAGACGCTGGCCCGGCTGCGCCCGGCGTTCGGCAAGGAAGGCACGATCACCGCCGGCTCCGCCTCGCAGATCTCCGACGGCGGTTGCGCTGTCGTCGTGATGAGCAAGGCCAAGGCGGAGGAGCTCGGGCTGTCCTGGATCGCCGAGATCGGCGCGCACGGCTCGGTTGCCGGTCCGGACTCGACCCTGCAGAGCCAGCCGGCCAACGCGATCAAGAAGGCCTGCAGCAAGGAAGGGATCGAGGCGTCCGACCTCGACCTGATCGAGATCAACGAGGCCTTCGCCTCCGTCGGGATCGCCTCAACGCGGGAGCTCGGGGTCGAGGCCGACAAGGTCAACGTGAACGGCGGCGCGATCGCGGTCGGCCACCCGATCGGGATGTCGGGCGCACGCCTGGTGCTGCACCTGGCGCTTGAGCTCGGTCGTCGGGGCGGCGGCGTTGGCGCGGCCGCACTCTGTGGTGGCGGCGGTCAGGGCGACGCACTGATCGTTCGCGTAGCGAAGAAGTAATGCCGAGACGCACTCCGCCTGTCAACGAACTGGTCGAGCGTGCCCGGGAGGGTGACTCCCGGGCCGTCGCCCGGCTGATCTCGCTGGTCGAGGACGAGTCGCCGCTGCTGCGTGAGGTGATGGCCGCGCTCTCCCCGTACGCCGGTCATGCGCACATCGTCGGGATTACCGGTTCGCCCGGTGTGGGCAAATCCACGTCGACGTCTGCGCTCGTCGCGGCGTACCGGGCGACCGGGAAGCGGGTGGCCGTGCTGGCGGTCGACCCGTCGTCGCCGTTCTCCGGTGGGGCGTTGCTGGGCGACCGGGTGCGGATGCAGGATCACGCGCTGGACAAGGGCGTGTACATCCGCTCGATGGCCTCGCGTGGGCACCTGGGCGGGCTGTCGTGGTCGACTCCGCAGGCGTTGCGGGTGCTGGACGCGGCCGGGTTCGACGTGGTGTTCGTGGAGACGGTCGGGGTCGGGCAGTCCGAGGTGGAGATCGCGGGGATGGCCGACACCACGATCATCTTGCTGGCGCCCGGGATGGGTGACGGGATCCAGGCGGCCAAGGCCGGCATCCTCGAGGTCGGCGACCTGTACGTCGTGAACAAGGCCGACCGGGACGGCGTCCAGAACGTCACCCGCGACCTGCGGCACATGCTGGCCCTGGCCGAGCGGGCAGAGGGCGCGTGGGTGCCGCCGATCCTGAAGACGGTGGCCTCGCGCAACGAAGGCGTCGACGAGGTCGTCACGGCGATCGAGGACCGGCTGACCTGGATGCGCGGCAACGGCGTCCTGGACGAACGGCGGCGGTCCCGGGCCCGGGATGAGATCGAGGCGATCGCGATGACCGCGCTGCGGACCCGGTTCGCGCATCTGCATGGTGATGCGCGGCTCGACGTACTGGCGGCGAAGGTCGCCGAGGGCAACACCGATCCCTACAGCGCCGCCGATGAACTGATTGCTGCCCTGTGAAATTAGGTGCTGTGATTTAGGTCTCGCCACTGCGACATTCCGTCATGGTTTGTCACATCGTGTAATCGGCCCTGAAGCTACCGCTACTGTCCCGTATTCGGGCAAATGTGCCACTATTCGGTCACGCTGTGCGATCCACGTCTCACGGCGGCGCGCCGCTGGGTGCCTTGCCCCCGGATCCGTTACACAATGGAGCTTGTAGCTGGTGAGCATTGTGCGGTGGGCTGTGTTCAGTCAGTGACAATTAGTGACGGTCCGTGATACAAACACAGTCGACCCAGTGGTTTGGAACGAGGAGTGGTGACATGCCGAAGAAGCTGCTGATCTGGTCGCTCATCGCCTTTGCCGGCTTCTATCTGTTCACGCAGCCGACGAACGCCGCCGATGCGGTGGGGGGCGCCTTCTCCGGCGTCGGTGATCTGTTCGGGAGCGTGATCACGTTCCTGACCGCGCTGTTCAACTGATCTGACGCCTGAGTGTCCCGTCACGAGCGATCGTGCGGGACACTTGCCCTTAACGGGGTGCACAGTCGGGGTCACATCGAGACGCGTGACAGGGGAGTGAGCGGATGGCCGGAATTGGCCTCTTCCGGATGTTCGATCCGAAGGTACGGCGCCATCTGATCTCGGACGAGGGCGAAGTCGTCATCGACGAGGTTCGGCAGCACTGGGTCGTGTTCACGGTCCCGATGCTGGAGGTCCTGCTCGCGGCCGCGTTGCTGGTCGCGATGGTGACCACGCCGATCGGCGGTCAGCCGGTGCTGCTCGCGATCTGCCTGGTGCTGCTCACGCACGCCTTCTGGAACTTCCTGACCCATCACCGCGACCGCTTCGTGGTCACCAACATGCGGGTGATGCGGATCCGCGGCGTCTTCTCCCAGACCGTCGCGACCACCCCGATCGCGCGAGTCCTCGACATCACCCTGCAGAAGCCGATCATCGGCCGGATGCTCGGCTACGGCCACTTCATCTTCGAGTCCGCCGCGCAGGACCAGGGCTTCCGCGAGATCAAGTGGGTCAGCCGTCCCGACGACCGGGACCTGACCATCCAGCGCGTCATCCAGCGCACCGGCCTGCGCGCCTCTGCCAGCGTCGACGTCGTCCAGAGCGACGAGGACTCCGACGACGACGGCACCGGCCCGATCGGGATGGACTCGGCCCAGGAGGTCACCACGACCACCGCGCCGGCCCACCACTCCCGCCCGGCCCCGACCTCCGCACCCGCCTCGAAGTCGATCTTCAACAGCGACCGCGGCAACTGGACCGACGACTGAAGTCCTGCATCCGGCGCTCGTGGTGCCGACGCTCGGCGGCGGTCGCGGGCTCTGCGTTGGACAGTTCGTCGATCGCCTCGGCATAGCGCTGCAGACGAGCAAGCAGGTCGGCCCGTACGGCGTGAGTGCGTGCGCCCTCCTGGTGCTCCAGCAGAGCGAGCCCGGCCGAGGGCCCGTCGGCTTCGGCGGTGGCGACGGCGTGCGCGAGCTTCGCAGCGGGCGTCGGTGCGACCGACAGTAGTAGTGCGTACAGCCGGACGATCTCGCGCCAGTCAGTGATCGAGTACGCCGGTGCGCGGGCGTGCTCGGCCGCGATCGCAGCCTGCAGTTGATAGGGATCGGCCTGCCGGCCGGAGCGCTCCAAAGAGTCGTTCAGCAACGCGATCCCTCGGCTGATCGCGGCGGCGTCCCAGAGCGTGCGGTCCTGCAGGTCGAGAGTGACTACGTCGCCGGCAGCGTCGAGCCGGGCCGGCCGACGGGCTTCGGTGAGCAGGAGGAGTGCCAGTACGGCGCTCGGCATCGGCTGCTCCGGGAGTAGTCCGTGCAGAAGCTCGGCCAGCCGGATCGCCTCGGTACACAGATCGACGTCGTACGCCGCTTCGCCCGTGGCTGGCGCATGTCCGGAGGTGTAGAGGCTGTGGATGACAGCGCACACCGCGGGCAGCCGGTCGGCCAGCTCGGCCGCGGGCGGAACGCGGTACGGGATGTTGGCGGCTGCGATCTTCTGCCGGGCCCGGGTGAGCCGCTTCGCGGTCGCGGCCTCGCTGGTCAGCATGACGTCGGCGATCGCGGCCGGGGACAGGCCGCAGAGCGTGCGCAGGGCGAGGGCCACGCGGGTCGGTGGTGAGAGCGTCGGATGGCAGCAGGTGAAGATCAGCCGGAGCAGGTCGTCCTGCACAGTTTCTGGAGACTCCAGTGCCGACTGGGTGAGCTCCACGAGTTCGGTACCAGCACGCTCTTTGTCGGCCCGGGCACGCTCGCGCCGCAGGATGTCGATCGCCTTCCGCCGGGCAGTCACCGTCAGCCAGGCACGCGGCTCAGGTGGGATACCAGTGGCCGGCCACGCCCGGAGCGCCGCCAGGGTGGCGTCCTGTACGGCGTCCTCGGCGAGCTGGACATCGCCGACGGTCCGGATCAGGGTCGCAAGGATGCGGGTGCCCTCGATCCGGACCGTCTCGGCGATGACGTCGTACATGCGGGCTAGCGGGCCTGGATGACCGGTCGGACCTCGACCGCGCCGTTCCACGCGGCGGGGAGCTCGGACGCGATCGCGATTGCCTCTTCCAGGTTCTCGGCCTCGACCAGGTAGTAGCCGGTGAGTGCTTCCTTGGTCTCCGCGTACGGCCCGTCGGTGGTGACGACCTGCCCGCCGCGCGCTCCCTCGACCCGCACCACGGTGGCTGTCGAGGTCGGGTGCAGGACGGCGGCGGCCTGAATCTGAGCGGCGTGGTCGATACCGAACTTCTGGTACTCGGACAGCTCGCCGGCCTGCTCGGGCGCCGTCCAGTCCACGTCGGCGGTGTAGGTCAGCACGAGGTACTGCGTCATCTCGGAACTCCTCTCGACAGGACCACTCTGGCCCTTCGGGAAAGGAACGAACAGCAACCCGCCATCAGGACACTTCTACTGAGTTGCTTCGGTGAGCCGGCCGCGGAACTCACGGATGACGTCGTCGGAGCCGGAGAAGCCGACGGCGTCGTCGGTGGTCCGGCCGAACAGCCAGAGGTAGACGGCGCCCGGGTCGCCGAAGATCTCCGCGTCTGCGTCGCCTTCGGCGCCTTGCAGGACGGTGACGCTGGTGGCGTCGGCGCGGACGGTCCAGGAGCGGCCCTCGGCGGTGATCCGGACGGTGGCGTCCATCGGGTGCTTCGTCCAGCTCTCGTCCCACCAGGGGCCGCCGAGGCTTGGGAACAGCACCTCGTCGATACCGTCCAGGGCCAGCTCGGCGGCGATCGGTGTGACCACGTCGTGCGCCTGCTCGGCGTCGACCCGGTGTACGACGGTCTCCAGCGCCATCCGCCGGTACCAGAAGCCCGACGTACTGTCCCTGGGGTTGAAGGTCCAGGTCTGCTGGGTGGTCCCGGCCTGCCGGAGCGCCGCCAGCAGAGCGGGCAGCGATTCGTCGTACAGCTCGAAGGGGTCGCGGTCGTCGATCCCGGCCGGCGGCCAGGGGTCCGGCAGGGCGCCGAGTCTGAGCACCTCGATCTTGTGCAGATACACCTGCGCGACATGCCGGACGACGGTCTCGACCGTCCAGCCCGGGCAACTCGGTACCGGCGCGGCCAGGCCTAGCTCGGCGACCTCACGTAGGCGGGCGGACTCGGCGGCGAGCTGCTCCAGGTAGTACTCCGCTGAAAGGTAGTACTCGGCTGACAATCCCATGCCCTTGACCCTCCCACAGGCCACCGACAGTTACTCTTCGGTTCATGGCGAGGAGACGGGCGTTGCCGTTCGATCCGATCGACGAGGCGTCGCGGCAGTGGGGACAGCGGTGGGGCGCGGTCGAGCAGATGCGTGCCGTCACGTCGTTGATGCGGGCCCAGCAGATCGTGATCGGCGAGCTGGACGACATCCTCCGCAAGCACGGGCTGACCTTCGCGCGGTTCGAGGCGCTGGTGCTGCTGACGTTCTCCCGGCGCGGGTCACTGCCGCTGGGGAAGATGGGCGAGCGCCTGCAGGTGCACCCGACCTCGGTGACGTCGATCGTCCGCCGCCTGGAGGCTGCCGGACTGGTGACGCGGACACCGCACCCGGACGACGGCCGCGCGGTGCTCTGTGAGATCACCCAGGACGGGCGCGACCTGGTCGAGCGCGCGACCGCCGATCTGGTCGACGCCGACTTCGCGCTGAAGGGCCTGACCGACGAGCAGCTGAAGATGCTCTGGTCGGTCCTCGAGCCGCTGCGCCGGACCGCCGGCGACTTCAGCTGACTCGGCTCATCAGGAGCTGACACGCCCTTGCGGTTGGAATTAGTTGGACGTCCTAGTATTTTGAGGGCATGGACTCCGAGGAGATCGCAGCCGGCCGTAGCCGGTGGCAGCAGCGGTACGACGCCGCCCGGAAGCGGGAGGCGGACTTCACCACGCTCTCCGGGACCGAGGTCGAGCCGGTCTACGGCCCGCCGGAGGGGCACGACGACCCGCGGATGGAGCGGATCGGCTGGCCGGGGGAGTTCCCGTTCACCCGCGGTCTGCACGCGACCGGGTTCCGCGGCAAGCCGTGGACGATCCGGCAGTTCGCCGGGTTCGGTAACGCCGAGCAGACCAACGAGCGCTACAAGATGATCCTGAACGGCGGCGGTGGCGGCCTGTCCGTCGCCTTCGACATGCCGACGCTGATGGGCCGCGACTCCGACGATCCGAAGGCGCTCGGCGAGGTCGGTCACTGCGGGGTCGCGATCGACTCGGCCATCGACATGGAGCGGCTGTTCGCCGGCATCCCGCTGCAGGACGTCACCACCTCGATGACGATCTCCGGGCCCGCCGTACCGGCGTTCGTGATGTACCTGGTCGCCGCCGAGCGGCAGGGCGCGGACATCTCCAAGCTCAACGGGACCCTGCAGACGGACATCTTCAAGGAGTACATCGCGCAGAAGGAGTGGCTGTTCCCGCCGGAACCGCACCTGCGCCTGATCGGTGACCTGATGGAGTACTGCGCGGCCGGCATCCCGGCGTACAAGCCGCTCAGTGTTTCCGGCTACCACATCCGCGAGGCCGGATCGACGGCCGGCCAGGAGCTGGCTTACACGCTGGCCGACGGCTTCGGGTACGTCGAGCTCGGCCTCGACCGCGGTCTCGACGTCGACGTGTTCGCGCCCGGTCTGTCGTTCTTCTTCGACAGCCACCTGGACTTCTTCGAGGAGATCGCGAAGTTCCGGGCCAGCCGCCGGATCTGGGCGCGCTGGATGCGTGACGTTTACGGCGCCAAGACCGACAAGGCCCAGTGGCTGCGCTTCCACACGCAGACCGCAGGCGTTTCGCTGACGGCCCAGCAGCCGACGCTGAACGTCGTACGGACCGCTGTTGAGGCTCTTGCTGCAGTCCTCGGTGGCACGAACTCGCTGCACACCAACGCGCTCGACGAGACGCTGGCGCTGCCGACCGACCAGTCGGCCGAGATCGCGCTGCGCACGCAGTCGGTGCTGATGGAGGAGATCGGCGTCACGAACGTCGCCGACCCGCTCGGCGGCTCCTGGTACGTCGAGGCCCTGACCGACAAGATCGAGGCCGAGGCCGAGGAGATCTTCGCGCGGATCAAGGAGATGAGCCCGGACGGCACGATGACCGGGGGCATCCTGCGCGGGATCGAGGACGGCTGGTTCATGGCCGAGATCGCCGACGCGGCCTTCGAGTACCAGCAGAAGCTCGAGAAGGGCGAGAAGAAGATCGTCGGCGTGAACACGCACACCGACACCGTCTCCGGCGGCCTGGAGATCCTCCGGGTCAGCCACGAGGTCGAGATCGAGCAGTGCCGGGCGCTCGCGGCGCGCAAGTCCGGGCGCGACGAGGACCTGGTACGGCGTACGCTGGCGGCTCTTGTCGATGCGGCCAGAGGGACTGGCAACCTGATCGAGCCCATGCTGGAGGCGGCGCGTGCGGAGGCCACGATGGGGGAAATCTGTCACGTTCTTCGGGACGAGTGGGGCGAGTACCGAGAGCCCGCCCGCTTCTGAGGCTCTGCCTTCTGAAGGAGGAGCACCGGCAGAGACCGGTACGGCAGCGCGGATCCAGGCCGCGGCCGGCCCACCCGATGGGCGGGCCGTTGTCGTGTGTGGTTCCGACCGCACGATGCTGCGGGTCGTCACCGAGCTGGTGAGCTCGGGTGAGCAGGTGGTGGCGATCGTCAACCCGGCCTCGCGGCACTTCGACCGGATCAGTGAGCTGGGCGCGCACGTGATGGGCGTCCGGGTGATCAGTGAGTCGTTGCTGCGCCGAGCCGGGATCGACGGGAAGGACGGGGAGGCGTCGACCGCGCGAGCCCTGGTGCTGCTGGACACCGATGACGTCCACAACGTGCACACCGCGCTGACCGTGCGCGACATGGATCCGGGGCTGCGGATCATCGTCCAGATGGTCAACCCGCGGCTGGGCAAGCAGTTGCACAGTCTGCTGGGCGACTGCGTGGTCATCTCCGGACCGTCGCTGGCCGCGCCCGCGTTCGTGGCGGACGCGCTGGAGGACGACGAGCTCACCTGGCTCGAGATCGGCGGCCGGCGGCTGGTCGCCGGCCAGGCCGAGCTGATCCGCGAGCCGCACCTGACCGTGCTGGCCGACACGACCTCGTCCGCGACGCCTGAGCTGCTGCCGATGGCGAGTGCCGATCCGAGCGGCGACATCGTGCTCGGGACCGGGATCAGGACCGTCTGGCGGACCCGCGACGTACGGCGGGCCGGGTGGCTGATGGCTCTGCGAGACATCCTCGACCGCCGGGTCCGGCGGATCGCGGCGGTGATGGCGGGCCTGGTGATCATCGGAACCGTGCTCACGCATTACATCGCCAAGATCGACTGGCTCCGAGCGCTCTATCTGGTGTCCGGGGCGGTGACCTCGGCCGGGATCGAGGACGACACCTTCTCCGATGCGGCGCCGTGGGCGAAGGTCGCGGCCGTGGTCGTGCAGCTGACCGGCATCGTGCTGATGGCCCTGCTGACCGCGGTGATCGTCGACTCGCTGATCGGGGCGCGACTGACCCGGGTGATCGGTGGTGTCCGCGGTCGGCCGCGCAACCACGTGGTCGTCTGCGGCCTCGGTACGGTCGGCGCCCGGGTGCTGGAGATCCTTTCCGAGCGTGGGGTCGCGGTGGTCGGCGTCGAGCACGACGAGGACGCGCCCGGCGTACAGACTGCACATCGATTGCGGATCCCGGTCGTGATCGGGGACAGCAGCAACGAAGAGACGTTGCGATCGGCCGGTGTCCAGCGCGCGCAGTCCGTGCTCGCGCTGACCGATGGCGACATCACGAATCTCGAGTCCGCGATGGTGGTCCGGGATCTGAACCCGGATGCCCGGATCACGATGCGGATGTTCGACCACGACCTGGCCCAGCGGGTCGAGCGGCGGCTCGGCCTCGGGCACAGCCGTTCGGTGTCGATGCTGGTCGCCCCGGCGATCGCGGCCGCGGCGGCGAACCGGCGCAGCCAGGTGACCGTCCCGGCCGGACGTCGTGTCCTGCTGCTGACCGAGGTCGCGGTCGAGCCGGGTTCGGTCGCGGTCGATCTCCGGCTCGGCGAGCTGGACGAGGCAGGCGGTCTCCGGGTGCTGGCGCACAAGCGCGCAACCGACCCTTGGGACTGGACCCCGGCGTACGACGGACTGCTCCGTGGAGGCGACCGGATCGCGGTCGCAGGCACCCGGAGCGGGCTGGCTCGGCTACTCCTGGCTACCCGGGCACCCAACGCTTGAGTAGCGTCGGAGAGGATAGACCTGTGAACGTACGCGGTGGGCGCCCGATGGGCGCGAGCGGAATGCGAGGGCAGTGGTGAGTCAGTCCAACTTCTCCCGTCCCGGGGCGATCGATCTATCGGCTCTGCGCAAGCCTGCAGGTGCGCCGGCCGCGGCAGGGGGTTCAGCTGCCGGGGGGTCAGCCGGAGGGTCGTACGTGCTGAACGTCAACGAGCCGACGTTCCAGAGCGACGTGATTGAGCGGTCCCTGCAGGTGCCGGTGGTGGTCGAATTCTGGTCGCCTCGCGCGCCGGGTTCGGCCGAGCTCGGCCAGGTCCTGGCCAAGCTGTCGACCGAGTACGCCGGCAAGTTCGTGCTGGCCCGGATCGACATCGACGCGAACCCGCAGCTGGCGCAGGCAGTCGGTGTGCAGTCGGTGCCGCTGGTCATCGCCGTACTGCGTGGGCAGGTCGTTCCGCTGTTCCAGGGTCCGCTCGGCGAGGCCGAGGCCCGGCAGTACCTCGACCAGCTGCTCACCGTGGCCGTGGCGAACGGTGTCACCGGTCGGGCCGAGCCGCTCGGACCGGCCGCCGAGGCCCCGGCCGCTGAGGAGGAGGACGCGCCGAACCCGCGCTACGCGAAGGCGGAGGACGCGGTCGGCGCTGGTGACCTCGAGGGCGCGATCGCGGCGTACGAGGAGTTGATCAAGGAGACGCCGAACGACGCGGAGGCGAAGTCGGGGCTGGCCCGGGTCCAGCTGGTGAAGCGGACCCAGGAGGCGCCGGCCGACATCCGTACCCGCGCGGCCGACAACCCGGATGACCTCGAGGCGCAGATGCTGGTCGCGGATGTCGATCTGATGGGCGGTCACATCGAGGACGCGTTCAGCCGGTTGATCAAGGTCATCCAGACGACCGCAGGGGACGAGCGCAACACCGTCCGCCTGCATTTGCTGGAGCTGTTCGAGGTCGTCGGCGCCGAGGACGAGCGGGTCGGCAAGGCCCGGCGCCGGTTGATGGCTGCGCTGTTCTAGGGCGCTGAGTAGCCCAGTAGTTGTTCTGTGCGTTGACCCTCGCAGTTGGGGTCGCGCGAGATGAAGTGGTCGCCGTTCCCCGGCAGGTAGCAGCGGTAGATGGGCACCGTGCCGGGGGCGGACGACGTGAGCACATAGCCGACCGGGCCGAGGGCGCGAAGGCCTTCGCAGCCCGAGTCGAGCGTGAGCAGGTTGTGCCCGCCGACCTGGCATTCGTACAGCCGGGCGGTGCCGGGCGCGGGTTCGCGGAGCAGCTTCCAACTGCCTTCGGCGGCGAACCCGCTCGGGAGCAGCCGGGATGATGCCCAGTGGCCGCGGCTCGCGTGATAGCCGCGGGTCAATGTTGTGTAGGGCAACTTCTCGAAGCCACAGCTGAGCTGGGGTGGGTTGACGTCGTTGCGGTTGGCCAAGGCCCACGTCGACCAGGCGGGCTTGGCCGTCTTGTCGGCGTTCCGCAAGCCGAGCCCGATGCCTTCTTCGGGGTGGTCGACCATCCGGTGGTAGACGAAGTTCGTGATGCCGGGCGTCCCGAGCACGTTGCGGAAGATGTTGCAGAGCGCGGTTGCCTGGCGGGCCGGTGTTGACGGCGAGGTCGAGACCACGCCGCTCTCGGTGAGCTGGACATCGGTCGCGGCCGGGCTGTTCGGATAGTTCTGCTGCAACCAGCCGAGCAGTACGCCGACGTTGCCGTGGGTCAAGTAGGGATAGTCGTCCGCGCTGACGACGTCGCTGGTCAGCGGGTGGGCGTACGGGTGCGCGGCGACTCGCCAGGTCCGAGTGCCGACACGGTTCGCGAGACCACGCAGTACCGTCTGGCCGGCCAGCGTGGCATCCCGTGCGGCCGGGCGTTCGAGTTCGAGGCCGAACTGCTGGTCGATCGACGTCAGCACCTTGGCCTCCGACTGCGCAGCGACGATCCGGTCGTACGCCGAGTTGTAGTTGCCGGCGATTTCGTCCAGCCACCGCGTGGTGTTGCACGGTGTGCCCTCACCACAGCCGATGTCGAACCAGGCGTTGGTGTTGACCTCGTTGCCGATCACGAAGTCCGCGATCCGGCCGTGGCCGTGCAGGCCGTCGTACCGTTGCGCGATCATCCCGGCGAACCGGCCGAAGTCGGCGGGGTTGTTCGGCGTACAGAAAATCTCCATACCCGGGTTGACCGGGGAGCAGGGCTTGCCGGCCCGGGCCCAGGCGGGGGTGCCGTAGACGACCGCGGTGACGATCACGCCGCGGTCGGTCCAGTCCTTGATCGCCGCGTCGGTGGCCGGGTCCACGGTGAAGCAGCGGCCGTCGTACTCCTGCTCAGCGGCTGAACAGGGAGCGGGCTTGGTGGTCTGCTCCCAGGCGGCCCAGACCATGTTCATCGCGACACCGCCGGTGTTGTTGCCGGCGATCTCCTCCGGGTTCGCCCAGAAGTCGGGCTGGATCGCCTTGATCCGGTACGCGTCGCGCGCGGGGTAGGGGAGACCCTGCACTGCGTCCGCTGCGACGGGTGCTCCTTTTGGCGCGGCCGGCGCGCTGAGCGGTTGGGCGGCGAGCGCGGCGACGGTCGCGAGGGCGATGGCGAGACGGCGAAGCTGCATGAGGTGACGATGGCGGCTGCGGGCGGTGGCGTCGAGCCTTGCGATCTCGGCTGAAGGGCTCCCGTGATCCCTTGCAATCCTCGTCGTACAGGTCTGAGAATAATTCACATGAGCCTTGCTGCTGCTTCCTCACCGCTGCCGAGCCTCGAAGTGCGCATCCGTGGACTGCTCCCTGCGCTCAGTCCGGCTCAGAGTCGGATCGCGGCCGAGGTACTGCGAGATCCGAGCGGCGTCGCGTCGTCGACGATCGGTCAGCTCGCGGCTCGCTGCGGTACGTCGCTGCCTAGCGTGACCCGGTTTTGCCTGGCCCTCGGCCTGTCCGGGTACGCCGAACTCCGGCTGGGCCTCGCTGCCGAGACCGGCCGCAGCAGCCCGAGCTGGGAGCGCGGTACCGGCGCTGAGGTCGGTCCCGACGACTCGCTCGACGACGTCCTGCGCACCCTGCTCCGCGCCGACGCTCAAGCCCTTGAGGACACCGTTGCAGCTCTCGACGTGTCCGCACTCGGCCGCGCCGTACAAGCAATCTCCGACGCCCGCCGCATCGACCTGTACGCCGTCTCCGGCTCAGCCGCGGTCGCCGACGAGCTGCGGCTCCGCCTGCACCGGATCGGCCGCGGCGCGAACAGCTGGAGCGACGTCCACAACGCCCTCACCAGCGCCGCCCTACTCGGCCCCGGCGACGTAGCGGTCGGCATCTCCCACAGCGGCGAAACCATCGAGGTAGTCGAACCCCTGGCCCGAGCCGCCGCCCAAGGCGCCACCACCGTCGCCCTCACCAACTACCCCCGCTCGCCCCTCGCCCAGACCGCCGACATCATCCTGGTCACCGCCGCCCGCGACATCACCTTCCGCTCCGGCGCCCTGGCCGGCCGCCACGCCCAGATGATCGTCCTGGACGCCCTCTACCTAGGCGTGGCCCAACGCGACTACCCCCTGTCCTCCCAAGCCTTCGACATCACCGCCGACGCCGTATCCACCCACCGCCGCCGCTAATCCCCACCCCGCCCCACCGCGGCGCTCCAAGGCCGGGTGGTTAAGGGCTGCCCGCACGAGCCGGTACGACGTTGAGCACGGTTCAACCATGTGCGCGGCCGGCAAGTGGTTGATGGGTGCTCAAGGTGCGCTGGCCGGGCGACCTTGAGCACGGTTCAGTCGTCTGCCTGCCCCGAAGATGGTTGGTGGGTGCTCAAGGTGCGCTGGCCGGACGACCTTGAGCACGGTTCAGTCGTCTGCCTGCCCCGAAGACGGTTGATGGGTGCTCAAGGT
>NZ_SMKA01000145.1 GCF_004348455.1 Kribbella albertanoniae
GCTCCACCTTGAGCACCCCTCAACCACGTGCCCCCCGTCCAAACGGTCGAGCCGCGACCAAGGCCACCCGTCCGGCCCACCTTGAGCCCCCTCAACCACGTAAGCCGCGTTCAGACGGTCGAACCGTGCTCAAGGTCGGCGGCCGGTCCACCTTGAGCACCCCTCGACCATGCGCCCGCCGTCCGGACGGTCGAACCGTGCCCAAGGTCGCGTGGCCGGTCCACCTTGAGCACCCATCGACCATGCGCGCCGCGTTCAGATGGTTGAGCTGTGCTCAAGGTGGATGGTGGGGCGGGGGCGTGCTGGGCGGACGTGCACCACCCAGTAACCCTGCTCCGAGCGCTTCGGGCAGGACGTGCTGAGCGTGAACCGGGCCGGCCGAACGAAGTTGGTGGGTGATGGCGGTCCGCGTCGTACCGGGCGTCGGGTGCGGTGGGGCGAGGGCGCAGTAATGTCGAGGGCGTGGATCTGGGTGAGATGCGGCGGACGTATGGGCTGGGCGAGCTGCTCGAGGATCAGCTTGATGCGGATCCGATCGTGCAGTTCGGGGTCTGGCTCGCGCAGGCGACCGAGGCTGGGATCGCTGAGCCGAACGCGATGGTGCTGGCGACCGCCGATGCCGACGGCCGCCCATCCGCGCGGACCGTGCTGCTGAAAGGGCTCGATGAGCGGGGCCTCGTGTTCTACACCAATCAGCAGTCCCGCAAGGCTGACGACCTAGCCGCGAATCCGCACTGCGCCCTCGTCTTCCCGTGGCACGCGATGGAGCGGCAGGTGCGGATCGAGGGCACCGTCAGCAAGCTCCCCACCGACGAGGTCGACGCCTACTTCGCTGCCCGTCCCCGCGAGTCCCAGCTCGGGGCCTGGGCGTCGCAGCAGAGCCAGCCGGTGGAATCCCGGGCCGAGCTGGATCTGCAGTACGCGTCGTACGAGCGCCAGTGGCCCGAAGGCACCGAGATCGCGACCCCGTACTTCTGGGGTGGATACCGGGTCGAGCCGCAGGCGTTCGAGTTCTGGCAGGGCCGGGTCGGTCGCCTGCACGACCGCCTGGCCTACCGCCGTACCAGGTCTTCTTGGGAGCTCGTCCGGCTCCAACCCTGAGGGGGCGCGGGCGATTCGCGGATGCCGTGCTTCTCCCACCAGCGGACCAGCGGCCCCGGAGCCCACCAGTTGGCGCGACCCAGCAACCGCATCGTCGCCGGCACGAGCAGCGCCCGCACGATCGTCGCGTCCAAAGCGATCGCGATCACCAGCCCGACCCCGATCATCTTCACGAACACGATCCCCGAGGTCGAGAACGCCGCGACCACGATCACCAGCAGCAACGCAGCGCTGGTGATGATCCCACCCGTACGCTGCAGCCCGAGCGCGACCGCCTGGGTGTTGTCCCCGGTCCGGTCGTACTCCTCGCGGATCCGGCTGAGCAGGAACACCTCGTAGTCCATCGACAACCCGAACAGCACCGCGAACAACAGCACCGGGTTCGTCGCATCCAGGAACCCGGCCGGCGTGAAGTCCAGGAACCCGGACAGGTGACCGTCCTGGAAGATCCACACCATCGCGCCGAACGCCGCCGACAGCGACAACACGTTCATCACCAGCGCCTTCAATGGCAGCACAAAGGAGCCGAAGGCAAGGAACAGCAGCAGGAACGTGACCAGGATGACGAACCCGCCCATGTACGGCGCTCGCTCCGCCAGCACGTCGAGCAGATCGATCAGCGTGGCTGTCTCGCCACCGACTTCGGCGGTCGTCCCGGCCGGCGGCGCCACGCCCCGGACCGCGTGGACGACATCACGCGCAGGCAGTTCCTGCGCCGTGTAATGCGTGTGCACAACCACTTCCGCGACACCGTTCTTGAACCCACCGACCCGGACGTCGTCGACCTCCGCGATCTGGGTCAGCTTCGCCACATAAGGCTGCAGGGCTGCGGACGGATCGGTCGGAGCCTGGTCGAAACGAACTGCGACGAAGACGTCCGATCCGCCGGCCCCGGCGAAGTCGCTCTGCAGGGTTTCAGTCACCGTTCGCGCCGTGGCACCGGACGGCAGTGCCCGGTGGTCGACCCCACCCAATTGTGCTTGCAGGAAAGGGACTCCGAGCACAAGCAGCAGCGGGACGAGCACCAGCACGTAACGCACCGGCCGCCGCATCACGCTGTGCGCGAGCCGGTACCACGCTCCGTGGTGATCGGCCGCGGTCGACCGCCGACGCAGGAACGGCACCTGCAGGTTGTTCACGCGGTGTCCCAGCACAGCCAGCAATGCGGGCAACGCGGTGAGCGCAGCGACCATCGCGACCGCGACCGCTGCGACCCCGCCGTACGCCATCGAACGCAGGAACATCACTGGGAACAACGCCAGGCTGGCGATCGCGACCCCGACGGTGACGCCGGAGAAGGCGACGGTCCGCCCGGCCGTGGCCATCGTCGTGGTCAGTGCCGTCTCGACGTCATTGCCTTGGGCAAGTTCTTCGCGGAACCGGGTGACGATGAACAGCGCGTAGTCGATCGCGAGCCCGAGCCCGATCATCGTGACGATGTTGATCGAGAAGATCGACACATCAGTGACCGCGGACAACCCGCGCAGCAGCACGAACGCGCCCAGGATCGCCAGCGCACCAACGAACAACGGCAGTGACGCGGCGACCAGGCCACCGAACACGACCACCAGCAGCACCAGCACGATCGGCATCGAGATCGTCTCGGCCCGCACGATGTCCTGCTCGGTCTGCGTGTTCACCTCGTCGAAGACCGCGATCTCGCCGCCCACCTTGGTGTCCAGCCCGGCCGGTCCGCTCCGCACCTGATCGGCGATCCGGTGGAACGTCTCCAGCCGCTCCTCCGGAGTCGCGCCGGCCAACGTCAGTACGGCGTACGTGCTGTGCTGATCCTTCGACGCGAACACGGGCGACTTGGTGCTCCAGTACGTCGTCGCCCGCAGTACGTCGTTATTCGGCAGCTCGGCCAGATCCTGCTCGACCGCGGACCGGAATCCGGGGTCGGCGACAGTCTGATCCGAGCTGCGGTAGAGCACGATCACGTCGGTGCCGGTGCGGCCGACGTTCTGCTCGATCGTGGCGACGGCATGCGCTGCCTCGGTGTCCGGGGCGTCGAAGCCGCCGTTCGCCAGCGACCCGAACACCCCGGTGCCCCAGACCACCCCCAAGGCGATGAAGGCGGTGGTCAGGGCGAGGACCAGACGGCGCCGCCGATAGCTGAAATGACCGAGCGTCTCGAACACGAAACTCTCCCGAAGGGCGTAAAGTTCAGGCGAAAGTATTGAGTGAACAGCGTTCACTGTTAACAGTGTTCACTCAGGATTCGACCGTGTCAAGGAGTGTGTGGATGAACCGGCGTGACGAGACGCGGGCGGCGATGCTGGCCGAGATCAAGCGGGCCGCGCGCCGGCTGCTCGTCAGTGGCGGCGTCGCGGCGATCGGTCTGCGTGCGGTCGCCCGCGAGGTCAACCTCACCGCGCCCGCGCTGTACCGCTACTTCCCGAGCCACGAAGCTCTCATCACCGAGTTGATCGCCGACCTGTACGACGAACTCACGACCGCGCTGATGGAGCTCGGTTGTGAGAGCGAAGGCGATCTCGGCGCGCAGCTCTACCTGCTGGCGAACGGCCTGCGGGACTGGGCGCTGGCGCAGCCGGCCGAGTTCGCGCTGTTGTTCGGTACGACGATCCCCAATCCGGATGCTGAGGGGCACGACGACACCCCTGGTCACCAGGCCGCGATGCGGTTCGGGGCGCTGTTCAAGGAGCTGGTGGCCCAGATCTGGCACGAGAAACCGTTCCCGTACCCGGCGGACGACGTACTCGGCACCAAACTCGTTGCCCAGCTCAGCGATGAGGCCGCGCACTTCCACGGCATGCCGCCGGGTGCGATCTACCTGGGCCTGACCTACTGGACGCGGCTCTACGGCCTGATCTGTATGGAGGTTTTCGGCCAGTTGCACTGGGTGCTGCCCGATGCGGCAGCGTACTTCGAGGCCCAGCTCTACGAGATCGGCCTCGCGATGGGGCTCGACTGCCCGGCACCCGAGTAACTGTGTCGAAAAGTAAGAAACCCGCGGGCGCTTCCAGGCCACAGCCGGATGGCAGTGGTCCAGGGTCAGGCGGACTACCTGACTACCCGCGGGTCCGGTGGCGGCGTTGGATTGGCCGACCACTTGCCCAAAAGCTAGTGGTTGGCGGTCAGCCCGCCGCCACCTCACGAGTCCGGTAAGAAATCATTCTTAGGACCACCTCCCTTCGCGTGTACCGAAAATCTACGTCGCGCGCGTTGCCCGTTCAACTGCTTTTCGCTGACGGATGAACGAGAATCTGGCGCATGGTCCTCAGACTCGGTCTGCCCGTCATCCTGCTCCTGATCGGAACCGGCTGGTTCGCGTGGGCGTCGTACCGGCGGGCCGCCCAGGCTGAGCGCGCCCTGGCCGAGATGAACGCCGAGCATCGGGCGTTACTGCATGAGGTCAGGGCACTCGAGCGGGCGGTTTCGGCTGCGGAGCAGGGTTTGCGTACGCTCAGCTCGCATCCGTCGGTGCCGCGCGATGTCGCGGTCACCGCCGACCTGACCCTCGCCGACGTTCGGCGACTGGTGGAACGCAAGGAGCTAGAGGACTGATGGCAAAGCTGGGGACCACCGCGGTCAAGTCGGGTGGCGGGGTCAAAGGGAAGCTGATCGGCGGCGGGATCGTCACGGTCATCGTGATCATCGTGCTGTTCAACATCTTCAACTTCGCCGACACCGACGCGAACAAGATCGGTCTGCACTACGGCGGTGGCGTGGTCGAGGACAAGAAGTTCAAGTCGATCGTCCCGCCGGGTTCGACGAACAAGCTGATCGGTCCGGGGGACGAGGTCTACGCCTACCCGATCGACCAGCGTTCGTACATCATCGGCGGCGCCGGGGCGGACACCGACGCCGGCGACGAGGTGACCGTGGTCAGCAAGGACAACGTGCGGCTCGGCGTCCGGGTCCAGGTCTACTTCACGCTGAACCGGACCGAGGACACGATCAAGTCCTTCCACGAGCGGATCGGCCTGAAGACGGACGCCTACACCGACCGCGGCTGGAACGACATGCTCCAGTCCTACTTCCGGCCGCAGATCGACCGGGCGCTGTCCGCGGTCGCGACCAACTACGTCTGGGCCGAGCTGTACAACAACGAGGCGAAGAAGGCCGAGTTCCAGACCGCCGCGTCGAAGGAGTTCACCCGGCTGCTGCCGGCCGCTGTCGGTGGTGACTACTTCTGTGGCCCGGCCTACAACGGCAACAACGGCTGTGGCGAGCTGTCCTTCACGGTGCAGAAGCCGACCCCGCTGGACAAGGGCATCATCGACGGCCTCGAGGCCAAGCAGCGCGCCGAGCTGGCCAAGGCCACCCAGGAGCAGACCAACCAGCGCGTCAACGTCGAGTTGCAGTCGGTCAAGCAGCAGGTCGCAATGCTGGGCGCGCAGGGCTACCTGCTGAAGACGGCCATCGAATCGGGCAAGATCCAGTTCATGGTCATCCCGCAGGGCACCCCGGTCAGCGTCCCGACCGGTACGGCGACCGTCCCCGCGGACCGCTGATCCGATCATGAGCGCGCTGCCGTCGCACCTCGAGCTTGTGCAGGGCGTCGTCCTGCCCAAGCCGGTCGGCGCGCATCCGGTGCTCGACTTCGTCAACACCCGGTCCGAGTGGACCACCCGTGGCCCCGCCCGGACCGAGTGGCTGACGTCGTACGAGGCCTTTCTGATCTGGAACTCCGCCGTCGGCCTGCTGTCACCGGCGGCGGTCTTCCGGCTGATCGAACAAGCCGGCGGCCGCCCGACCGAAGCGGCCCGCCGGCTGACCGCGACCTTGGACTTCCGGATCGACCTGTACGACGTACTGACCGGGCGGGCGGATGAGACCGACGGACCGTTCGAGGCCGTGGCTCGGGTGATCGAGCGGGCGTCCGGCCGCCGCCAGTTCGTCCGCACCGAAACTCCATCCACGGACGCGCTCCGCGCGGAGGGCAGTGCGACCTGGGAGCTGCCGGAGGATCTGGCCCGGCCGCTCGACCAGCTGGCGCTGTTGGCCGCCGAACTCCTCGCCGGCCCGGAGTGGGCTCATGTGCGGACGTGTCCTGGCTGCGGCTGGTTGTTCCTCGATTCGCGCGGGCGTCGCCGTTGGTGCTCGATGGCGACCTGCGGCAACCGCGCCAAGGTCAGGGCCCACGCGGCCCGCACTCGCTAGTTGAACAGCGCTGGGTCCACCAAGATCCAGGTGGCCCGCGCACGGGCCAGAACCCGGCCGTCGGAGTCGTAGAGCGTGCTGGCGGTCAGCGTCTTGCGACCGTCCATCCCGAGCAGCTGTCCGAGCACCACGCACTCCTCACCGGGCTGCGGCTGCGCGTCGACACACGCGGTGAGCTGGCCGAGCACCGACGGCCGGCCCTCCAGATCGATCGCCCACCCGCTCGGACAGTCCAGTGCGGCCCACAAGAACACCGGGTCGCTCGCCAGATCAGCCGCAGGCGTCCACGTGCACGCCGTCCGGCCGTCGCCCAGCGGACCCGGCTTGAGCTGCAGACCGCTCGGGTTCTCCGGTCCGCAGACGAAGCACCCCGGGAACGGATGCTTCGCCAGCCCGCGATACCCCGCCTCCGCCTTCCGCGCCTCCTCGAAGGACACCGGCTCCACCGTCGCGTCCGCCAGAAACTCCGCCGCAACCGGTACGGCGCCCGCCACCAACTGCTCGCCGTTCCGCAACTGCGCGCCCTCGGGGCTCACGTCGAGTTCGAGGTCGATCTCCATCGGCGGCGGAACGCGCAGCGTCACCTGCGGTACCAGCTCATCTGCGAGCACCCCGGCGAGCGCCGTACCGGCAATTCCCGCGACATACCCACCGTTCCCCGACCGAGCCGGCCCCCGAAACCGCCCCTCAATCCGCACCAAACCCATGGCCACCGACCCTAACCCCACCACCACCTTGAGCACCCATCAACCACGATCCGGCCTCCCGAATGACCGATCCGTGCCCAAGGTGCCCAGGCGCGACTTTGAGCACCCATCAACCACGCTCGGCGCGTGCGGGTGACTGATCCGTGCTCAAGGTGCGACCCAGCCCCACCTTGGGCACCCCTCAACCACGATTCGGCTCCGCGGATGACCGAGCCGTGCTCAAGGTGCCCGGGCGGGACGTTGGGCACCCATCGACCACGCTCGGCGCTCCTGAACGACTGATCCGTGCTCAAGGTGCGACCCAGCCCGACCTTGGGCACCCATCGACCACGATTCGGCTCCGCGGATGACCGAGCCGTGCTCAAGGTGCCGGGGCGGGACTTTGGGCACCCATCGACCACGATCTGGGCCCCCGGATGACCGAGCCGTGCTCAAGGCGATCTCGATTCCACTTTGGGCACCGGTTGGTCATGGTTGGTGGCTTTGGGTGACTGATCGGTGCTCAAGGTCGGGGGAATGAGTTGGGTCGAACAGGTATTTCAAGCGGACTTCGGAGACTCCGTAGTCCGTTGGCTGTGGCAGGTGTGAGGTGGGGGAGTGGTGGGAAGGAAAAGGATTTCAGAGATATCTGAGGATTTCTCGGAAAAGAACGTGCTGAGGCCTCTGATTCAAACGACCGTTTGAACTATGCTGACTGCAGGCTACGGCCCGTGAGCAGGTGGGGTGCCTGCGCGAGTGGTGGCTGGGGGGAAGGAGAACTCTGTGGAGACACCGGTCGAATCGACCAGGGAACGTTTGCTCAATGTCGCCGAGCAGCGGTTCGGCGAAGGGGGATACGAAGGTACTTCGCTGCGCGCGATCACGGTCGCCGCGGCGGCGAACATCGCGGCTGTCAACTACCACTTCGGCTCGAAAGAGGCTTTGCTGCGGGCGGCGGTGGCGCGCGCGATGGCGCCGGTCAACACCGAGCGCCGGCGTCGGCTGGACCAACTGGAGGCCGCCGGTACGCCGTCGGCCGAGCAGCTGATCCGGGCCTTCGTCGAGCCCGGTCTGGACCTGGTCCTGCGCCGCGGTGAGCGGGGTGCGGTGGTGGCGCGGTTCATCGGACGGATCGCGTTCGATCCGAGTCAGCGGATTCGCGAGCTGTACGTCGCCGAGTCCGATCCGATCGAGGCGCGGTATCTGGCGGCGCTCCGGACGGCGTTGCCGCACTCGGCGCCCGAGGCGGTCGCGTTCGGGTACGTGAACATGCTCGGACTGCTCGCGCTGCACCAGTCGCAGGCGCTCACGCCGGCACCTGGTGGAGCGGAGCTGGAGGACCCAGGAAAGCTCGCGGAGAACCTGATCGCGTTCCTGGTGGCGGCGTTCGACCGGGGGTTGCGCGCCTGAAACCAAGTGACCACAGGGAGTGATGCTTTGTCCGGAGAATGTTCATGGATGTTCGGACTACCGGGTAACGCTGCATAATGGCGCTCCGTGGACCCCAGTGAAGTCGTGGTTGCCGTCGATCTCGGTGGAACCCGGATGAAGTGCGGCCTGGTCGCCGCCGACGGTGCCGTGCTGCACCGGGAGACCAGGCCGACTCCCCGGGCCGCCGGGGGCCGCGCCGTGCTCGACGCACTGCTGGAGACCGTCGTCGAACTCGGCCAGAAGGCTACTGCGGACGGTCACCGGGTCCGTGCGATCGGTGTGGTCGTGCCCGGCATCATCGACGCCGAGACCGGCACGGTCGTCGCCGAGAACCTGGCCTGGGCCGCGACACCGGTCCGCACGGAGCTGGTCGCCGCGGTCGGCAACGACGTACCGGTCGTTCTTGCGCACGATGTCCGGGCCGGTGGGTACGCCGAGCTCCGGCAGGGCGCGTTGAAGGGGACCACCAATTCGCTCTTCCTGCCGCTCGGTACCGGGATCGCGGCCGCGATGGTGATCGACGGTCGCCTCGTCAGCGGTGACGGGTACGCCGGTGAACTCGGTCACAGCCGCTTCATCCACGGCGACGCCGCCGAGCTCTGCGCCTGCGGCCAGTGGGGTTGCCTCGAGACCGTTGCGTCCGCGGCCGCACTGGCCCGCCGGTACGCCGCTCGGTCCGGCCGGATCGTGGACGGCTCCCGCGAGGTGCTGGAGCTGCTCGCCGCCGGTGACGAGATCGCCGCTGAGGTCTGGCACGACGCTCTGAACGTCCTCGTCGATGCGCTCGTCCTCTACACCACCCTGGTCGCGCCGACCCGGATCGCGATCGGCGGCGGGCTGGTCGGCGCCGGCGAGACGCTGCTGCAGCCGCTGCGCGACGGGGTGCACGCACGCCTGACGTTCCAGCGCGAGCCCGAGATCGTGGCCGCCGTGCTGGGGGAGGAAGCCGGCTGCCTCGGCGCCGCGCTCTACGCCTGGGATCGAATCGAGGAGCTGAAATGACGACCTATCGGGTGGGCCGCCTCGTCACGCCGGACGACGTTCTGGAGAGTGCCTGGATCCAGGTCGTCGACTCCGACATCCTGGCCTACGGCCGCCGGTCCGAGGGGATGCCGGCCGACGGCAAGCGCCCCGAGGACCTCGGCGACGTGACGGTCGTCCCTGGGTTCGTCGACATCCACACCCACGGTGGCGGCGGATCGTCGTACTCGACGACCGACCCAGAGGAGGCGCGCAAGGTCGCGGCCTTCCACGCCAAGCACGGTACGACGACCACCATGGCCAGCCTGGTCACCGGACCGCTGGACCTGCTGGCCTCGCAGACCGCCTGCCTGGCAGACCTGGTCACCGACGGCATCATCAACGGTGTCCACCTCGAAGGACCGTTCCTCTCCGAGGCGCGCTGCGGTGCGCATGAGCCGACGCTGCTGCGGGACCCGGTCGCGGACGATGTGACCAAGGTCCTGAGCGACGTCGTACGGATGGTGACGATCGCGCCGGAGCTCGAACACGGGCTGGACGCGATCCGCCAGGTCGTCGACGCCGGTGCGGTGGCTGCGCTCGGGCACACGGATGCGACGTACGAGCAGATGATCGCCGGTGCCGACGCGGGCGCCACGGTTGCGACGCATCTCTTCAACGGGATGCGGCCGTTCCATCACCGCGACCCGGGTCCGGTAGGTGCCGCGATCAACGATGAGCGGTTGCTGCTCGAGGTGATCAACGATGGGATGCACCTGGATCCGCAGGTCGTGCGGGTCGCGCTGGCCGCGGCCGGTGTGCATCGGATCGCGCTGATCACCGACGCGATGGAGGCGACCGGGATGGGGAACGGTCACTACAAGATCGGCAACCTCGAGGTCGACGTCAAGGATGGTCTGGCCACGCTCGCCAAGCCCCCGCACTCGATCGCCGGCAGCACCTTGACCATGGACGTTGCCTTCCGCAACGCCGTCAAGGCCGGTACGTCGCTCGTCGACGCGGCCCGGATGGCCTCGACGACCCCCGCCCAGACCTTCGGCTGGTACGACGTCGGTGCGATCGAGACCGGCCGTCGCGCCGACCTGGTGCTGCTGGACGACGAGTACTCCGTCCAGAAGGTGATGCGGGCCGGCGCATGGCTGGATTAGTCGGCACGGTCACGCTCAACCTCGCGTTGGACGTCACCTACGAGGTCCCCGAGTTGGTGGTTGGTGGCAGTCATCGGGTCAGTACGATTCGGTCGCGCGCTGGCGGCAAGGGTGTGAATGTTGCCCGGGTCGCAGCCACGCTCGGGCATCCCGTTCTGGTGCTGGGTTTTGTCGGTGGAGTCACTGGTGAGGCGGTCGCCGCCGAGTTGTTCGATGCCGGGCTGACCGCGTTGCTGACGCCGATCGCGGGGGAGACCCGGCGGACCGTTGCCATCGTCAACGGAGTCGACGGTGACGCGACGATCTTCAACGAGGCCGGTCCGTCGGTCTCGGCCGATGAGTGGCGCGCTTTTGGTGAGCGGATGCCGTGGGGACGCCTTGGTGTGCTGGCTTGTTCGGGCAGTATTCCGCCCGGCCTGCCCGCCGACGCGTACGCCGAAATCGCAGTCCGCGCGCGGCATCACGACGTACTGACTGTCATTGACGCCGGGGGAGATGCGCTGCTGGCGGCCGCTAAGGCGGGTGCGGTGGTTCGCGCGAACGCTGCCGAGCTGCGCGAAGCTGTTGGTGACACCGAGGTTGAGGATGGTGCGCGGCAGCTGGTCGAGCTTGGTGCGAAGGCCGCTGTGGTCACCGACGGCCCTCGTGGAATGGTTGCTGCCAGCAACAAAGGTGTCTGGCGTGCACTCCCGGTCGAGCGGGTCAGCGGGAACCCGACCGGCGCCGGAGATGCCTGTACGGCGGTCGTCGCGGCCGCCGTCGCGGATTCACCCGAGCCCGACTGGTCCGTCGTACTGAAGTCTGCCGTCGCGGCCTCCGCTGCTGCCGTGCTGACACCCGTTGCCGGAGACATCGACCTGGCTGCGTATCGACGGTGGCAGCCTCAGGTCACTGTAAAATAAGGGAGAACTCATGCCGTTGGTTTCCGGAGCCGAGGTTGTGCTGGCCGCCGCCAAGGCGGGTCGTGGGGTTGGTGCGTTCAACGTCATCCAGCTCGAGCACGCCACCGCGCTGATCGCCGGCGCCGAGCAGGCCGGAACACCGGTCGTGCTGCAGATCAGCGAGAACGCGGTCAAGTACCACGGCGCGCTGAAGCCGATCGGCGTTGCCACCCTGGCGGCAGCGGCCGCCGCGACGGTCCCGGTGGTCGTCCACCTCGACCACGCGATGGACCGCGACCTCGTCACCGAGGCGGTTCAGCTCGGCTTCACCTCGGTCATGTACGACGCCTCGAAGCTCGAGTACGCCGACAATGTCGCCTCGACCACCGAGGTGACCAAGTTCTGCCACGACCACGGGGTTTTCGTCGAGGCCGAGATCGGCGAGGTCGGCGGCAAGGACGGCGTGCACGCCCCCGGCGCCCGCACCCGCCCCGACGAAGCAGTCGCCTTCGCCGAAGCCACCGGCGTCGACGCCCTCGCCGTCGCCGTCGGTTCTTCCCACGCCATGACCGAGCGCACCGCCACCCTCGACTTCGCCCTGATCGCCGAGCTGCACGCAGCCGTCGCCGTACCGCTCGTCCTGCACGGCTCCTCCGGCGTAGCCGACCCCGACCTCACCCGCGCCGTCGAAGCCGGCATGACCAAGGTCAACATCGCCACCCACCTCAACAACGTCTTCACCGCCTCGGTCCGCCAAACCCTCACCGACAACCCGGCGCTGGTCGACACCCGCAAATACCTAGGCCCCGCCCGATCCGCAGTAGCCGCCGAAGTAACCCGCCTCCTGGGCCTGCTCAAAGCCTGACCCGGCCCCCGGATCACACGGCCTGATATCCGTCGATGTTGACCGTTCTGCCCCCTTGCGAGGGCTCAGAAGGGGCAACACGGGCTGATATCCGTTCGTGTGGGCGGGGTGCAACGCGACGACCCGGGCGGATGGCCGGGGGTGGGCAGCTGGTTAGAGGGTTGCGCTGCCGCGGATCCAGTGGGCGCGGAGGTCGTCGCGGGCGCGGTGGACCTGCTCGCGTACGTCGGGGGCCGGGACCTCGAAGTCTTCGATCAGGCGGGTGAGGGCCAGCTCGAGGGCGGCGACCAGGGCGTCTTCCTCGGTCAGGTCGGATTCGGCGACTGCGCGGAGGCCGGCTGCGAGGGCGGTCAGGCCGGTTCGCTCCTGGTCGGTGAGCTGGAGCGTGAGGTCGGTTCTGGTGGTCACGGCAACTCCTCGTCGGCTTGGTACAGTCATGGTGCCGTGCAACGGTAGTGTTGCACAACAGCGCACACTACTGGCACACAACAGGCACACACTAGGCGCAGTCGAGGAGCCGGCCGGGATGACCGTGATGGTGGACGAGACGCTCCGTACGGCGACCATCGCCGTACTGGCCGAGCACGGCTGGTCCGGGGTCACGCTGGAACGGGTGGCCGAGAAGGTGGGCCGCTCGCGCGTCACGCTCTGGCGGCAAGGGCTCACCGTCGAGCTCTTGCTCAACTCGCTGCTGGACGCCCTGGCCGAGGACTACCGGGACACGATGTGGCCGGTGCTGGCCGGTTCCGGGACCGGGCGTGAAGGGCTGATCCGGACGCTGGAAGCCTTGTTCGACGTGATCGACCGGCATCTGCCGTTGATGCTTTCGTCGGATCTGGTCTTCCATCAGGAGCAGGCGCGCAGCGGCCCGGTGTCGTTCATCGCCCCCTTCGAGCGGTTCCTCCGCGACGGCGAGGCGGACGGGACGCTGCACCCGCATGGCCGGATCAGTGACGTCGCCGAGGTGCTGATGGTCGCGGCCACCTTCACCTACGTGCACATGCGGGGCCGCCATCACTGGTCCCGGGCCAGGGTCCGCGGGCTGACCGTCGACCTGGTGCTCCGCGGTCTCATCTGATGCAACATGGCGGTTGCAAAAACTGCAACGACCATGTTTCACTGGTGGAAACCACCGTCTGGAGGCTCCGCCATGACTCTTCCGTACGCCGAACCCCTGATCCGCCGCGAACCGCAGCCCCGCGTGATCCCCGAGCCGCCGCGCGTCGGCGAACCCGGTGGCGACCCGTGTGGCCTGTGCGACTGGCTGGCGAACTACGAGCAGTCCGAGCACCGGCCGCCGCTGTGGGTCAACGACGACTGGGCGCTGATCCGGTCCACCGACGTCACGATCCCCGGCATCGTCTGGCTGACCACTCGTGCTCACCACGACTCCTTCGCCGACCTGCCGGACCGGCTCGCCGCGAGCTACGGCCCGGTGGTCGCGCGGGTCGAGCGCGCGATCCTCGCCCTCGGGGACATCGCCCGGGTGCACATCTACCGCTGGGGCGACGGCTCCTCGCACTTCCACGTGTGGTTCTACCCGAGGCCGCTGGGCATGCTGGAAGCGCGGCGGGAGATGCTTCCGCTGTGGGCCGACCTGCTGCCCGCAGCACCCGAGGAGGTCGTGGCCGATGCCGAACGGAAGATCGCCGCGGCGATGGCGGCGGGCGACTGACGTGCCCACAGCCCAGTCGCAGCCCGCACCCCAGTCGCAGCCCGGACTCGCGCGCCGCCTCGGCCTGACCGACGCGGTCGCGATCGGAGTCGGCTCGATGGTCGGCGCCGGCGTGTTCGTGGTCTGGCAACCGGCCGCGCAGGCGGCCGGCTCGGGTCTGCTGATCGGGCTGCTGATCGCTGCGGTCGTTGCCTACTGCAACGCCGTGTCGTCCGCTCAGCTCGCAGCGGTCTATCCGGTTGCCGGAGGCACCTATGTCTACGGCCGGGAGCGGCTGGGTGAGTGGTGGGGATTCGCGGCCGGCTGGTGTTTCGTCATCGGCAAGACCGCGTCGTGCGCCGCGATGACGCTCACCTTCGCCACGTACGCCGTACCGCTCGATGGCTGGGCTCGAAGGCTGGTCGCGTTGCTGGCCGTGGCCGCGCTGGCGGCGGTCAACTATCGCGGCGTGACCAGGACGGCCCGGCTGACCAAGATCCTCGTCGCCTGCAGCCTCGCGGTCCTGACACTCGTCGTGGTGCTCCTCGGCACCGGCGGCACCTCCCACGACCTACCCGCGATCACGGACACCTCGGTGCACGGAGTCCTTCAGGCGGCAGGCCTGCTGTTCTTCGCCTTCGCCGGCTACGCACGGATCGCCACGATGGGGGAGGAGGTGCGCGAACCCGAGCGCACCATCCCCCGCGCGATCACCATCGCATTGACGATCGCCATCGTCATCTACCTGCTCGTCGCCGTGATGCTCCTGCGAGTCGTCGACCCCGCAGCCAGTACGGCGCCACTCGCCGCCGCGGTCGATGCCGTCGGCGCAGCTTGGGCGGTACCCATCGTCCGGATCGGTGCCGCGCTCGCGAGCCTGGGCGCACTTCTCGCCCTCATCACAGGCATCGGCCGTACGACGCTGGCGATGGCCCGCAATCGCGATCTGCCGGGCTGGCTGGCTGCTGTCCATCCGCGGTACCAGGTGCCGCATCGGGCGGAGGTCGTACTCGCGATCGTCGTCGGAGCCCTCGTCCTCACCACCGACCTTCGCGGCGTGATCGGCTTCTCCTCGTTCGGCGTCCTCCTGTACTACGCCATCGCCAACGCCTCCGCGTTCACCCAGCCGGCCGACCAGCGTCGCTGGCCCCGAGCCATCAACGTGATCGGCCTGCTGGGTTGCCTCGGACTCGCGGTCACCTTGCCCTGGCGCTCAGCTGTCGCGGCCGCCGTACTGCTGGGCTTGGCTCTTCTCGTCCGAAAGCTCAGGAAAGGTCGCGCCGGATCCGCCAGAAGGTGAAGCCGAGCAGCCCGAACGCGAGGAGCAGGAACAGACCGAACTCGCGCCACTGCAAAGCCCAGAACTTGTCGGCAGTGAAGTAGCGGACGTGCTGGCTGTAGCCTTCGTCGGCCATTCGCTGGAAGCAGGCTGCGGCTTTGGGTGAGGTCGCTCGCTCGTTCGGTCCGTTCGGCTCGCAGTCGATCACCCACTTGGGCAGGGTGGCGACCTTGCCGGACTTGTCGACGGTCTCGTCGGTCAGCTTCCACCCGCCGACGGCGTTGATCCCCACTTCGATCTGTTTGATCTCCGCGTCTGGACCGGGTCCGCTGATCATGAAGCCACGCAGGTTGTCCGCGGTCGCCACGGTGTTCTGGTCGGTCGGTGCCATCAGGTGCGGCCGGATCAGCGTCGGCGCGAGGATCTGCACCAGGATCACCACGGCCAGCGTGACCGCGAGAGCGACGAGAGTACGCCGTACCGCGAGGCCGATCGCGACCCCGAGCGCGAACGCGAAAACGGCGTACCCGATCGGGACCAGGCCGCGACCGGAGAACGTCACTGGGAACATCCGCGGCAGGTAGAAGTTCGACTCCTGGCCCGCGTTGATCGCCTTGTCGATCGGCGAGGACCACCACGTCACGGCCAGGCTGAGCGCTCCGGTGACCACGATCGTGCCCAGCCCGCCGACGCCGACCTTCGTGGCCAGCCAGCGCCACCGCGAGATGCTCTGACCCCAGACGAGCCGATGCGTCCCGGTCTCCAGTTCGCGCGCGATCAGCGGTGCGCCCCAGAAAGCGCCGATGATCGGAGGTACGGCGTACAGGAGGGCCAGGCCGACTTGGTAGAGCACGGGATTGAGCCGGGCGAACGCGAGGTTCTTGATGAAGTTGTCCGCGAACCGCTGGTAGTCGTCGGCCAGGCCGGGCCCGGTCGCCGCGTACAGGACGGCGGCCGCGAGCACGACCGAGGCGATCACGAGGAACTGGACGCGGAACTGCCGCCAGGTCAGCCAGATCATCGCTGCACCTCCAGAACGGGACGCTCGGACTGAACCTCGCGGCCCATGTAGGCCAGCACCAGGTCCTCGAGCGTGAGCTGGGTGACCGACCATGACGGGTCGAGGATCGGCCGGTCGGTCCGGATCAGGAAGGACGACTGCCGATCGGTGTGGCTCTCGTTCACCACGTACTGGTCGCCGGGCAGTTCCTTCGCCGTACGGCGGGGCCCGGTGAGCCGGTGGTGTGTCGCCAGCAGGGTGTCGATCTCGCCGTTGACCTGCACTCGTGAATCGACCAGCACGACCAGGTAGTCGCACGACCGCTCGACATCGGAGACGAGGTGTGAAGACAGCACGACGCTGAGCTCCTGCTCGGCCACTGCCTCCATCAGATCCTGGAGAAACTCGCGCCGGGCCAAGGGATCGAGCGCGGCCACCGGTTCGTCGAGGATCAGCAGCTCCGGACGCTTGGCCAGGCCGAGCGTCAACGCGAGCTGCGCCCGCTGGCCGCCGGACAGCTTCCCGGCGCGCTGCTTCGGATCCAGCCTGAGCCGCTGGATCCGTTGCTGGGCTAGGGAATCGTCCCACTCCGGGTTGAGGTGCGCGCCGAGTCGCAGGTGGTCGGCCACGCTCAGCCGGGCGTAGGTCGGGGTGTCCTGAGCGACGTACCCGACCTTGGCCTGCTGGGTTCCGGCCGGCTGGCCGAGCACCTCGACCGATCCGGTGGTCGGTGACAACATCCCCACCGACAAGTTGAGCAACGTGCTCTTGCCGGCGCCGTTCGGCCCGACGAGTCCGACGACATGGCCGGACGGGACCTCGAGGTCGCAGTCAGTCAGCGCCCACCGGCGGCCGTACTTCTTCCCCAGTCCGTGTGCTTGCAGGGCGGCGTTCATGCGACCCCCTCCTGAGAGGCGGACCGAAACGTCGTGAGGAACAACGCCTCGATGCTCTCGTCGTCCAGGCCGGCCTTGCGGGCCTTGGTGAGCCAGCGCCGCAGGTCCTGACGGAGGGGACCGTGCGCGGCGAGCGTGTTGTCGGTCAGCGTGCGCGTCACGAAGGTGCCGCGACCGGGCTTGGCCTGCACGAGGCCCTCGTGCTCAAGCTCGCGGTACGCCTTGAGCACCGTGTTCGGGTTGATCGCCAGCGCCGCGACCACATCCTTCACGGTCGGCAACTGGTCCCCCTCCCGCAGCAGGCCGAGCCGGAGCGCATTCCGCACCTGCTGAACGATCTGCTGGTACGGCGACACCCCCGACCGCCCGTCCAGATGGAACTCGATCATCTCCAACCCCATTCATCTAGTTACCTAGTACTATAGGGGTAGCGATGAAGCGCCGGTCAAGCCTTGATCGCCTCGTACCTCCGGAGCGCCTCCCGGCGGGCCTCGGCATGGTCGACGATCGGGTCGGGGTAGCCGTCGGCGCCGCCGTACTTCCAGGGTTCGTGGGCGGTCTTGCCGTTGAGGTCGCGCAGTTCGGGGATCCAGCGGCGGACGTACTCGCCGTCCGGGTCGAACTTCAGTCCCTGGCCGACCGGGTTGAAGATCCGGAAGTACGGCGACGCGTCCGCACCGCAGCCGGCCACCCACTGCCAGTTGAGTGAGTTCGACGCGAGATCGCCGTCCCGCAACGACTGCATGAACCAGCGGGCGCCGTACTTCCAGTGCACGTGAAGGTCCTTCACCAGGAACGACGCGACGACCATCCGGACCCGGTTGTGCATGAAACCCGACGCTGCCAGTTGCCGCATCCCGGCGTCCACGAACGGGTAGCCGGTCCGCCCCTGCTGCCAGGCCGCGAGTTGGTCGCCAGGTTCGTCGTACGCCATCTTGTCGAACTCGCTGCGTAACGGTTTCCAGGCTGCTTGCGGGTTGCGGGCGAGCAGGTCGGCGCAGAACTCGCGCCAGGCAAGCTCCCGCCGGTACGACTCTGCGCCGCCGCTGCGTCTGCGGGCGAGGTCGGCCAACATCGTTCGCGGGTGGATCTCGCCGTACTTCAACGGGATCGACATCCGGGAGGTGCCGTCGAGATCGGGCCGGTCGCGGACGTCGTCGTACTGTGCAACGTCATCGAGATACGCCTGCCAGTGTTGTCGTGCGGCGTCCTCGCCTGCGGCAGCACCCTCCGGCAGGGCCTCGCTGTCCGCCTTGACCCACTGCACGTCCTGCGGGGCTTCGACCGGTTGCCGCCAGCCGTGCTCGAGCCAGGCGCGGAAGTACGGCGTGAACACCTGGTACGGCCGGTCCTGCTGGTTGACGATCCGGCCCGGAGCGATCGCGTACGGCGAACCGGTGGCGACCAGCGGACAGTTCAATGCGGCTTCAACTTCTTTGTCGCGTTCCTGCCCGTACGGCGCGTAGTCCGCACTGATGTGAACACTCACAGCACCAACCTCATGCGTCAGCGCTGGGATCACTGTCGCCGGATCACCTGACCGCACAACGAGCCGCCCACCCATCGCCTCCGAGAGCCCCCGTAACGAGGTGGCCAAGTGTTCACGCCGCCGATCGCCAGAACGCTTCCAGAGCAACGGATCGACCACGAACACGCCGAGGACCCGGCCGTCACCAGCACTTACGGCGTCCAGCAGGGCCGGGTTGTCACCCAATCGCAGGTCGCGGCGGAACCACATCATTGCTGTCACATCCGGCATCCTGAGCCAGTACCCGTGGCAATGCGGGAAGACTTGCTCACATAAGCGACAATGGATGTCGTGAGCGAGCTGATCGATACCACGGAGATGTACCTGCGGACCGTCTACGAACTCGAGGAAGAAGGCATCCTGCCGCTGCGCGCGCGGATCGCCGAACGGTTGCACCAGTCCGGGCCGACGGTGAGTCAGACGGTGGCGCGGATGGAGCGTGACGGTCTGGTCACGGTCGAGGGTGACCGGCACCTCGAGCTCACTGCTGTCGGTCGCAAGCAGGCCGTCCGGGTGATGCGGAAGCACCGGCTGGCCGAGCGGCTGCTGGTCGACGTGATCGGGCTCGAGTGGGAGGACGTGCACGCCGAGGCCTGCCGCTGGGAGCACGTGATGAGTGACGCGGTCGAGTTGCGGCTGCTGAAGATCCTCGACAACCCGACCGAGTCGCCGTACGGGAACCCGATTCCGGGCCTGGAGGAGCTGCTCACCGACGGCCAGGCCAGCGGGATCGAGGACTTCCGGATCGGCGTCGAGCCGCTGGACAAGGTGCTCGACCAGGCCACCGGCCAGAGCGTGCGGGTGCTGGTCCGGCGGATCGCCGAGCCGGTGCAGACCGACGACAACGCGATGTCGGTGCTCCGCAAGGCCGGCGCGCTGCCGGGCCGCGAGGTCGACTCGGCCCTCGACGCCGAGGGCGTGCTGGTCGGCAGCCGTGAAGCCGGTGGCGTGATCAGCGACGAGACCGCCGGTCACATCTTCGTCAGCCTGGTCTGAGGACTCGGCTGAAGTCAAGGGAACGTTAACGCTGAGCACTCGATGCGGTACGACGAGTGCTCAGCGGGTACCGTCTCGCTGAAATGTCCGAAAACGTCATCGACTGGCCGGAGTACCTGCGGGAGTTCCACACCGCGGCCCCGGGCAGCACCGAAGCCCTCCTGTCCCGCGCCACCGCCGGCGACCACACGCCGTACCGATGGCTGGTCCGAGCTGTGTCCGGCGAAGCCCGGCGCGTCCTCGACCTCGCCTGCGGCAACGGGCCGGTGGCCCGCGAGCTGTACGGGCGCTGGGTGGTCGGGGTCGACAACAACGCGGCCCAGCTCGCCGGGGCGCCCGGTCCGAAGGTCCAGGCCGACGCCCTGCACCTGCCGTTCGCGAACGAGGTCTTCGACGTCGTCACGTGTTCGATGGGGCTGATGGTGCTCCAGCCGCTCCCCGACGTACTGGCCGAGGCCGCGCGGGTTCTGCGCCGCGGGGGAGTGCTGGCCGCGATCGTCCCGGCCGTCCGCCCGCTGCGGCGCGGTGACATCCGGACGCTGAGCGGGCTGACCACGCGGCTGCGGTCGACCCCGCAGTTCCCGGCCGGTGGCGAGATCACCGAGCTGAAGGACAAGCTCCGGCACGCTGGGTTCGACATCATGGAGAGTCAGCGCGAGCGGTACGTGTACACGATCCGCGGCGCCGACGACGCGCGCCGGCTGGTGAACGCGCTCTACCTGCCCGGTACGCCGGACGTCCGCCGGGACACCGCGAGTGAGTGGCTCGCGGACCGTGCCGAGTCGAAGGACGGCCTCGAGGTCGCGATCCCGATCCGCCGGATCACGGCCATGCGCGGGAAGGTCGCCCTCACCGGTTAAACACTGCCAGGCTGATCTGCCCGCTGGCATCGCCCGGCGGGGAAGTAGCGTGTGCCTGTGGGTGCTGCGCTGAGCTGGTCCGTGCGGACCGTGGACCGGGCGCTCGACGGTGAGACGGTCTACCGCGAGCTGCTGGCGGCCGAGCCGGTCGCGTTCTGGCTCGACGGCAGCCTGACCGACCGCGCCGCGCGCCGGATCTCGGTCCTCGGGACCGGCTCCGACGTCCTGGTCCGCGATGCCGCCGACGGTGACGTCTTCGCCGAGCTGGCGAGCCTTCTTGCGTCGCACACAGGTGAGCCGCCGGAGGTCCTCGACGGCTACTTCAACGGCGGGTACGTCGGTTACTTCGGATACGAGCTGAAGTCACTCACCGGCGGTACGGCGGCCCATGTCGCCTCGACCCCGGACGCGTTGTGGATCTGGGCGGACCGCTTCATCGTGATCGACCACGATCGGGACCTGACGTTCCTGGTGGCAGTCGGCCCGGGGGACGCTTGGCTCGATCGCGCCGAACGGGCAGCCGCCGACTGGTCGATGACGGGGGTGGTCCGGCCGGCGATCGCCGACCTCGATCTCGAAGCCCATCTGGAGCTGGACCGACGGTCGTACCTGGCCGCGATCGAGCGCTGCATGACCGCGCTCGAGGCCGGCGAAACGTACGAGGTCTGTCTGACGAACCGCGTCCGGCTCCCCGCCGTACCGGACCCGTTCGGTTTCTTCTGCTGGCAGCGCGCCGCGAACCCAGCGCCGTACGCGGCCTTCCTCCGGTACGGCGATCTGGCCGTGGCGAGCTCGTCGCCGGAACGCTTCCTGACCGTGGATGCGGACGGGTGGGCCGAGTGCCGCCCGATCAAGGGGACCGCGCCGCGCGATCTGGATCCGTTCCAGGACAAGCTCGCGGCGAAGGCGCTGGCCGAGGACGAGAAGACCCGCGCCGAGAACCTGATGATCGTCGACCTGATCCGCAATGACCTCGGTCGGGTCAGTCGGCCCGGTTCGGTGCAGGTGCCGCAGTTGATGCAGGTCGAGAGCTACCGCACGGTGCATCAACTGGTCACCACGGTTCGCGGTCAGCTGCGATCCGACGTGAGCGCGGTCGACGCCGTACGGGCGTGTTTTCCGCCCGGGTCGATGACCGGGGCGCCGAAGATCCGCACGATGGAGCTGCTCGACGAACTCGAGCCGAGCGCTCGCGGCGTTTACTCCGGCGCCCTCGGGTACCTGACGGTGGACGGCCGGGCGGACCTGAGCGTGGTGATCCGGACGGCGGTCCTGACGCCGGACGAGACGGTGATCGGTGCCGGGGGAGCGATCGTGCTCGACTCCGAACCGGTCGCCGAGTACGACGAAATGGTGCTCAAGGCAACGGCCACGGTCGGGGCCAGGTAAGGGGTGGAGATGGGATTGCAGGTCGCGGACTCGTTCCTGGTAACCGACGGCGCAGTGCGGGGTCTCGACCTGCACCGCGACCGTTTCGTCGGCTCGTGCGCGGCAGTCGGTGTCGACGCGGCCCCCTTCTGGGAGCAGCAAGTACGACGCCTCCCGGGCTTCGGCCGCTGGTTCCCCCGCTTCGAACTCCACGACACCGGCGAACTCACCGTCCAGCGCCGCCCCGCCCCCACCACCGGCGGCCGGGTCCGGGTTGCCGTCCACGAAGGTCCCGACCCTCGAACAGCCCCTCGCGTCAAGGGCCCCGACCTGGAACTCCTGGGCAAACTCAAGGACGCCGCCCCGCACCGAGCCGACGAAATCATCCTCCTCGACAGCGACGGCAGTGTCCTGGAAGCGGCGTACTCGGCCATCGCCTGGTGGGAAGACGAAACCCTCTGCTTCCCACCCCCCGACCGCCCC
>NZ_SMKA01000146.1 GCF_004348455.1 Kribbella albertanoniae
GTGGGAGGGTGGCGGGGTGGAGACGGAGAGGCTGGAGTTGCGGCGGTTTACGGATGAGGATGTTGGGCTGCTTGCCGAGCTGGATTCGGATCTGGAGGTGATGCGGTTTCTGACCGGGGAGGTGACGCCGCGGGAGGAGATCGTGCGGGAGGTGTTGCCGGGGATGCTCAGGGTGTACGACGAGCATCCGGGGCTGGGGACGTTCGCGGCCGAGGTGAAGGACGGCGGGGCGTTCGTGGGGTGGTTCGGGTTGCAGCCGACTGCGGAGGCCGGGACGGTGGATGTGGGGTATCGGCTGAATCGCAAGGCCTGGGGTAAGGGGTATGCGACCGAGGGGACGCGGATGCTGATCGACTACGCGTTCGCCGAGCTCGGCATGGATCGGGTGGTCGCCGACACGATGGCGGTCAATCACAGGTCGCGGGCGGTGATGCGGCGGTCGGGGCTTCGGTTCACCCGGCTCTTCCATGAGCAGTTCGAGGATCCGTTGCCGGGGACCGAGTTCGGTGAGGTCGAGTACGCGATCGACCGCCGTACCTGGGAAACTCGTGATCGTGCCTGACGACCAACGCCCGTACGCCGTACTCGACATCGACGCGACCTTGTCCGACACGAGCCGGCGGATCCATTACCTGGAGCGCAAGCCGAAGGACTGGGACTCGTTCTTCGCGGAGGCCAAGAACGACGCCGTGCTGGACGAAGGGCTGGCCGTTGCGACGACGCTCGCGGCCGACCACGAGATCGTCTACCTGACCGGCCGCCCGGAGCGCCTCAGACGCGACACGCTCAAGTGGCTGAAGGACAACGGCTTCCCCGAGGGCACGGTCTACATGCGGCGGAACACCGACCGCCGCGCCGGAGCCCAGATGAAACTCGACCGGCTCACAAAACTCTCCGCAGAACGACCGATCGCCGTACTGGTCGACGACGACATCAAGGTGTGCGCAGTGGCCGAGAAGGCCGGGTACACAGTGATGAGGGCCGACTGGGGACTCGATGCCGAGACCCAGCCGACCCTCTTCGAGGCCCAGGAAAAAGAAGGCCGGACCTAACTACTTGCTGAGGCCCATGATCAGCGTGTTCGGGTACGGCGGGTACGGCGGCAGGTAGAAGTTCTGCACCTTCGAGCCGTGCAGGAACGCGTTGCGCGCGTACAGCAGCGGGACGAGCGGGGCGTCGTTCATGATCTGCTTGTCCAGCGCGGCCCAGGCGGCGGCTGCCTTGGCCTTGTCGGGCTCGGCCGTGGCCGCGTTGATCGCGGTGTCGACCGCCGGGTTGGAGTAGCGGGAGATGTTGTACCCGCCGTTGCCGATCTCCGAGGTCGCGAACAGCGGCTGGATGTTGCCGATCGCGCTCGGGAAGTCCGGCAGCCAGCTCGACACGGTGAGGTCGTAGTCCGGCTTGTTGCCGGTGATCAGGTCGCTCAGCGGCTCGCTGTCCAGCGGCTTGATGTCGACCGTGATGCCGGCCCGCTTGAGGCCCTGCTGGATCGCCTGCGCGACCGACAGACCGGTGGCGTTGTCCGCGACCATCGTGAGGCGCAGGTTGGAAACCCCGGCCGCGGCCAGCAGCTGCTTGGCCTTCTCCGGGTCGCCCGCCGGCGACGCCTCGTAGGTGTTGTACTTCGTGTAGCCCTCGATGCCGGGCGTGATCAGCGTCGAAGCGATCTCACCGCCGAACTCCGGTCCGCCCTCTGCTACCTGGACCGCCTGCTTGTCGACGGCGTACTGGATCGCCTTACGGACCTCAACATTCGCCAGCGGGCCGCGCTTGTTGTTCATCGCCAAGTACTGCAGCGCACCGGACGGCGAGGTGGCGACGCGCGCCTTGACGGCCGGGTTGCCGGTCACGGTCGGGATCAGTGCGGCCGGGATGCTGACGCCGGTCGCGGCGGCGGTCTTGTCGTCGCCCGCGTCCTGGATCAGGCGCTGGTTGACGGTGTTGGCCTCCAGCCCCATCTGCCAGACGAAGGCGTCCGGCAGGCCGGTACGGGCCGGGTCGCTGGCCTTGTCCCAGTTCGGGTTGCGCTCCAGTTCGAGCTTCGAGCCGGGCTGGTACGACTTGACCTGGTACGGACCGCTGGCCATCGGCTTCTCGCCATAGTGGGCCGGGTCGGTGTCGGCCTTCTTCGGCACCGGCGAGAAGGCCGGCATGCTGGCGATCCACGGCCAGTCGCCGAATGCCTTGTTCAGCTTGAAGATGATCGTGGTGTCGTCCGGCGTCTCCACCGACGCGAGCGACGCGTTCTTGTACGGGCCGGTGTACTTGTCGCCGCCGACCAGTAGCGACTTGTGGTAGCCCAGGCCACCGGACAGTTCCGGTGCGAACGAGCGCTCGATCCCGTACTTGATGTCGGCGGCAACGATCGTCGAACCGTCGGCGTACTTCAGGCCCGGCTTGAGCTTGTACGTCCAGGTCTTGCCGCCGTCACTGACCTGACCGGTGTCGGTGGCCAGGTCCGGGACCAGCTCGGTGGCCTTGTCCGGCGAGGTCTTCCACGCCGTCAGCCCGCGCAGGATCAGGTGGATCGCACTCGTCCCGAGGTTCTGGCTCTTGGCCGGGTCGAAGTTGATCTCCTTGCTGGTGCTCAGGAACTGCAGCGTGCCGCCCGCCTCGGCGGCCGCCGATGAGCCACCACCGCTCGGACCGGACTTGTCGTTGGCGTTGCAGGCGGTGGCCGCCAACGCCAGGACGGCCGCGACCGCGACCGCTCGGGTGATGTGTTTCATCGTGTCCTCTCAGGAGGGTGGGGGCTCGGGGAAGTAACAGGCGGCGCGATGCTCAGTCTGGCCGTTGACGGGTTCGAGGACCGGTCGAGTAGTGGCACAGACGTCTTCGGCCTTGTAACAGCGGGTCCGGAACGGGCATCCCGACGGTGGTGAGATCGGTGTCGGTACGTCGCCCGTCAGCACGATGCGGTCCCGCGTCACCCCGGGTTCGGGGACGGGCACCGCCGAGAGCAGGGCCTTCGTGTACGGATGGGCCGGCGCCGCGTACACCTGGTCGGACGGCCCCTCCTCGACGATCGTGCCGAGGTACATCACCGCGACCCGGCTCGCCACCTGCCGAACGACGGCCAGGTCGTGCGCGACGACGACGTACGAGAGACCGAGCTCGTCGCGCAGATCGGCGAGCAGGTTCAGCACCTGGGCCTGCACGGAGACGTCGAGCGCCGAGACGGGCTCGTCGCAGATCAGCAGGTCGGGGCTGACCGCGAGCGCCCGGGCGATGCCGATCCGCTGCCGCTGACCGCCGGAGAACTCGTGCGGGTACCGCTCAAGGTGCTCCTCGGACAGACCGACCTTGTGCAGCAACTCGATCAGCTGGGCCCGCGTAGGCCGGGTCCCCTGCGCGCGGAACGGCGTACTGAGGATGGTGCCGACCGACTGCCGCGGGTTCAGCGAGGCCTGCGGGTCCTGGAAGACCATCTGGACGGTACGGCGAACTGGCCGCAACCGCCGGCCGCGGAACCGGGTCACGTCCTTGCCACCGATCTCGACCCGGCCAGAGGTCGGATCGAGCAGCCGAGTCGCGACCCGCGCCAACGTCGACTTCCCCGAACCGGACTCGCCGACCAGCCCGACCGTCTCGCCCTTGCGGACCACGAAGCTGACCCCGTCGACGGCCTTGACCGTCTGCCCCGTCCTCCACGGCGCTCCACGCAACCCGAAGTACTTCCGCACGCCGTCGAGGCGCAGCAGCTCTGCGGAACTCATACGACCGCCTCCGGCCGGCGGCCCAGATGGCACGCAGCCTCGTGGTCACCCTCGCCGGGACGCGGCGTGAGCTCGGGCCGCTCGGTGATGCAGCGCTCGCCGACCCGCTCGGTGTACGCGCACCGCGGCTGGAACGGGCAGCCGGTCTTGATCGACCCCGGCGACGGCGGCGACCCGGGAATCGTGGTCAGCCGCGGCCTCGGCGGTACGTCGATCCGCGGCATCGCCCCGAGCAACCCGAGCGAATACGGGTGTGCGGCCCGGTGGAACAGATCCCGGACAGTCCCCCGCTCGGCGGCACGACCGGCGTACATGACCAGTACGTCGTCCGCCACCTCGGCGACCACGCCAAGATCGTGCGAGATCAGGACGAGCGCCGTACCGAACTCTTCTTGTACGTCGGCCAGCAGCTGCATGATCTGGGCCTGGACGGTCACGTCGAGGGCGGTCGTCGGCTCATCGGCGATCAGCACTCGGGGGTCGTTCACCAGAGCCATAGCAATCACGACCCGCTGCCGCATTCCCCCGGAGAACTCGTGCGGGTAGCTCTTCGCCCGCCGCGCGGCGTCCGGGATGCCAACCTTGTCGAGCAGCTCGATCGCCCGCTGGAACGCGGCCTTCTTCGAGACGTCGTGGTGCAGCCGGTATGCCTCGGCGACCTGCCAGCCGACGGTGTAGTACGGATTCAGGGCGGACAGCGCGTCCTGGAAGACGAGCGCGATGTCGTTCCCGCGGATCTTGCGCAGCTCGTCCGAGGGCAGGCCGACCAGCTCGCGGCCGTCCAGCAGGACCTCGCCCTTGACCTCGGCGTTCGACGGCAGGATGCCCATCACGGCCGCCGAGCTGACGCTCTTGCCCGAACCGGACTCGCCGACGATCGCCAGTGTCTGCCCGGCCGCGACCGAGAAGTCGATGCCGTCGACAGCCGGGACCAGGCCACCCTCCGTATCGAAGGTGACGCGCAGGTCGTGAACCTCCAGCACCGGCTCAGCCATGACTCACCCTCGGGTCGAGCGCTCCGTGCACTATGTCCACCACCAGATTCGCGACGATGATCAGGAACGCCGAGAAGAGGGTGACCCCGACGACCACGGCAACGTCCAGCTGCCCGACCGCGCTGATCAGCAACTCGCCGAGTCCCTGCATGCTGAAGACCTTCTCGGTCAGGATCGCGCCGCCGAGCAGACCACCGAGGTCCAGCCCGAACAGCGTCACGATCGGCACCAGCGCACCGCGCAGCCCGTGCGTGACGACGACCCGCGCCTCACCCGCGCCCTTCGCCCGCGCAGTGGTGATGTGGTCGAGATTCAGCTCCTCGAGCATCTGCGCCCGGGTCAATCTGATGTACGACGCCGCCTGCAGCACCGCGAGCACCAGCCAGGGCGTGACCAGGTGCCACGCCCAGTCGACCGGGCTCTCGGAGAAGGGAACGTAGCCGTTGACCGGGACCATGTTCAGCCAGAACCCGAACACCAGGATCGCCAGCAGGCCGAGCAGGAACGACGGCGTCGACACACCGATCAGCGCCACCCCGACGGCCAGCCGGTCGAGCGGGCGGCCCCGGTTCAGCGCGGCGACCACGCCGAGCGAGACGCCGATGATCAACCACAGTACGGCGGCTCCGACCGCGATCGACGCTGTCACCGGCAACCGGTCGAGGATCAGCGTGGTGACCGGGCGCGCCAGGGGGAACGAGTACCCGAAGCACGGTGCGTTGCAGTGCACGGCGGCCGCGCCCTCACCGAATGTCCGGCCGGCGAAAATCCCCTTCAGGAAGTTCAGGTACTGCTGGATCGTGCTTTGGTCGAGCTGCATGAAATGACGCGCCTGCTCGAGGCGATCCGGCGTACAGGGCTTGCCGCAGGCCAGGTGGGCCGGGTCGGCCGGGATCGCGTAGAAGATCAGGTAGACGGCCAGGCTGAGCGCCAGCATGACCAGCACCGTCGCCAGCAGCCGCCGGATGATGAACCACAGGATGTCGGGCATCTCAGTGCGTCCTCCGCAGCCGTACGTCGAACGCGTCGCGGACGCCGTCACCGAGCAACGTGAAGCCCAGTACGGCGACGAACAGCGCGATCCCGGGGAAGACCATGAACCACGGATCGGTGCCGGTGTAGACCCAGGCGATCGAGTCCGAGATCGAGCGGCCGAGACTCGGTGTCGGCGGTGGGACGCCAACGCCCAGGAAGGACAGCGCGGCCTCGGCACCGATATAGCCGGGGATCGACAGCGTCGCGACGACCAGCACGGGGCCGAGCAGATTCGGCAGGAGCTCGCGGGTGATCACCCACCAGCCGGACGAACCAACGCTGCGGGCCGCCTCGACGAACTCGCGGGTGACCAGCGAACGTGCCTGCGCCCGGATCAGGCGGGCGAGCCCGGCCCACCCGAAGACGCTCAGGACGCCGATCAGCAGCACCGTCCTCGGCACCTTGGCCGGCACGATGATGCCGAGGGCAATCATGAAGACGAGCTGCGGGAACCCGAACAGGAAGTCCAGCAACCGGGACAGGATCGCGTCGAACCAGCCACCGACGTACGCCGCGGTGATCCCGAGCAGGGTCCCGATCACCGTCGTGACGACGGTGACCACGATCGCGATCGTCAGCGACGTCCGCAGCCCGAGCACCACGATCGAGAACAGGTCCCGCCCGGTCAGCGGCTCCACGCCGAACCAGTGCTCACCGCTGACCCCACCGAACGACCCCTGCGGAGCGTTGCCGCGGGCAGGATCGAGAAGGTCGATGTGGTAGGTGAACGCGTCCTGCCCGGACAGCTTCACCAGCAACGGGGACGCCGCCGCGACCACGATCAGCGCGACGACCAGTCCCAGGCCGACACGGGCACTCCGGTCCCGTCGTACCCGATGCAGCGCCTGCCGGGTAGGCGAGACGGCCCCGGCAACCGACGAACTCACACGCACTCCCGACGAGGTTGTTTTCGAACAGCCGACACAAGCTAGGCCGCATCCTCCCACCACGCCCGGCCCATCTTGAATCCTGAGAATCTCGACTCGGTAACTCTGGATTCGTTTACGTCCCTTCGCCCGGCTACTGTCCGCACATGAAGCTGCTCGAGTACACCCTCTACGGCCCCACCGACGGTTTTCCGGTGATGTCGCTCGGCGGCTCCCCCAGCACCCGCTGGAAACGGCCGGACGTGGTCGAATCCATCGAAGCCACCGGCCTCCGGATGGTCATTCCCGACCGTCCCGGGTACGGCGGTTCTCCCCGGCAGCCCGGTCGTTCGGTGGCCGACGCGGCCACCGATGTCGCCAACCTGGCCGATCACCTCGGCTGGTCGACGTTCGCCGTCACAGGTGGTTCCGGTGGCGGGCCGCACGCGCTCGCCTGTGCCGCACTTCTGCCCGACCGGATCACCTGCTGTGCCGTGGTCGGCGGGATCGCCCCGCTGACCACCGACGGCCCCGAGCCGACCGAGGACGACGAAGCGAGCGACCCGCGTCAGAGCCTGACGGCGTGGCTGGCCGTGCACGACCCGGCCCGGTTCCGCGCGCGGTTCGCGGAGGGCGCCGAGCAGATCATGGCGGCGGTCGCGGCCGGCGGGCCCGAGTTCCCGCCCGCGCCGGGCTCCCCGCCAGGGCCGCCTGCGCGCGACGACGACGCCGCGATGGCCCGCCTGACCGCAACGTTCGGTAGCGGAAGTGTCGACGGCTGCCTCGACGACAACATCGCATTCGGCACCCCGTGGGGATTCAACCTGACCGACGTCCGGGTGCCGACCACCATCTGGCACGGCACTTCGGACGAACGAGCCAGGACGCACGCAGTGCTGCTGACCGAGGCGATGCCAGCCGCCGAATCCATCCAGTACGCCGGGGGCCACGTGCCGCCGGCCGCGGCGTACCGGGAAATTCTCGAATGGTTGCGGGGTGCAACAAACGCAACTGGTGCGGGTCGGTAGGCTCAGCACCATGCTCGAGCTCAGTGGAACGACATGGGCCATCACGATCGGACTGATCGTCGTACTGCTCGCGGTGGACCTACTGCTCGCGGCGCTCCGCCCGCACCGGGTCGGATTCAAGGAGGCGGCCGCCTGGTCGGTCTTCTACGTCCTGGTCGCGATCGCGTTCGGCCTGTGGTTCATGAGCCAGTACGGCGGTGACTTCGGCGCGCAGTACTTCGCGGGCTACATCGTCGAGAAGAGTCTGTCGGTCGACAACCTGTTCGTCTTCGTGATCATCATGACCACGTTCGCCGTACCGGAGGAGCACCAGCACAAGGTGCTGACCTTCGGCATCGTGCTCGCACTGGTCATGCGGGCGATCTTCATCGCGCTCGGCGCGACCCTGCTGTCGCTGTTCTCGTTCATGTTCCTGATCTTCGGGTTGCTGCTGCTCTACACCGCGGTCCAGCTGTTCCGGCACCGCAACGAGGATCCCGATGTCGAGAACAACGTGATCGTGAAGACCGCGCGCCGCGTGCTGCCGGTCAGCGAGGAGTACGTCGGCGGCAAGCTGACGGCCCGGATCGACGGCCGCAAGGTGGTCACCCCGCTGTTCGTCGTCCTGGTCGCGATCGGCGGCGTCGACCTCCTGTTCGCGCTGGACTCGATCCCGGCCGTGTTCGGGGTCACCGACGAGGCCTACATCGTCTTCGCCGCCAACGCCTTTGCCCTGCTGGGTTTGCGCGCACTGTTCTTCCTGGTCAAGGGCCTGCTCGACCGGCTCGTGTACCTGTCGGCAGGCCTGGCGATCATCCTCGCCTTCATCGGCGTCAAACTGATCCTGCACTGGGGACACGTCGACATCCACAAGTCCGTCCCGGAGGTCTCCACCCCGGTCAGCCTCAGCGTGATCATCGGCATCCTGGTGATCGTGGTCGTCGCCAGCCTCGTCAAGACCCGCAACGACCCGACCGCCGTCGCCCACGCCGGCTCCCTGACCGGCCACCACAAAACCTCCGAGGAGTAGCTCCTCATTCGGCGTCGATGAGGTCCCAGCGGCGTTGGCGGAGGAAGCGCGTGGCGGCCCAGGTGAGTAGGGCGCCGAGGAGTGCGCCGGGCAGCAGCCAGCGCCAGCCGGTGAAGAAACCTGGCGCGGTGATCTCCGCAGCCGACGGCGTTACAGCAGGGGGTTCGGTAGTCGGTTGGGATTGTGAGAGACCGGTGGGACCGCCTCTGGGCTGCTCGCCGTTGCGGAGGCCGGGCAGAAGCTTCAGACCGCTGAGGAGCTTGACGAGGGCAACCGGGTCAGTAGCGCGGTGCCAGGTCGGACGGGCGGTGCTGGAGCCATCCGAGACTTCAGTGGTGGCGATCCAGGGGCCGCCGGGCGCGTCGGGGTAGATGACGTCGAGGCGGTAGACGGACATGTCGTGGATGAGCCAGGTGGCCCGGACAAACGCACCGACTTCGTGTTGCTCGGTACCGGGGTCCTCGCGGGTGCCGTCGACGCTCGTGAGCTTCTGGAGCTCGGCGTACTGCGGATCGTCGTACCCGAAGGCGACCAGGTGCGGAGGCGCACTGAGCAGCACGCTGGTGGGACCGCCCGCTGCGGCGGGGATCGTGGTGAGGGCGGCCACGACAAGGAGCGTGGCGAACAGGGCAAGAGCGCGTCGGACCATACCCGGATACACCGCAGCAGGTCAGGAGGTTCCGGTCGCCAGCTGAATCGCACGTGCCTTGTCGGCGACTTCCAGGCGGTAGGTGATGCCACTGCGCTCCCAGACCAGCGTGGGGCCGGCAATGCGCACCACTCGCTTGTCGACGAGCAGCAGCTCATGCGGTGTGCTGAACCAGTAGCCATCAACGGTAGGCACGTACTCGAGCTCGCTGTAGTACTTCTTCCAGTAGAACGGCTCGACCGCCGACTGGAACTGCTCCAGCCGCACGCCGTCCCAGCTCATCGCCACAAACCCCTGTGACGCCTCAACACCAGCAGGTGCACCCAACACCACAGGTCGAGCCGGAGTGAACCCTGCGACCCGCGCAGCCTCCTCCAGAGACAGGTTGCCCGACACTCCGGGCACAGGAGGCGCCGTACTGGGACCAGTGCCGACTGGATGGGCCTCCACTCCCCCGATCCGCAGCCACTCGGCCACAGTCGCCCGCACTGGCGGTGTGAGCGCCAGACCGGCCAGCAGCACGCACAGTCCGGCCAGGAACGCCCGCCACCGGTCCCGCAGCCGTCGACGCGCCGGTACGTCGGCCACCCGCGCCAGCACCGCGGCCGTCAGCTCAGGGTCCACCGGAGGTACAACAGCCGAGCGCCCCAACGCCCGCAGCTCGTCATCCAGGTTCATGGTCGTACCTCCTTCCGTAGACGCTCCAGTGCTCGGTGCAGTCGTGACTTGACGGTCCCACGCGGCCAGCCCAGCACAGCAGCCGTCTCCTGCTCATCCAGCTCCAGCAGATACCGGCACGTCACCACCAGCCGCTGCGGCTCCGGCAGAGCCTGTACGGCGCTCAGCAGCTCTGCCCGCCGTTCCAGCGACACCGCCTCGTCGGCCGGATCCAGTACGACGTCCGGCGGCGCAGCGATCTCTTCCCGCCGGCTGCGCCTCGAACGCGACCGCAGACAGTTCCGCGTCTCGTTGGCGACGATCCGCAACAGCCACGGCCGGAACGCGGCCTCGCTCCGGAAACCACCCAGCGCCCGGTAGGCCTTTACGAACGCCTCCTGCACCACGTCGTCGGCATCCGCACCGGCTCCGAGGAACACCGCCGTACGCTTCGCGATCGGGGCATGCAGCAGCACCAGCTCGCCGTACGCGGCGGAATCACCACTACGCACCCGAGCCAGGATCGCTACCTCGTCCGTCGTGCTGATCGAACCTCCTGGCACCTTCTGGTCATTGTCACTACACCGCAGCCGGTCTGTCGGTTCCGCTGTATAGGGTCGGGATCGTGCCAGACATCGATGAGTCGTTCCTTGCCCTGCCCCGGCATGAGCTCGCGGAGGCCGCTCTGCAGCGGGCCCGGGACCTCGGGGCCACCTTCGCCGAGTTCCGCCTGGAGCGGATCCGGTCGGAGTCGATCGCCCTCCGCGACAGTGTGCTGGAGAGCGCGAGCGACGGCGAGGACCTCGGTCTCGCGGTGCGTGTCGTCCACCAGGGCACCTGGGGTTTCGCGGCCGGGGTGGCGCTGACCACCGACGAAGCGGTCCAGGTGGCCGAGCAGGCGGTGCACATGGCGCAGGTCTCGCGGCCGATTAACGCCGAGATCATCGAGCTCGCCGACGAGCCCGTGTACGACGACGTCAGCTGGATCTCGTCGTACGAGATCGACCCGTTCAGCGTGCCGCGGACCGAGAAGGTCGCGCTGCTCACCGACTACAGCGACCGGCTGCTCAAGGCGGACGGCGTCGCGCACGTGAGTGTGCATGTCGCCTCGGTCCACGAGTGCAAGTTCTACGCGAACACCGAAGGTACGTCGTACACGCAGCAGCGGGTGCGGATCGGCCCGGACATCACCGCCTTCGCGGTGGACGCGGAGACCGGCCGGTTCGACTCGATGGCGAGCTGTGCGCCGCCGGCCGGCCGCGGCTGGGAGTACCTGACTGGCACCGGCTGGGACTGGGACGACGAGCTCGCGCAGATCCCGGGCTGGCTGGCCGAGAAGATGGCCGCGCCGAGTGTCGAGGCCGGGGTGTACGACCTGGTGATCGACCCGAGCAACCTGTGGCTGACGATCCACGAGTCGATCGGCCACGCCACCGAGCTCGACCGCGCGCTCGGCTACGAGGCCAACTACGCCGGCACGAGCTTCGCCACCACCGACAAGCTCGGCAACCTGAAATACGGCTCGCCGATCATGCACGTCACCGGTGACCGGACCGCCGAGCACGGCCTCTCCACGGTCGGGTACGACGACGAAGGGGTCGCCGGGCAGCAGTGGGATCTGGTCAAGGACGGCGTACTGGTCGGGTATCAGGTCGACCGCCGGATGGCGAAGGTGAACGAGAAACTCCTCGGCACCGCCCGCTCCAACGGCTGCGCGTACGCCGACTCGTCCGGCCACATCCCGATCCAGCGGATGGCCAACGTGTCCCTGCAACCCGCTCCAGACGGCCCTTCCACCGAGGAGCTGATCAGCCGGGTGCAGAACGGGATCTACATCGTCGGCGACAAGTCCTGGTCGATCGACATGCAGCGGTACAACTTCCAGTTCACTGGCCAGCGGTTCTACAAGATCACCAACGGCAAGCTGGACGGTCAGCTGCGCGACATCGCGTACCAGGCCACCACGACCGACTTCTGGGGCTCGATGGAGGCGGTCGGCGGCCCGGAGACCTACGTCCTGCACGGCGCACTGAACTGCGGCAAGGCTCAGCCCGCGCAGTCCGGTGCCGTCAGTCACGGTTGCCCGTCCGCCCTGTTCCGGGGCGTCCGCATTCTCAACACCACGCAGGAGGCCGGCCGGTGACCGCCATTCAGCTCACCCCGCAGGACACCGTCGAGCGCGGGCTCGCGCTCGCCGCGGCCGAGGGGGCCGACGGTTGCGTGGTCATCGTCGCCGAAACCTCCAGTGCGAACCTGCGCTGGGCCAACAACACCCTGACCACCAACGGCGCGATGCGCGGCTCGCACGTCACCGTGATCGCCACAGTCGGCGCCGGTGAAGGCACTGCGACCGGTGTGGTCAGCCGGACCGCGGTCACCGACGAATCGCTGCGTCAGCAGGTCTCTGCCGCGGTCGCGACCGCGCGCGCCGCCACACCGGCCGAGGACGCACGACCGCTGGTCGACGGCACCACCAGCCCGGACTGGGACGACGAGCCGGAAGAAACCTCGGTCACCGTCTACGAGAAGTTCGCCCCGGCGCTCGGCGAGACCCTGCAGCGGGCCACCAACGAGAGCCGCTGGCTCTACGGATTCGCCGACCACGAGGTCACCACCCTGTACGTCGGTTCGTCCGCCGGACTGCGTCTTCGCCAGGCCCTGCCGCGCGGTTTCGTGAGCTCGACCGGCAAGTCCGGCGACCTGAGCCAGTCCGCGTGGGCCGGTGCAGCGACGCGCGACTTCACCGACATCGACCCGCTGGCCCTCGATGCCGAGCTCACTCGGCGACTGGGCTGGGCCTCGCGGACAGTTGCCGTCGACCCCGGTCGCCACGCCACCGTGCTGCCGCCGGCTGCGGTGGCCGACCTGACGACGTACCTGTTCTGGCAGTTGGACGGTCGGCAGGCGTTCGAGGGTCGCAGTGTGTTCGCGAAGCCGCCGAGTGGCACGCGGGTCGGCGAGACGCTGTCGTCGAAGCCAGTGCAGTTGCGGTCGGATCCGAATCTGCCTGGCCTGGAGACGTTCCCGTTCGCGGTCGCCCGCTCGTCGGGTGCTTCGCAGAGCGTGTTCGACAACGGGCTCACGCTGTCCGCGACCGACTGGATCCGCGACGGCAAGCTCGAGACGCTGATGACCAGCCGGCACACGGCCGACCTGATCGGCGCCACGACTCCCGCTCCCCCGATCGACAACTACGTGCTGTCGGTCGACGGCGCCACCGGTACGACGGACGACCTGGTGGCCGGGATGGAGAACGGCTTGCTGCTGACGTGCCTCTGGTACATCCGGATGGTCGACCCGCAGACCTCACTGCTGACCGGGCTCACCCGCGACGGCGTCTACCTGGTCGAGAACGGCGAGGTGACGGGTGCGGTCAACAACTTCCGCTTCAACGAGAGCCCGGTCGACCTGCTGTCGCGGATCGGCGCGGCCGGCGCGACCGTGCCGTCGTTCTCCCGCGAGTGGGGTGACGAGTTCTCCCGAACGGCCACCCCGCCGCTGCTGATCCCGGACTTCAACATGTCCAGCGTCAGCCAGGCCAGCTGACGAAAACGCCCCGCGAACCTCGAAAGGTTCGCGGGGCGTTCTGCTGACGTCAGACCGTCGGGTAGCCCGGCTCAACGGGACCAGCCGGCCCACCGAAGCCGCGCTCGGCGGCCTTCGGGTCCGGACCGTACTGGTTGTCGCCCGGGTTGCCGTCACCGGCAGCCAGCACGATGAACCAGATCCCGCCGACACAAGGAATCAGGTTGATCAGGATCCACCAGCCGCTGCGTCCGGTGTCGTGCATGCGGCGAATGGCCACACCGATCGACGGCAGCAGCAGCGCCAGGCTGAACAGGCCGGCCAGCAAACCGCCGAACGTGTTCTTCTGGGCCGTGCCGAGGATCTGGTCGATGATCCCCAGGACGATGTAGCCGATCGCCCAGAACAGCGTGTACATCCAGTATTCCTTGCGCCGGGCTCGTCCGGAGAACACGGCATACTGCTTGACTACCGCCAGGAACCACTGCATTACTGAACTCCGATGCTCGAAAGGTGAGGCGCGGACAGAGCCTGTCGGACCTGCCCGGCGTCGTCAATGCACCGTCACCCTTCGGTGATCACACTGCAACGTGACGCGCCGTACTTCGAGCGAACTTCACCTTTTCGCGACCGTGACCCGCCACATCCGGTGCGGTTTCGGGCCTTCGGCGTACGGCGTGGTGTCGATCGCCTGCCAGCCTTTGGTCAGCTCGTCCAGGCGGGCGCGGTCGAAGAAGCGGCCGGCGAAGCCGTCGTGCACGGACAGTCCGCCGCCCAGCTCCTGCCAGTTCGCCGCGCAGGGGTCGTCGGCGGACCAGACGGCGTACACGAAGAGGCCGCCGGGGCGCAGGACGCGGTGGATCTCGCCGACCAGTCCGCGCAGCTCTTCGGGCGTGAAGGCCATGTTCAGCAGCAGGTTCGCGAAGACTGCGTTCACCGTGGCGTCGGCCGGCGGCAGCGGATCGCGGACGTCGTGCAGCGCGGCGGTGACGCGGTCGTCGAGACCTTCGCGTTGTGCCTGCTGCCGCAACTGGTCGAGCGCGGTCTCGCTGAAGTCGGTGGCGTGGACGCTGAATCCCTGCCTGGCCAGGAAAAGCGCGTCCCGGCCGTGCCCCGCACCGAGTTCGAGAACGTCATCGATGCCTGCGGCACCAAAGGTCTCCGCTGCCCAGTGCGCCGCTGCCGACGGCTCCGCTCCGTGCAGTTGCGGCTGCCGCGCGTAAGCGGTCTCCCACCGTTCCTGCTGAGCCCGTGCGAGCTCGACGTGTCCAGTGTTCATGTATTGCTCCCCGTGGTCGTCACGCCGGTCTGGACGATCGGCAGACCGCGCCAGCCTACAGGGCATAAAGACCGGGGTAACCCCCAGCTGTCACGCAGTGAGCGGGTTCGGGATATTCAGGTAGACAGTGGAGAGATTCGCCTGACAGGGCAGGGTGTCCGCGGTCAGCCAGCGGCGCGCAAGGCGGTCACCGTCCGGCCCGGCAGCCTGCAGGAGCGGCAGCGCGAGGATGAGCCGGTCGCGAACTACAGCGAGTAGTTCCGCCTCGTCAGCAACCCCATCTGCCGCCAGACAGCCCACTACGGCCAGCGCTTGGTTGTAGAGCAGGTTGCAGGTCAGGCGGTCATCCACTGTGTTGTCGTCGACCACAGCCAGCGCGGAGTCGCGCAGACCGGTCACAGCGAGCAGTCCGCGCAGGTGTGACGACGCGAGGTAGTAGCCCTGGTTGTCGCGGTATGCGCCACCCTTGATACGGCCAAGGCCGTCCAGGCGGACCAGCGTGTTCTGCTGGTGTGCTTCCAGTCCGATGCCGGTCTCGGCGTACAGATGGAGCATCGGGATCAGGACATTGTCGATGTACGACGCCACCCAGCCGACCGGATCATCAGCCGCGAATTCACTGAGGCGGCTGATGCCGTCCGGTCGTGGCGCGACCAGTCCGGCCAAGCATGCATAACTGTTGACGTCACTCGGCACTTCTCGTACAGCAACGTCCAGACCGGTCAATGTCGGTCCACCCTCGTCGAGAGCAATCCATGCCGGATCCCGGACGATGATGAAGCGCGGGTGCGCGGTCGCCGTACCGGCGTTGTAGGCGGCGTCGAGCAACCGGTAGACCTCGAGGCCACGGCGGAGCTCGGTCGGGGTCGACTCACGCCGTGAGTTCGCGATGCGCAGACCGAGGGACAGCTTCAGCATCACCGGCAGATCCGGGTGGAACAGCGTGCGCATGCTCGAGGTCGGGTACCACTGCGCGCCGTGCGGGCCGAGCTCTTTCACGCGGCCTTCCTCCAGCAGCTTGGCGACCCGCGGCCGTTGCCGCAGCGCCGCCGCCTGCCAAGGGTGAGCCGGGATCAGCACCCGGCCCGCCGACGGAGTGATACCGGCCAGCGCGCCCATCAGCTGCACAGCGTCCAGTCCCTGCAGCGAGGGCGCGCCGGCCACCTGGTCCGAGGACACCAATTCGGTGTCGGCCTCGAACCAGTGCACCGCGAAACAGCCACCGAGCTCCGGCGAGTACCTCGCCAGCTCGGCACCGCTCAATCCGTCCCGGCTCTTGGGTGCCGGGTGGTTCAGTTGACCGAACAGCAACGCCTGCTCGATCTCCAGGAAGCGGCCCGGGCCACGGTCGGCCCCGCCCGCGTCGACGAAGTAGGCGACGTTGCGAACCGACTCGGCCGTGCGCGCCACCAGGTCGTCGAGCTCGGCCGGGTCCGTGCCGGCCGATAGCAGCCGGACCAGCTCCTCGGGCGCCGGCGGGACACCGTCCACCAGGATCTCGGTGAACTGGTGCCAGCCGCTCCGCGAAGCATGCTCGACGCGCGCTGTGACCGTCGATGCGCCGACGGCCAGCCGCAGCAGCCCGGTGGTCACCGGTACCGCAGCTTCCCGCGTGTAGCAGCGCAGAATCGCGTTCAGATGCGCCGCGACGGCCGTCTCGGTCGAGGTCAACACGCACTCCCTGAAGTAAGGCAACGCTTACTTAGGTGAGCCTAACTTCAAACGGCTCCGGTGACCAGCTGACTCCACGTGGTCATCGTCACTCGCCGTACGGCGTCCTGGTGAGAGTGAAGGTCGCCAGGTTCAGATGGTCGACACCGCTCGCGGAGCGGACCACCCGGAGCCGCTCTCCCGCGAAGTACCCGTCACGCCCCTGATACAGGTCAGGCCCCAGCGGTGTGAAACGGCAGCTCATCGCGCCCGACAGTTGCAGGACGCCACCGCTGACCGCGATGGTGAGCGGCGTGTTCCCCCAATACCAGTGGCCGAGCAACTCGTTGCCCTGCTCGAGTTGCGGCTCCGGCAACCACTCGCGCGCGAGCACCGGCTCGTGCCGGACCAGCGTGCTGATCAGCTCCGGCGCCAGCGACGCAACCGTCCCGTACGTCGCGTTCCCCAACGTGACCGCACCGATCCGGCGCACCCGATCGACGAACAGCCCGGCCAGGAAGCCCGGCATCGAACCGGTGTGCCCGATCAGCAGATAGGGGTCGTCGGCAATCAACCGCAATCCGAGCCCGTACGACGCAGTCAGTGCCTCGCGCGGATCCGCAGCCGCCGGCGCGGACATCTCGTCGACGGTGTCGCGGCTGAGCACCTCACTGACCGGATCGATCCAGAAGTTCGCGTACTTCGCCAGATCCTCGACCGTGCTCCACAACTGCCCGGCCGGAGCCATCGCACCCGAGTCGTAGGCCGGCTCCTCGATCAGCTGGCCACTGAACGGGTGCACCGAGTACCCCTGGGCAGCCGCGCCGAACGGGAAGTACGACGTACGGGCCATCTCCAGCGGGTCGAGGATGCGCCGCTGCACCTGGTCCAGCCAGGACTCGCCGCGCACCCGCGCCACGATCTCGGCCAGCACCGCGTAGCCGAGGTTCGAGTAGTGGTGCCGCCGATCGGCCGGACCGGCCGCATGCGACTCGTCCATCGCCGCAACCAGCTCGTCGAACGAGACCCCAGGATTGCGTTCCCACCACGGCCCCTCGGGCTCCGCGTTCATCCCACCACTGTGCGCAAGCAGGTGCCGCACGGTCCGGTCGCCGAACGCGATCCCCGGCAGATGCTTGCCCACGGCATCATTCAGCGCGAGCAGCCCTTCGTCGCGGCACTGCATCACGAGCACGGCGGTCAGCGTCTTCGTGATCGAGCCGATCCGGTACTGCACATTCGGCCCCGGCGCGAGCCCGCCCGCATCGGCGAACCGTCCACGGGCACCACTCCACACCAGCTCACCATCCCGCACCACACCAGCAGTCAACGAGGGCACTCTGGTCTCGCTCTGCGCAGCTGCGATCCCGGCGGTCAGGGCGGCGGCGGTCTCTGCACGTACGTCGGTCACCCGCACGAGTATGCCTCGTGCGGTCGACCGACGTGCCGATTACTCGAAGGACTCCGGCGACGGGCAGGAGCAGATGAGGTTGCGGTCGCCGTAGGCGCCGTCGATGCGGCGGACGGGGGGCCAGTACTTCGAGGCGCGGTCGACGGACTGCGGGAAGGCGGCCTCTTCGCGGGTGTAGGCGTGCTCCCACTTGTCGTTGATGACCGAGGCTGCGGTGTGCGGGGCGTTGACGAGGGGGTTGTCGTCGGCCGGCCATTCGCTGGCTGCGACGCGGTCGATCTCGTGCTTGATCGCGATCATCGCGTCGCAGAAGCGGTCGAGTTCACCGAGGTCCTCGGATTCTGTCGGCTCGACCATCAGCGTGCCGGCCACCGGGAAGGACATCGTCGGCGCGTGGAAGCCGTAGTCGACCAGGCGCTTCGCGACGTCGTCGACGGTGATGCCGGTTTCCTTGGTCATCGGGCGCAGGTCCAGGATGCACTCGTGGGCGACCAGGCCGTTCTCGCCGGTGTAGAGGACCGGGAAGGCGCCCTCGAGGCGCTTGGCGACGTAGTTCGCGGTCAGTACGGCGGCCTTCGTGGCCGCGGTCAGGCCCTCGCCACCCATCATCCGGATGTAGGCCCACGAGATCGCCAGCACGCCGGCGGATCCGAACGGAGCCGCACTGATCGGACCGACACCGGACTTGGGGCCGGCCTGGTCGAGCAGCGGGTGGTTCGGCAGGTACGGCGCGAGGTGCGCGGCGACCGCGACCGGGCCGACGCCCGGGCCGCCACCACCGTGCGGGATGCAGAAGGTCTTGTGCAGGTTCAGGTGGCTGACATCGCCGCCGAACTGCCCGGGCTTGGCGAGACCCAGCAGCGCGTTCAGGTTGGCGCCGTCGACGTACACCTGGCCGCCGTGGTCGTGGACGATCCGGCAGACCTCTGTCACGCTCTCCTCGTACACCCCGTGGGTGGACGGGTAGGTGATCATGATCGCGGCCAGCTTCTCGGCGTGCTCAGAAGCCTTACCACGCAGGTCATCCAGGTCGATCGTGCCGTCGTCGTTGCCCTTGACAACAACAACCTTCATCCCGGCCATCACGGCCGAGGCGGCGTTGGTGCCGTGGGCCGAGGCCGGGATCAGGCAGACGTTGCGGTCCGCGTTGCCCTGCGCGCGGTGGTAGCCGCGGATCGCGAGCAGACCGGCGAGCTCACCCTGGGAGCCGGCGTTCGGCTGGATGGAGACCTTCGCGTACCCAGTGACCTCGGCCAGCCAGCGCTCCAGCTGACCGATCAGCTTCACGTACCCGGCCGCGTCCTCGATCGGCGCCAGCGGGTGCATGTCGGCGAACTCGGGCCAGGTGACCGGCTCCATCTCGGTGGTCGCGTTCAGCTTCATCGTGCACGAGCCGAGCGGGATCATCCCGCGGTCGAGCGCGTAGTCCTTGTCGGACAGCTTGCGCAGGTAGCGCAGCATCGACGTCTCGGACCGGTGCGTGTTGAAGACGGGGTGCGTCATGTACTCCGACGTCCGCGGTACGGCGATCTCGGGTGCCGCGAGCGTGTCGTCGTACTGGACGCCGAAGGACTGGCAGACCCGGGTCAGCGCGGCGACATCGGTCTTCTCGTCACACGAGATACCGACGTGGTCGGCGTCGACCTGGCGCAGCCAGATCCCGTTCTGCCGGGCGGCGTCGACGACGTCGGCGGCGGCACCGGGGACGCGAGCCAGCACGGTGTCGAAGAAGTCGCCGTGCACGACCTCGACGCCACCGGCGCGCAGCGACGCGGACAGCTTGCCCGCGTAGTCGTGCACGCGGGCGGCGATCGCCTGCAACCCGTCCGGTCCGTGGTAGACGGCGTACATGGAGGCAACGACGGCCAGCAGGACCTGCGCCGTACAGATGTTGGAGGTCGCCTTCTCGCGACGGATGTGCTGCTCACGCGTCTGCAGCGCGAGCCGGTACGCCGGGGCGCCGTCCGCGTCGACCGACACACCGACCAGCCGGCCGGGCAGTGACCGCTCGAGGCCGGCGCGGACCGACATGAAGCCGGCGTGCGGGCCACCGTAGAAGAGCGGGACGCCGAAGCGCTGGGAGGAGCCGATGACGATATCGGCGCCGGCCTCCCCCGGTGCCTCGAGCACCGTCAGGGCGAGCAGGTCGGACGCGACCGCGACCAGCGTCTCGCGCTCGTGCGCGGCGGCGATCAGCGGCTTCAGATCGCGGACAGCACCGCCGGACCCCGGGTACTGCACCAGGAAGCCGAAGAAGTCACCCTCGGGCAGACCATCGGTGGTGTCGGCAACAACCACCTCGATGTCCAGCGCCTCGGCGCGGGTCTCGACGACCGCGATCGTCTGCGCGAAGCAGTCCGCGTCGACCAGGAAGCGGTTCGACTTGCTCTTGCGGTTCGACCGGTGCGCCAGCGTCATCGCCTCGGCGGCCGCGGTGCCCTCGTCGAGCAGCGACGCGTTCGCGGTCGGCAGACCGGTCAGGTCGGACACGACGGTCTGGAAGTTCAGCAGCGCTTCGAGCCGGCCCTGGGAGATCTCCGGCTGGTACGGCGTGTAGGCCGTGTACCAGGCCGGGTTCTCGACCAGGCGGCGGACGATCACCGACGGGGTGAAGGTGCCGTAGTAGCCCTGCCCGATCATCGAGGTGGCGACGTTGTTGCGGGCCGCCAGCTGGCGCAGCTCGGTGAGCGCATCCACCTCGGAGGCCGGCTCCGGGAGCCGCAGCGGTTCGGTGGACCGGATCGAGGCCGGTACGGCGGCATCCGCGAGCGCGTCGACGTCGGCGTACCCGAGAAGTTCGACCATCCGCGCGACCTCGTCGGGGCGGGGCCCGATGTGCCGGTCGGCGAAGATTGCTGAAATTTCCGTCATCACAGAGGCTCCGTTGCTAGCTGCACTCCAGGTGGTGGCAGTGCTTCCGGGGGCCTCCCCCTCTGTCACGCACGAGTGCACGCTTCAGAGTCGCCTGACGCACCCGGTCCATGGGCCTGAGAGGTTCCGGGGAGGAATTGCCCCTTCGGCGCCCGACTTGCACGGGTCTCTCCCGAGTGCGGTGAACAGCTACTGAGCAGACTACCTCAGCCGGTCATGCGGGCCCGGCGGCGGGCAGCCAGCTCGTCGCTGGCGTGGCTCTCGCCGTCACCCTCACCGTGGCCGTCGGCACGCTCGGTCGGCAGCTCGGACAGCGAACCCTCGACCTCACGCCAGACACCGCCGAGGGCGATGCCGAAGACTCCCTGGCCACCGGCCAGCAGATCGATGACCTCGTCCGGCGAGGTGCACATGTAGACCGACGCGCCGTCACTCATCAGCGTGATCTGGGTCAGGTCGTCGATCCCGCGCTTGCTCAGGTGGGCGATCGCGGTCCGGATCTGCTGCAGTGAGATACCGGCGTCGAGCAGCCGCTTGATCACCTTCAGCAACAGAACGTCACGGAAACCGTACAACCGCTGCGTGCCCGAGCCGGTCGCCGGGCGCACCGACGGCGAGACCAGGCCGGTGCGGGCCCAGTAGTCGAGCTGACGGTACGTAATACCGGCGGCGGCGCAGGCGGTCGGTCCACGGAACCCGACATCCTCCGGCATCGGCCGCAGGTCGTCCTCGAACAGCAGGCCCTGAACGCCGGCCGTGATCGCCGCCTCGGCGCGTGCTTCGGACGTCGACTGCGCCGTCAGATCCGTGTCGCCGGTGCGTGTCACGCCTGAGCCTCCCTGAATACCTACTGGAACGAGTCATCTCCGTGGAGTAACGGTGCCCCACGACTCCTTCACGGTAAGCCGCCGACCTGAGAGGGTCAACGACAACCGCATCGAGCCGCTAGCGTGTCGCGACTCCCACACGAATCGTTACCTTCCCGGTCTTGCTCCTAGGGAGCCTCCAGAAGCGTCTCAGGTCTTGTCGAAGTCCTCGGGTGTGACCTGGTCGAGGAACTCGCGGAACCGCTCGACCTCCTCTTCCTCCTGCACCTCGTCGGCGCCGGTCTCGCTCTCCGGGACCGGGATCCCGGCCTCGGCCAGGATCTCCTCGGTGCAGTACACCGGGGTGCCGGTACGGAGCGCGATCGCGATCGAGTCCGACGGGCGGGCCGAGATCTCGGTCTTGTCGTCGAAGACCAGGATCGCCTCGAACACCCCGTCGGTCAGGTTCACGATCCGGACCTGACTGAGCGTGTGCCCGAGCACCCGGATCGTCTCCGCGAACAGATCATGGGTCAGCGGCCGGGGTGGTTCCATCCCCTGCTGGGCGAACGCGATCGCACTCGCCTCGGCCGCACCGATCCAGATCGGCAGATACCGCTCCCCGCCGACCTCCCGGAGCAGCACGATGGGCTGACTCGAGGGCATCTCGACCCGGACTCCGACTACGTCGACTTCGCGCACACCTCAACCCTACTCCGCCCACCACCCCGAAGCC
>NZ_SMKA01000147.1 GCF_004348455.1 Kribbella albertanoniae
GGCCGGGGCGGGGCCGCGGCGGGCCGCGCGGGAAAGAGCTCGGTGGTGGCTGGGCCGCCTCCGGGCCCGGTGCAGCTCGTGGGTTCCCCCATCAGGTTGTGGGTTCCCCACCCGCATGCGAGTACAGAACCCACCAGCGGATGGGTGAACCCAGCAGATGGGAAAGGGCCGGGTGGAGGGGACGCCCTTAGGAGACGGTGGCGGTTCGGATTACTTGGCGGGTTAGGGCGACCGTGCCTATGAGGGCTACTGCGACGCCGATGCCTAGGCAGACGCCGGTGATGCCTACGGACTGGTCGGAGATCCAGCCCAGGAGGGGGTTCATGACTACCAGGGCGAGGCTTTGGCAGAGGACGATCACGGACTGCAGGCGGGACTGGTAGCCGCGGTCCACCGAGTTCATCAGGAGCGGGAGGACGTGGCCGGTGAAGGCGCCTACGCCGATCCCGCTGATGATGGCGGCGGCGATGGTGAGGGGGATCGAGTCGACGATCGAGAGACCGACGTAGCCGATGGCCGCGCCGAAGAGGCCGAGCATGGCGACTATGCCGGGACGCTGGAAGGCACCGCGGACGAGGATGCGGACCGAGACGACGCCGACGCCGAGGCTGCGGGTGGCGATGACCAGGCCGGCGGTTTTGGCGTCCCACTCGTGGTGGCGGGCGAGCAGCGGGAGGACCAGTGAGTCCATCGGCATCAGCAGGCCGGCCGCGAGCGTCATGGTGATCAGCAAGGCACGGGTCAGTGGTTTACCGAAGGCGATTCGGAGGCCTTCGCCGATCGACTTGAAGATGCCCGCCTGGCTCGGCGGCGGAGCGGCGGCGGTTGATGTCCGCAGCACCAGCAGTACGACGATCATGATCGCGAAGGTGATGGCGTCGAAGGCGGCGGCCGCGGTCAGCCCGGACCACGTGACGAGGATGCCACCGACCGCCGTACCGGTGACGGCGAACACAACGCCGGTCACCTGAAAGCTGGCCAGCGCCCGCGGGACCTGCTGCGGCGGCACCAGCAACCGCGGCATCGCCCGCGAGGACGGCAGGAAGAACGCGTCGATCACGCCGACGACGAGCGCCAGGCAGACCAGCAGCCAGATCGGCTCACCAGCGGCGAGGGTCGCTGGGACCAACGCGCCGGTGACGAGGAACATCGCCGTACAGCTGAGCAGGAGCACGCGGGGTGCGCCGAAGCGGTCACCGACCGCGCCGCCCACCAGCAGCAGCGCAGCACGCGGGGCAGCGGCAAGCAGCAGGATCAAACCGGCCACACTGCCGCCGTGCTTACTGGCTGACCAGCCGATCGCAAACGTAATCGTCAGGTCGCCGAGGAGGGACACGGCAGCACCGAACAGCCAGATCCAGTACCGGACCGGGATGCGCTGTGTGTCCGAATCAGCGGGCGGAGTCACGATCGACGACCTTAGACGACAAATGGGTGGGATCTGACGACTACCCCACGAAGTCGGTGAAAAACCGGCTGAGGTCAGGATTTACGCAGGTCTGTCGCCCCGTCACGCACCGTAGCACCCTTGCTCCGCGCAAGCTCGGCGAGCGACTCCTGGTACGCGATCACCTTGTCCCGCAGCTTGTCGTCCGAGGCGGCCAGGATCCGGACCGCGAGCAGCCCGGCGTTCTTCGCGTTCCCGATCGACACGGTGGCGACCGGAATCCCGGCCGGCATCTGCACGATCGACAGCAGCGAGTCCATCCCGTCGAGGTACTTCAACGGCACCGGTACGCCGATCACCGGCAACGGCGTCACCGAAGCCAGCATGCCCGGCAGGTGCGCGGCCCCGCCGGCCCCGGCGATCAGCACCTTGAGACCACGCTCGTGTGCTGACCGTCCGTAATCGATCATCTCGGTCGGCATCCGATGCGCGGAGATGACGTCTGCCTCAAAGGGCACGTCGAACTCGACACACACCTCGGCCGCCGCCTTCATCGTCGGCCAGTCCGAGTCCGACCCCATCACGATCCCAATCATCAACAGCCCCTATTCGTCGATCGTGCCGGTCAGATAAGCCGCCGCATGCCGCGCCCGTTCGCGCGTCTCCTCCAACGAGGACCCGTACGCCGTGACGTGGCCGACCTTGCGACCCGGCTTCACGGACTTCCCGTAGAAGTGGACCTTCAGCCCCGGATCGCGCGCCATACAGTGCAGCAACCCGCGATGCATGTCCTCGACATCACCGCCGAGCACATTCACCATCACCGTGTACGGCGCTCGCGCAGCAGGCGACCCAAGTGGCAGATCGAGGACCGCGCGCAGGTGGTTCTCGAACTGCGAGGTGACCGCGCCGTCGATCGACCAGTGGCCGGTGTTGTGCGGACGCATCGCCAGCTCGTTGACCAGCAGCCGACCGTCCCGCGCCTCGAACATCTCGACCGCGAGAATCCCGACCACCCCAAGCTCACCGGCGATCCGGAGCGCGGTCTGCTGGGCCTGCGCAGCCCGCTCGGGCGCGAGCCCAGGAGCAGGTGCGGTGACCTCGACACAGATCCCGTCCTGCTGCACGGATTCGACGATCGGGTACGCGACCGCCTGCCCGTGCGGCGAGCGGGCAACGATCGCGGACAGTTCGCGGACGAAGTCGACCTTCTCCTCGGCCAGGATCGGTACGCCGCTACCGAAGGCAACCGCGATCGCGTCATCCTCCGGCCCGTCGATGAACCACACGCCCTTGCCGTCGTACCCACCGCGCGTGGTCTTCAGGATGATCGGGAACCCACCGACCCGCTTGGCGAAGTCCGCGACGTCGGCCGCGGACGAGACCACCTGATGAGCCGGCGACGGCGCGTCGAAGCTGTCCAGCCGGCTCCGCATGACCGCTTTGTCCTGCGCGTGGACGAGCGCATCCGGTCCCGGGAAAACCTTTACGTTCTCGGCCTCGAGCGCGCGGAGCAAATCGGTCGGCACGTGCTCGTGATCGAAGGTGACCACGTCGCATTCCGCCGCGAACCGCCGTACCGTCTCGGGGTCCTTGTAGTCGCCCACAGGCGCGTCAGCCACCGCCTGTGCCGCTGACACGCCCGGGCCCTCGGCCAGCACGCGGAGCTGAACACCGAGCGCGATCGCGGTCTCCTGCGTCATCCGGGCCAGCTGCCCGCCGCCGACCATGCCCACCACGGGAGTGCCGACCGGCAGCTCATCTCGGGAAAACTTCACGAAGCTGAGCCTAATCTCCACCGATCAACGCCTGTACGGCGGCCAAGGGCGCGCTGGCGATTTCGGAGCGGGACCGGTCGCCGGGTACCGTGGGACAGCCACCCCGCCGTTGCGGCTTGATCACAGAAAGTGCCGGAGACCGTTGAAGCTCGTCACCAAGTTGTACCGCCAGGTCGAGCACCTGGTGCACGAAGTGGCCAAGTTCGGTCTGGTCGGTCTGCTCGGTCTGGTCGTCGACCTGCCGATCTACAACTGGCTGGTCTTCGCCAACCCGCTGGTGCTGGCGGATTCCGGCGTGGGCATGCTGCACCACAAGCCGCTGACCGCGAAGCTGATCTCCACCACGGTCGCCACGCTCGCGACGTACTTCGGCAACCGGTACTGGACGTGGCGGCACCGCGAGCGCAGCGGTCTGCACCGTGAGTACGTGCTGTTCTTCGTGCTGAACGGCGTCGGTCTGCTGATCGCGGCCGGCTGCCTGGCCTTCTCGCGCTACGTGCTCGACCTGCACACCTGGCTGTCCGACAACATCGCCGCGAACTTCGTCGGCCTGGGGCTCGGCACGCTCTTCCGGTTCTGGTCGTACCGCAAGTTCGTCTTCAAGGAAGAGATCCTGCTCGACGAGATCGAGCATCCGGAGCACGCGGATCCGACCAAGAAGCTGGATCCGGACACCGGGGAGTTACCGGCCGTCCGCTGACCCCAGCGGTCCCCCCTCGGGCCCGGCGCTGCGTGGACGTGGCAGGTGCCGGGCCCTTTTCGTGAGCCAACTAAACCGGTATATCTATTCCGGTCCAGCACACGTGAGGCGAGAGGTGGGGCATGACCGATCTGTCACGAAGGACGTTCATCACGGTGGCCGGAGCCGGTCTGGCGGCCGCGCTGGGGCACGCCGGTCCGGCCCAAGCAGCGGCCGCGCCGAAACCTGGTAGCGGCGGCATTCCGCCGGGCCCATCGACGTACGGGTGGAACGCGCCGGATCTGCTGGATTTCGACCCGGCGACGCATCCCTGGGCCCGGCACCTGCGCTGCCTGATCCCGCGCGCGCAGCGGATCGCACCCTTCGCGCCGACGCAGGCGCACCCGGACCTGGATCCCGCCGTACAGCTGTCGATGCTGAGCCATGACGATGCGGGCTCGATCTACGAGGGCCGCAACCAGCCGATCGGTCTCGAGGAGCACGTCTACACGCATCGGTTCTGGCCGTACATCGACATCTGGGGCACCTGGCACGGGCAAGTGCTGCCGTCGGTACCGGACGAGGTCGTCAAGGATCCGAGCGCACCCGGCCGGTACTACGGCGTCGTCGACCTCCCGAACCCGGGCTGGACCGAGGCCGCGCACAAGAACGGCGCCCGCGCGATCGGCGGCTGGTTCTGGCCGCGCACACAGGCGAACTTCGACGCGTTCCTCGAACAGCGCCCCGACGGCTCCTTCCCGGTCGCCGACAAACTGATCGAACTGCGGCGGTACTTCGGCTTCGACGGCCTGTTCATCAACCAGGAAGCAACCATCACCGCCGCGCAGGCGGATAAGCTGCGCAAACTGTTCCTCTACGTCAAGAAGACCGATCCGGACTTCTACCTCCAGTACTACGACGCCGTGCTGCCCGACGGCACCCTCGACTACCAGAACGAGCTCAACGCGCAGAACGTCGGCTGGTTGAGCGGTGGTGTCGACTCGATCTTCCTCAACTACGACTGGCCGCGGGTGGACCCTGCCCTGACAGGTAGTGCGACCACCGCAACCGCGGCGGGCTTCGAGCCGCACAAGGTCGTGTTCGCCGGTGCCGAGCATCAGATGGGCGGCTTCAACCCGCGCGAGATGTTCACCGATCTCACCCCTCCCCCGACCTCCTGGGCGCTGTTCGTGGAGAACCAGATCTGGGCGACCGCCGCCGGTCAGGGCCTCACCGCGACCCCGGCCGGCCGAGCGACGTACCGCGATCTCGAGCAGCGCTTCTGGTCCGGGCCGACCGGCAACCCCACGACATCCGGGCGACTCGAGGAACGCACACCGCCGTACCGGACCGACGTGCTCAACTACAAGCGCTGGGACGGCGTCGCGCACGCGATCGTCGAACGATCCCCGTACGGCGCTCTGCCGATCGCGACCAGCTTCCAGATCGGGGTCGGCAGCAGGTTCTTCCTGGCCGGCAAGCAGATTCGGGACACCGGCTGGGACAACCAGGGCTGTGCGGATCGGGCGCTGACCTGGCAGTACTGGACCAACGGACTGACGGTCAGCCTCGACGAAAGTGCGGCGTACGAGGGCGCGCACAGCCTGGCCGTAGCCGGGAGTGGCGCGATCCACCTGTTCAAGACCGACCTCACGCAGCACGGAGCGACCGCCGTACAGGTGATGGCGTCCGGTCTGTCCAGGCTGCGGATCGGCGTGACGTGGCGCAGCGCGCCGGACAAGATCTCGTGGTCCCGACTGCTACCGGTCGGGCAGCGCGAGGGGTGGACCGAACACCTCGGATCGCTCGGGCCGCGGGCAGACCGGATCGCCCGAATCTCCTTGTGGAGCGAGGGTTCCGGACACCTCGGCAAGATCGTTCTTGCCGACGCCCGCGATCTGCGGGAACGGCCGCGGAAGGTCCGCGACTTCGCGGTCCGCGACGAAGGTGCTCGGAATCTCAGCTTCAGCTGGTCACTGCAAGAAGACGCCGTCGCGTACGACGTCCTCCAGCAGACCGGATCCGGGCCCTACTGGCTCGGGCGGGTGAGCCGGGACGTGTTCTTCGCGGAGGCCGTCGATCTGTCCCGCGGCCGCACGTTCGCCGTCGTACCGATTGCGGCGACCTCCAACCGCGGACCGGACGCCACCGTCAGTCTGATTTGACCGTCAGTCTGATTTGAACAGGGTCTCGCCGTCGTCCGGCTGCTGCTTGCGGCGCTGGTGCTCCGGGGGCTGCTCGTCGTCGAGAATTCCGTCGCCGGGTTTGCCCTCGGGGCCACCGAAGAGCAGATCGGACATCTGCAGGTGGACATGCTCGACGTGCGGTACGTCGGGCAGCACCACCTGACCGCGCTCACCGGCCGACTCGATGTGGAGCGTGCCGCAGCCGAGGATGCGGTCCATCAGGTGGTGCTCGTAGGAGACGTCGTTGATCCGCATCAGCGGGATGTCGCGGCCGGTGCGGGTGAGGATGCCGTGCCGGGTGATGAGGCGGCGGTTCGTCAGCGTGTAGGTGGAGAAGAACCAGTTCAGGAACGGCTTGGCCGCGAACGCCACCAGCAGCACCACGCCGACCGCCAGGATCGCGATCCGGCCCGGGGTCTGCATACTCCCGGCCGGCACGATCGCTGCCAGGAAGCCGCCGCCACCGGCCACCACCAGCAGCAGGAACACCGGGAAGATCAGTGCCTTCCAGTGCGTCCGGGTGCTGACGACGACGTACTCGTCCTCACCCAACAATTTCGCCGAGATCGCCATGGGGCCAGTCTCACAGTTCGCAGGGCCGGTTGTCCCGTCGGCTCGGCACGATCGCGCAGAGAAGGTAATACAACTCTTCACAAATTGCATACACGTCGGCGAAGATGCGCGGGGGATACACACGTTTGAACTAACAAAGGCAGTTTCGAAGAAGGAGCCGTGATGGGCATCTTGTCGGTCCTCGACCGGGAGCACACGGTCGCGCCCCCGGGATACAGCCGGTGGCTGATCCCACCGGCCGCGCTCGCCGTGCACCTGTGTATCGGCCAGGCGTACGCCACCAGCGTCTACAAGACGTCGCTGGTGAAGCATTTCGACACCAGCCTGACCTCGGTCGGCGTCGTGTTCAGCATCGCGATCGTGATGCTGGGCCTGTCCGCCGCGATCGGCGGCACCTGGGTCGAACGCAGTGGTCCGCGGAAGGCCATGTTCGTGTCGGCCTGTTTCTGGGCGACCGGCTTCCTGGTCGGTGCCCTGGGCATCGGAACCGGCCAGCTCTGGCTGCTCTACCTCGGGTACGGCGTGATCGGCGGCATCGGACTGGGAATCGGCTACATCTCCCCGGTGTCGACGCTGATCAAGTGGTTCCCGGACCGGCCGGGTCTGGCCACCGGCCTGGCCATCATGGGCTTCGGCGGTGGCGCGCTGTTCGCCAGCCCGCTGTCACGCCAGCTGCTCAGCCTGTACGACTCGGGGTACAACCCGAACGACAGCAAGTCGCTCGCCGACGGCGGCGCCCTGGTCGCCCTGTTCCTGACACTCGGCCTCGGCTACTTCGTGATCATGATGTTCGGGGTCTTCAACATCCGGGTCCCGGCCGAGGGCTGGAAGCCGGCCGGGTTCGACCCGTCGACGGTCAAGCAGAAGGCACTCGTCACCACTTCTTCGGTGTCGGCCGCGAATGCGATCAAGACGCCGCAGTTCTGGTGCCTGTGGGTCGTGCTGCTCTGTAACGTGACCGCCGGGATCGGGATCCTCGAGCAGGCCAGCCCGATGATCCAGGACTTCTTCCGGGGTGGCGACGGCAAGTCCACGGTCGCCGTCGCGGCCGCCGCCGGTTTCGTCGGGCTGCTGTCGATCTTCAACATGGCCGGGCGGTTCGTCTGGTCGTCCACGTCGGACGTCATCGGCCGCAAGCCGATCTACGCCGTCTACCTCGGCGTCGGCATCGTCGCGTACTTCCTGCTGGCGACCGTCGGCCACAACAGCACCGCGATCTTCGTACTGCTGGCGGCCGTCATCCTGTCGTTCTACGGCGGCGGGTTCGCCACCATCCCGGCGTACCTGCGGGATCTCTTCGGCACCTACCAGGTCGGCGCGATCCACGGCCGGCTGCTCACTGCCTGGTCGGTGGCCGGCGTCGCCGGTCCGCTCATCGTGAACGGCTTCCTCGACCGTGAGGGCAAGCCGGGCACGCTGACGGCCGAGGCCTACCGGCCGGCGCTGTTCACGATGGTCGGCGTACTGGCGATCGGTTTCATCGCCAACCTGCTGGTCCGGCCGGTGGCAGCGAAGTTCCACGAGAAGTCCGCATCGAGCGTGGAGGCAGCGAAATGAACCAGACCCAGCGCTTGGTGATCTCCTGGCTGCTCGTCGCCATCATGCTCGGCTACGGCATCATCCAGACCCTGATCACCGCAGCCAAGCTCTTTACGAACTAGTCCGCAGGTGTGTGACGTCCCCGGCGGCGAGTGTTCGCTCGCCGTCGGGGGTGTCGACGATCAGCCGGCCGTCGTCGGCCAAGTCGCGGGCGGTGCCTTCCAGGAAGGTGCCGTCCGGTAGCTCCACGCGGACTGGTCGGCCCAGCGTCGCGGACAGCTCCCTGTACTCGGGTAGGAGCGCACGGGGGTCATCCAGCCAGTCCCGGTAGCGGGCCTCGAGCTCACGCAGTACTGCGGCTGCCACGGTCACGCGGTCAGTGGTGGCCGCGTTCTCCAGCGCCAGCGAGGTCGCCGCGGGATGCGGCTTCTCCGACTCGCGCAGCGTCACGTTGATCCCCATGCCAACCACGACTGCCGGCCCCTCGATCCGCTCGAGCAGAATGCCGGCCAGCTTCCGGTCCTCGACCAGTACGTCGTTCGGCCACTTCACCTGCGCGGGAATCTCCGCCACCCGCCGCACTGCCGCAGCCACTGCCAACGGCACCAGCAAACCGAGCCACGGCCAGTGCGCCGGGTCCACTGCAGTGGGACGCAGCAGGGCCGACATCAACAGCGCAGAACGCGGTGGCGTCGTCCAGGTGCGCCCGAGCCGACCCCTGCCAGCAGACTGGTACTCAGTCAGCACCACAAGGCCTTCAGCAGCGCCCTCAGCCGCAGCCTTGGCCACGTCTGCGTTGGTCGACGGTGTGTCGGCCAGTACGTCGATCTGCGTCCACAGCGAGCCGGGGCGCACCAGCCGCCCACTCAGATAGCGTGCGTCGAGCGGCGGCCGTTCCAGGTCGTCGAACATCAGCCGGTGTTCTGCAGACCGGCAGCAACGCCCGAGACGGTCAGCAACAGCAGCCGCCGGGTCCGCACGATCTGCGCCTCGGTGAGCGAGTCATCGGTGCGCAGCGTCCGCAGTGCGCGCAACTGCAGGTAGCTGAGGGCGTCGACGTACGGGTTCCGCAGCTCGACCGCACGGCCCAGCACGCGTCGCCCGGCGAGCAGTCGCTCCTGCTTGAGCACCTTGAGCACCCACTCGGTGGTCAGCGCGTGCTCGTCAAGCATCAGCTGGGTCAGGTCGGATCGGTCGCCCAGCTCCAGGTAGCGGCCGAGGATGCGGCGGTCGGTCTTCGCCAGCGACATCTCGGCGTTCTCCAGCATCACCTGGAAGAGCGGCCAGTTCTGGTTCGCGTCCTGCAGTACGGCGACATCGTCGACTGCGGCCAGCGCCGAGCCGAGGCCGTACCAGCCGGGTGCGTTCACGCGAGCCTGCGACCAGGCGAACACCCACGGGATCGCCCGCAGGTCCTCAAGTGACGAGACTGCGACACCACGACGGGCCGGTCGCGACCCGAGCGGCAGCTGACCGAGCTCCTCCAGCGGAGTCACCCGGCCGAACCACTCCGCGAACCCATCCGCCTTCACGAGCCGGTGGTACGCCGTACGCGCCGCCTCGTCGAGCGTCTTCTCCATCACGGCGAAACGCTCCGCGGCCACGACCGCGCGCTCCTCGATCGCCGGAGTGGACGCCAGCAGCGTTGCTGCAGTCACCTGCTCGATGTGCCGCTGCGCGATCGGTGCGTTGCCATAGCGAGCCGGAATGGCCTCACCCTGCTCCGTCAGCTTGAAGCGACCAGCCACCGAGCCTGGGGCCTGGGCCAGCACCGCACGGTTCGCAGGGCCGCCACCGCGACCGAGTGCACCGCCGCGGCCGTGGAACAGGGTCAGCCGGATCGCATTGCGCTGGGCCCACGCGGTGATCCGCGCCTGAGCGTCGTACAGGGCGAGTGTGGCCGACACCGGGCCGACGTCCTTGGCGGAGTCGGAGTACCCGAGCATGACCTCGAAACGGCGGTCGTTCGCCGTGAGGCGGTGCCGGACGCGGGTGAGCTGGATGGCGTTGTCGAGGACCTCTACCGAGTTCTGCAGGTCCTCACCGGTCTCGAACAGCGGTACGACGTCCAGCTCGATCGGACGGCCGTCGAGAGCCGCGTCGGCCAGCTCGTAGACAGCTGCCAGGTCACCGGCGTTCCGGGTGAACGAAACGACGTACCGGCGACAGGCCTCGGGGCCGAAGCGCTGCTGGATCTGCCCGATGACGCGCAGGGTCGCGAGGACCTCTTCGGTCTGGTCGGACAGCTCACCGCCGCCGAGCACCTCTTCGAGCGCCTTCGCGTGCACGGAGGAGTGCTGACGGACCTCCAGCTCGGCCAGGTGGAAGCCGAACGAGTTCACCTGCCACATGAGGTGCTGGAGATCGCCGTACGCCTGGCGGGGTGCGCCTGCGCTCACCAGCGAGTCCTGCAGCACCTTGAGCTCGTGCAGGAAGTCAGCAGCCCGCGGGTAGCCGAAGTCGGCGTCGCGGGAGCGCGTAGCGGCCAGGCGGCGGGCCGCCAACAGCAGGAGCTGCCGGTGCGGCTCGGACGGCGACCTGGTCTCGATGTCCCCGATCAGCTCGGGGTTGACCGCCCGCGCGTCCTCGAGGATCCGCCGTACCGGTGCGGACGGCGGAGTGGTCGCCGCGTCCAGTGTCAGGGCCCGGCCGAGCTGGTCGGTCGCCCGCTCAAGCGCCCGGAGCACGTGGTCGGCCTGGATCTGCATGGCCTCGCGCGTGATCGCGGCGGTGACGTTCGGGTTGCCGTCACGGTCGCCTCCGATCCACGAACCGAGGCGGACGAACGGCGCGACCACGGGCTGCCGCAGCCCGGCACCCTCACCGGCCAGCGCGTCATCCAGCCGCCGGTAGACATTGCCGACCACGTCGAAGAGCGTCTCCTCGAACACGGCCATCGCCGAGCGCACCTCGTCCAGCGGCGACGGACGGCTCTCCCGGAGCTGCGCGGTCCGCCAGAGGATGTCGACCTGCTCGACCAGGCGGCGCCGGTTCTCGGCCAGCTCGCTGTCGCCGGCCCGCGGGTCGTGCCGCTCCTCGAGCAGCCCGGAGATCCGCCTGATCGTCGCCAGGATGGCGCGTCGACGCGCCTCGGTCGGGTGTGCCGTCAGCACCGGGCGGAACTCCAGCCCGGTCAGCAGCGCACGCGCCTGCTGCTCACCGCTGTCGCGGGAGATCTGCTCGACCGCCTGGGCCAGCTCCGAGGTGACCAGCGCGTTGTCGTCGCGGTCGCGCTCGCGGAGCACCCGGGCGCGGTGCAGCTCCTCGCTCAGGTTCGTCAGGTGGAAGTAGCAGCTGAACGCGCGGGCGACGTCCTCGGCCCGCTCGTGCGGCCAGGACGCGACCAGCTGCTCGGCCGCCAGACCGTCGCCCGCGATGGTGAGCTCACGCAGCCGCTCGACGTCGTTGAGCAGCGGCTGACCGGCGTACTCGACGAGCACTTTGCCGAGGATCTCACCCAGCAGACGAACGTCGGCCCGAAGCTCTTCGGGCACCTCGAACCGCGCGCGGGTACGGGTCTCACTACCGGTCTCGGTCACGTTCGCCCACCCTAGCGGGCGCACCCAGCTCACGCCCTGCCAAGTCCGCCAACTGGATGCCTATCGTGACCGTATTTCACGCTACTTGACAGTACGTCACTTAGACGTTGCCGAAACCGCCACCGACGACCTGGGAGACGACCTTCGCCAGCTCGGCCGGGGTGCGGTCGGTGCCGTCGACAACGAGCATCCGGGCGGACGCTTCGGTCATGCTCGCGAGCAACTCGGCGAGTACGGCGAGGTTGGCGTCGGGGTCGGTGACACCGGGCAGGGATTTCAGGAGGGTCAGCCGGAGACCCTCGACCAGGAATGCACGAGCAGCGCGGACGCGATCGGCCACCACGGGCGCGGCGCCGTACTGGGCTCCGAAGACGATCCGCCAGGACTGCGGGTTCTCCGCGGCCGTTGTGAGGAAGGCGGTCAGGCCGTCGAGCACATGCTCCTCGGGAGTGCCGACGGTCGGGTCGGCCGGCAGCGCGGCCACGATCGAGATCACCAGGTGCTGCTCCTCGCGGGCCAGCAGGGCGAGCAGCAGCTCGTCGCGATTCGCGAAGGAGTCGTAGACCACCGGTTTGGTCACACCGGCCGCTTCCGCCACCGACTGCATCGTCGTCCCGGCGAAGCCCTTGTCGGAGAAAACCTTGAGAGCCGCGTCCAGCAACATCGGCCGTCGTCGCTCCGGCCCGAGATGTGCCGCCCGCCGGCGTTTGTCGGAGGGCTCGACCACTTGACAAAGCTATCAGATCAGGGGAAATTCCTACGGTCCGGTAGGAACTGCCACGGGGGTGGTCGATGACCGATCGAGGGAGTGCCGGCTGGCTGGATTCAGCCGGGCTCGCGGGTCTTGACGCGAGTGAGCTGGCCCGGCTGGTGGACCGGACATCGGAGCGGGAGCTTCGGCATCGACTCATCGGGGGAGTACGAGAGATCGCGTTGCGCGAGATCTTTCGGCGGATGCCGGAGTACCTCCGGCCTGCCCGTGCCGCCGGGTTCGACGCCGTCGTCGCCTGGCACATCACCGGGGCCGGCGGTCCCGAGGACTGCAACGCCTTCTGGATCCGCGTCAGCGACGGCCAGTGCGAAGTCATCGACAGCGCCCCCCACGCCGACATCTCCATCCGCACCGACCCCGCCACCCTCCTCCGGGTCGTCACCGGCAACGAGGACCCCGTGAACGCCGTACTCAAACAGCGCCTCTCCGTCCGAGGCGACCTCGCCCTGGCCGCCCGCCTCACCAAAATCTTCGCCGTAGGCCCCCTCTAACGTCCGAAGCATCGGAGGGCCCTCCTCCGGTTTTTCGGACGTTGGCTCCGCATGATTGCTGACGTCCGAAGGATCGGAGGGCCCTCCTCCGGTTTTTCGGACGTTACGCGGAGCGCGCTGCGGCCGATGTCACAGGCAGCGGGGCCTACTGACGCGTAGGCTGCCCTGTCATGGGAGAGACGGTGAACATCCACACCACCGCCGGCAAGATCGCGGACCTCGAGCAGCGGCTCGACGACGCGGTGCACGCCGGATCGGAGCGCGCGGTGGAGAAGCAGCACGCCCGGGGCAAGAAGACCGCCCGGGAGCGGATCGCGCTGCTGCTGGACGAGGGGTCGTTCGCCGAGCTGGACGAGTTCGCCCGGCACCGCTCGACCAGCTTCGGACTCGAGGCCAACCGCCCGTACGGCGATGGCGTGGTGACCGGTTACGGCACCATCGACGGCCGTCAGGTCTGCGTGTTCGCCCAGGACTTCACGGTCTTCGGCGGCAGCCTCGGTGAGGTCTTCGGCGAGAAGATCGTCAAGGTGATGGACCTGGCGATGAAGATCGGCTGCCCGCTGATCGGCATCAACGACTCCGGCGGCGCGCGGATCCAGGAGGGTGTCGTCAGCCTCGGCCTGTACGGCGAGATCTTCCGCCGCAACGTCCGGGCCTCGGGCGTGATCCCGCAGATCTCCCTGATCATGGGCCCGTGTGCGGGCGGCGCGGTGTACTCCCCCGCGGTCACCGACTTCACCGTCATGGTGGACGAGTCGTCGTACATGTTCATCACCGGTCCGGACGTGATCAAGACCGTCACCGGCGAGGACGTCACCCAGGAGGAGCTCGGCGGCGCCCGGACGCACAACACCAAGTCCGGTAACGCGCACTACCTCGGCAGCGACGAGGAGGACGCGATCGAGTGGGTCAAGTCGCTCGTCGCGCACCTCCCGCAGAACAACCTCGAGGACCCGCCGGTGTACGACGCCCCGGCCGACCTCGAACCCAACGAGATCGATCTGGCGCTCGACACCCTGATCCCGGACTCGCCGAACCAGCCGTACGACATGCACACGGTGATCGAGTCGGTCGTCGACGACGGCGACTTTCTCGAGGTGCAGACGCTGTTCGCGCCGAACATCATCGTCGGCTTCGGCCGGGTCGAGGGCCGCCCGGTCGGCGTGGTCGCGAACCAGCCGATGCAGTTCGCCGGCACTCTCGACATCGACGCCTCCGAGAAGGCCGCCCGCTTCGTCCGCACCTGCGACGCGTTCAACCTGCCGATCCTGACCTTCGTCGACGTACCGGGCTTCCTGCCCGGCACCGACCAGGAGTGGAACGGCATCATCCGGCGCGGCGCCAAGCTGATCTACGCGTACGCCGAGGCGACCGTCCCGATGATCACCGTGATCACCCGCAAGGCCTACGGCGGCGCGTACGACGTGATGGGTTCCAAGCACCTCGGCGCCGATATCAACCTCGCCTGGCCGACCGCCCAGATCGCCGTCATGGGCGCCCAGGGCGCGGTCGGCATCCTCTACCGCCGCGAACTCGCCGGCGCCGAGGACCCCGAGGCCCGCCGCCAGGAGCTCATCACCGAGTACGAGGACCAGCTCGCCAACCCGTACGTCGCAGCCGAGCGCGGCTACATCGACGCGGTCGTCAAGCCGAGCGAGACCCGCGCCGAGATCGTCCGCGGCCTCCGCCTGCTCCGCACCAAACGCGACACCCTCCCGCCCAAGAAGCACGGCAACATCCCGCTCTGATCGGAGACCCCTGATGAACCTGCAGATCCTGAAGGGCGACCCAACCCCCGAGGAACTGGCCGCCCTGGTGGCTGTCCTAGCCGCGCGCCCCACCACCCCCGAGCCCGCCAACACCGAGCGCGCCGGCAACTGGGCGACGTACTGGCGCAACGCCCGCCAGCCTTTCCACCCCGGCCCCGGCCAATGGCGCGCCAGCGCCCACCCCTAACAGCGGCGGAACGCCCCATGCCCCGACGCCATCTGATGGGTTCCCCCACGAGCTTGTGGGTTCTCCACCCGCATGCGGGTCCATAACCCACAAGCTGATGGGTTAACCCACAAGATGGCGGGGGCTAGATGCGGCGGAAACGGATGAGGGGGTAGATCGGGGCATTGCCTGTCGTACGGCGCGGGCCGGGGAAGGTGGTTGCGCCGTCCAGGGCCAGGCCGTGGGTGGCGGCTTCGGCTACCAGGCGGGTGAGTGAGTCCTGGGCGCGGGTGGTGTTGGGGTCGCGGCCTTCGGCGTAGCGGGTGGCTTCGTTCTTCTCGGTGGTGGTGAGGAAGACGCCGCCGGGGCGGAGGATGCGGGCGACCTCGGCGAGGATCGGGGTGCTGTCGTCGAGCAGGTGCAGGAGCCAGATCGCGACCACAGCATCGGTACGGCGGTCTGCGACCGGGAGCCGGGTTGCGTCGGCGGCCGCGACGTGGCCGGGCAGGCGAACCTTGGCGTGCTGCAGCATTGCCGTGGAGAGGTCGAACCCGTGCACGAGGTTGCCTAGAGCAACGAGCTCGGCGCCGACAATACCGGTGCCGACGGCCAGCTCCAGCACGCGCTGCGAACCCGCGGGCAGCAGCTCACCGACCGCCCGGGCAGCAGCTTGCGCACGCTCCACGCCACCACGACTGTCGTCGTACCGGGCCGCCTCAGACTCGTTGTAGTCAGGGCGCTTCACAACCGGTGTCCACAATGACGGCCAGGCGATGCCGACCTGGGCGAGCATGGTCCGCACCAGCGGCAGCGAGAGGCCGACGACGTTGTGGTAGTCGCCCTCGATGCCCGTGACGAACGGCCCACCGATGCCGTCGACGGTGAACGAGCCCGCGACGACGAGCGGTTCGCCGGTGCCGACGTACGCGTCGATCTCGTCGTCGGTCATGTCGGCGAAGTAGACCGTCGTCGAGGCCAGTTCGCGCAGCTCCTGCTTGGTGTTGGTGTCGAAGAGGCAGTGCCCGGTGTGCAGTACGCCGGACTTCCCGCGCATCGCCCGGAGCCGCTCGCGCGCGATCTCCGGCGTACCGGGCTTGCCGTAAGCCACCCCGTCGATCTCCAGCACCGAGTCGCAGCCGAGCACGGTCGCGTGATCGTCCAGCTCGGCCACCACGGCTCGTGCCTTCAGCGTCGCGAGCAGACGCGCAAGCTCGCCCGGGCTCTCCGCGGTGACGTTGTCCTCGTCGACCCCGGAGACGATCACCTCCGGCTCGACTCCGGCGCTCCGCAAGGTCTGGAGGCGCGCCGGCGACTGCGACGCGAGGACGAACCTCACAGCTTGGCCAGCGCGCGGCGCAGCGGGTCGAGACCGATCGACCCGAGATTGAGCGCGTCCGAGTGGAACTGCCGCAGGTCGAACGCGGATCCCTTGCGCTGCTTGGCCTCCTCGCGCGCCTGCAGCCAGAACCGCTCACCCACCTTGTACGACGGCGCCTGCCCCGGCCATCCGAGGTACCGGTTCAGCTCGGCCTTCAGGAACTCGGTCTCCAGACCACTGTGTCCGCGCAGGAACTCGAACCCGAGCTCCGCGTTCCAGCGCTCACCCGGCCGCCAGCCGAACGGGTTGTCCTTGGGGACCTCCAGCTCGAGATGCATGCCGATGTCAACGATCACCCGCGCGGCCCGGAAGCCCTGCGCGTCCAGCATGCCGAAGCGGGCACCCGGGTCCTCCAGGTAACCGAGCTCCTCCATCAAACGCTCGGCGTACAGGGCCCAGCCCTCGCCGTGACCCGAGACCCAGCAGGCGATCCGCTGCCAGCGATTCAGCAGGTCCGCGCGCAGCATCGTCTGCGCGCACTGCAGGTGATGCCCCGGCACACCCTCGTGGTAGACGGTCGTGACCTCACGCCAGGTGGCGAAGTCCTCGACACCGTTCGGCACCGCCCACCACATGCGGCCCGGGCGCGTGGTCAGGTCCTCGCTCGGCGGGGTGTAGTAAATCGCCCCGTCCGAGGTCGGCGCGATCATGCACTCCAGAGTGCGGATCGACTCCGGTACGTCGAAGTGCTTACCGGCCAGCTCGGCGACGGCGTGGTCGGACAGCTGCTGCATCCAGTCCCGGAATGCTTCCTTGCCGTGGATCTTGCGCGCCGGGTCGGCGTCGAGCAGTGCGGCCGCGGCCTGGATGTTGCGGTCGCCACCGTTCAGGGTGGCGGCGATCTTCTCCATCTCGCCCTCGATGCGGGCCAGCTCCTGCCAGCCCCAGGCGTAGGTCTCGTCGAGATCGATGGTCGCGCCGAGGAAGTTCCGCGAGGCGAGCTGGTAGACCTCGCGACCGCACGCGTCCCGCTCCGGCGCCCGCGGCGCCACCTCGGCGGTCAGCCAGGACCCGAACTCCGCGAACGCCTTGCGCGCCGACTCCGCGGCGGCCGTCACACTGGGCTTGATCGCGCTCTCCGGGGCCTGCCGCGCGAGCCCGCCGAAGTAGTCGTCACCGGCCGGGTCGGTCCAGGTGGCGATCTTGCCGGCCAGGTCCCGCACCTGCCGCTGCGCCGAGACCCTGCCCTGGGCAGCCTGGTCGAGGACCGTCTCGCGGTACCCGTCGAGCGCCGTACCGACGAGGTTGAGCCGGATCGCGATCCGCTCCCAGTCGTCGTCACCCCCGGTCGGCATCAGGTCGAAGACCTGCCGCAGGTTCGCCGGGGCCGACGAGATCGCGTTCAACTGATGCTGCGGTACGCCGGCCTCGTACGTCTCCCGCTCGAGGCCGAGCCGCTCGACGAACGCGTCCTTGGCCACCTCTTCGCGCGGACTGGCCGGCTCGATCGCGGCCGCCTGCGCCAGCGTCCGCCGGGTCAGCTCGAGTACGGCGTCGTACCCGGCCGGTGTGTAGTCCGGCAGCTCGTGGTCGTGGCCCTCGATGCCCATGAACGTCGCCTCGGTCGGATTGAGGGCGATGAATTCCTCGAGGTAGCTCTCGGAGAGCTTGTCGATCGGGCTGTCGGTCGCATCAGTCACACGCCCGACCCTACCTCGGGCAGGGACTGCGATCCTGCCGTTTTCGCTTAGTCCGGATCGAGTTCCGGAGGCGCCACCTGGCGCCAGGAATCCAGCAGGATGTCCCGCAGCTCCCCCTCGTCCTCGAGCGCGGCCAGCCGGGCCCGGACCCAGCTCGACCCCGCCTCGTGCCGAGGCACCCAGAACTTGTCCGGCTCGGCCAGGATCAGCTCGTCCCGCTCCAACTGCGGGCACCGCACCGCGAACGACGTCTGGTCGTCCGGCACCGTCACGAACATCCGCCCGGCCACATCGAACGTCGGATGCCCCCACCGCTGCTTCTCGCGGGTCTCCGGCAGGGACAACACAATCCGTCGTACGTCGTCAGCGTCCAGCACGCCGACAACCTTAGAGTCAGCCGCCGACAACCTTGCGACGACCGGGTAATAGCAGGCTGACAACCGCGCCGACCGCGACCACGGCGGCTCCCGTCCAGACCGCGGGCACCAGGCCGTCGACGTACCGGTCGGGGGTCTCGTACGAACCGGCGGAGGCAAAGACAGACGCCAGTACGGCGACGCCCATGGCCACGCCGATCTCGCGGATGGTGGCGTTCGTGCCGGAGGCCACGCCGCGATCCACCTCGGCCATTCCACTCATCACCACACTCGCCGACGGAGCGAACGTGAGCCCCATCCCGATCCCGGCCAGCACGAACGGGACGACGTACGCGCCGTACGTGACGTCAGCCGAGGTGACGGCCGCCATCCAGCCCAGGCCGACGGCCAGCAGCGCCTGACCGCTGCCGATCAGCACCCGAGGCCCGACCCGGTCGACGATCAGCCCGGCGATCGGAGCGACCACCATCGGCGCCATCGTCCACGGCATCGTGCGGACGCCGGATTCGAGCGGACTGTAACCCTGCACGACCTGGAAGAACTGCGCGAGCAGGAAGACCGACCCGAAGGCGCCGAGCGAGAAGGTGAACGACACCGCGTTCACCACACCGAACGAACGCACCTTGTAGAGCCGCATCGGCAGCATCGGCGCGAGCGTCCGCCGCTCCCACGCCACGAAGACGACCAGCAGGAGCACTCCGGCGATCAGCGCTCCCAGCACGCCACCGGACGTCCAGCCGTCGTCGGCGCCGTTCACCACACCCCACACGACCGACAGCACCCCGACGCTTGCGAGCAGCAGCCCCAGCAGATCCAGCCGCTGCTTGGCTCCCAGTGACTCGGGCAGCACTCGGGCGACCAGCACGACGGCGAGGACGCCGACCGGCACGTTCAGCCAGAAGATCCACTGCCAGTTGAGTCCTTCGACCACGGCCCCACCGACAACCGGGCCCAGCGCCACTCCGAGCCCGGAGATGCCACCCCAGATCCCGATCGCCGCACTCCGTTGCTTGTCGGACACCGCACCGGCGAGCAGGGTCAGCGCCAACGGCATCACCGCGGCACCGCCCACACCCTGGATCCCGCGGGCCGCGATCAGCATCCACGGCTCGGTCGCGAACGCACACGCGGCCGAGGCCAGCGTGAAGAGCGCGATGCCGGCCACGAACATCCGGCGCCGACCGATTCGGTCGCCGAGCGCTGCCGCGGTCAGCAGGAGGGCTGCGAAGGCCAGCGTGTACGCGTTGATGAACCACTGCAGGTCGGACAGGGAGGCGCCGAGCTCGGTCTTGATCACCGGCAGCGCGTTCGTCACGACCAGGTTGTCCAGCGTGACCATGAAGGTCGGGATTCCGACGGCAGCCAGCACCGCGGCCATCCCGCGACTCCGGCCGGGCACCGCGGCGCCCGGCGGCGGCCCGTCGAGAGCGGTCGACGTCATCTGTCAGCTCCTAGTTGTTATTCACTGATAACAAGCCTCGTCCCAAAGTATGCATCGACTGATAACTTGTCAACCTGGTGCGATTCGGCTTCGAGTTCCGCCTGGCGGGAATTTGTTCTGAGTGCTCTGGTAAGCGCTTGCCAAGCTGCTGGCACGGCCGCATGATGGGCCACCTGATTCCGCCATCAGGCAGTTCCGATTCCGCCAAGAGATAGGTGCTCGATGACGAACCTCTTCAGTCGCCGCAGTGTGCTCGGAGCCGGAGGAGCAGCGGTCGGCGCGGCCACACTGGGCTCCCTCGGGCTGGGGCAGGCAGCCGCCTTACCCACGGGCCGGCTCTGGCAGTCCGAGCGGGTCCGGTACGACTCGAAGTACCGGCTGGTCTACACCGCCGACGCCGAGGGCAACCGGATCCCGGACTTCAGCCACGCGGGCTACAAGAACGGCGACAGCCCGATCCCGCACGTCCGCACGGTCAAGACCGTGCAACCGATCGAGGGCGACAACACCGCGCACCTGCAGGCCGCGATCGACGAGGTCGGCCTGCGCACCCCGGACCGCAACGGCTTCCGCGGCGCGCTACTACTTGCCCCGGGCAACTACCCGGTCGCCGGCACACTGCGGGTGAACCGCTCTGGCGTCGTACTGCGTGGGTCCGGTGACGGTGCGGATCCGGCGAAGAACACCGTGATCCAGGCGACCGGCAACACCCCGGTGGCGCGCGATGTCGTCGTACTGGGCGGGTCTGTCAGCACCGGCTGGCGCGGCCAGGTCACCGGCACCCGGACCGACATCACCAGCGACTGGGTGCAGGTCGGGTCGCGGTCCTTCGACGTCGCCGATGCCAGTGGATTGAAGCGTGGCGACAACATCGTCCTGATCCACCCGTGCACCGAGGCCTGGCTCGCCTCGGTCGACTACGGCGGTACGGCGAAGGACGCCGGCTGGGCGGTCGACAGCCAACCGATCACGTACAACCGCTTCATCCGCTCGATCCGCGGCAACACGGTGACGGTCGACGTACCGATCTTCGAGCACCTGCGGCGCACCCGCTCGCAGTCCTATCTGTACGTCTGGGACCGCGCTGGCCTGGTGACCGGCGTCGGCGTGGAGAGTCTGCGGATCGACATCCAGTTCGCGGGCGACCCGGATGTTGACGAGGCGCATGCCTGGGTCGGCGTGAAGGTTCGCCAGGTCGAAGATGCGTGGGTGCGCGACAGCACCTTCCTGCACTTCGCGAAGGCCGGCGTCGAGACGACCGAGGCCACGCGGGTCACGGTCCGGAACTGCCGCGCGCTGGATCCGGCCTCCGTCATCACCGGCGGACTGCGCTACAACTTCAACTGCGAGTCGTTCTCACAGCAGGTGCTGTTCGTGGACTGCTATGCCAGCAAGGCCCGGCACGCGTTCATCTCGAACGGCGCCAGCAGCGCCTCGGGCATCGTCTTCCTGCGCGGTACGTCGGAGGGCGCGCTCGCCTCGAGTGAGGGCCATCGGCGGTGGAGCCAGGGCCTGCTCTGGGACAACCACCGCGACATCGCTCCGAAGGTCGACCTCGTTCTCGGCATCTACAACCGCGGCGACTACGGCACCGGCCACGGCTGGGCGACCTCCCACTCGGTCGGCTGGAACTGCGACACCGGTACCGCCAAACTCGTCGTACAGAAGCCACCGACCGCCCAGAACTACGCGATCGGCTGCCACGGCGTGATCACCGGCGACGGCCCGTTCACCCAGCCCGCCGGCTACATCGAGGGCGCGAACCGTCCGGGCCTGGTCCCGCCGTCGCTCTACCAGGCGCAGTACCTGGATCGGCGCCGCTGAGGCGTTGTATGCATTGACTGATAACATCACGAGTAGGTGATCGCAGGCGGTGACATCGCACGCGGTGACATCGCACGTTGTGACGGAGGACCGGATGACGAGAGTACGGCTGACCGCGGCCGAGCGCGGCGAGGAGGTGCTGCAGGCCGCCGTCCTGGCGTTCGCCGCCTCGGGCTACCAAGGCACCAAGACCGACGAGATCGCCCGCCTCGCCGGCGTCTCCCAGCCGTACGTCATCCGGTTGTTCGGCACCAAACAGCAACTCTTCCTGGCCTCCGTCCGCTGGGTCTGCACCCGGATCGAACAGGTCTTCCGGGACGCCGCCGCTGAGTCCCCCGACCTCCGCAGCCTCGCCCGCAGCTACGACAAACTGTCCGAGGAACGCGAACTCCTCCTCGTCCTCCTCCAAGGCTTCTCCGCCAGCGCCGACCCCGAAATCGGCGACTGCGTCCGCGAAGGCTTCGGCAGCATCTACAACCTCATCTGCGACCTCACCGGCGCCACCCCGCGCGAAGCCCGAGAGTTCCTCAGCACCGGCATGCTCATCACCGTCCTCTCCGCCATGCAGGTCCTGGGCCCCAACCCCCACCC
>NZ_SMKA01000148.1 GCF_004348455.1 Kribbella albertanoniae
GGGCTTGGAGATGGGTGGTGGGGTTAGAACTTGTAGGCGTCTGAGGTGGGGTCGCCGTGGCAGCGCTTGTACTTTTTGCCGGAGCCGCAGGGGCAGGCGACGTTGCGGGGGGTGCCGGCGTAGAGGAGGGAACCCTCGTCTACGGCGTCGCCCATCACGGAGACCTCGTCGTCGCCGTCGATGGTCGGGGCCGAGTAGGTGAGGCGCTGGGGCTTCTTGTCGCCGGTGAGGCCCTTGGCGCGCAGGCGCGGGGTGTCGCGCGGGCGCTCCTCGTCCTGGACTCGGCCGGGGAACTCGGCAACGGGGGCGCCGGGGGTGAGGATGTCCTCGACCCGGCGGCCTTCGAGGCCGACGCCGTCGAGGTCGAGGTTGACCCCGGCCGCTTCGGCCTGGGCCGCGGACTCCATCTCGGCCCGCATGGCCTCGATGTCGACCTCGACGTTGAAGATGAAGGCGACCGACTCTTCCTTGATCGACTCCATCATGGTGGCGAACATGTCGTAGCCCTCGCGCTGGTACTCGACCAGGGGGTCGCGCTGCGCCATCGCGCGCAGGCCGATGCCCTCGCGCAGGTAGTCCATCTCGTACAGGTGCTCGCGCCACTTGCGGTCCAGCACGCTCAGCACGACGCGGCGCTCGAGCTCGCGCATCGCGTCCTCGCCGAGCAGCTGCTCGCGCCGCTCGTAGGCCTCCTGGGCGTCGGCGATGAAACGCTCGACCAGGAAGTCCGAGGTCAGGCCGGCCCGCTCGCCGCCGGCCTCCTCGACCAGGAGCTCTTCGGTCAGCTCGGTCGAGTACAGCGTCTTCATCGCGGTGAACAGGGCGTCCAGGTCCCAGTCCTCGGCGAAACCGTCGGCGGTGGCGCCCTGGACGTAACCGGTGACGGTCTCCTCGAGCATGTCCGACACCTGCTCGCGCAGGTTCGCACCCTCGAGCACGCGGCGGCGCTCGTCGTACACGACGTGCCGCTGACGGTTCATCACGTCGTCGTACTTGAGGATGTTCTTCCGGGTCTCGAAGTTCTGCGACTCGACCTGGGACTGGGCCGACGCGATCGCCTTGGTGACGATCTTGTTCTCCAGCGGCTGGCTGTCGTCGTCGTTGCGCGACATCGCCCAGTCGACCATCTCGCGCTTGAACAGACGCATCAGGTCGTCCTCGAGGGACAGGTAGAACCGGGACTTGCCCGGGTCGCCCTGACGGCCGGCGCGACCGCGCAGCTGGTTGTCGATCCGGCGGGACTCGTGCCGCTCGGTGCCCAGCACGTACAGACCACCGGCCTCGCGGACCTCGACCTGCTCGTCCTTGACCTGCTTCTCGAACTGCTCGAGGACGGCCGGGTACTCCTCCTCGTACTGCTCGGGGAACTCGGCCGGGTCGATGCCGCGGGACCGCAGGTCCTTGTCGGCCAGGTGCTCGGGGTTACCGCCGAGGATGATGTCGGTACCACGGCCGGCCATGTTGGTGGCCACCGTGACCGCGCCCTTGCGCCCGGCCTCGGCGACGATCGCGGCCTCTCGCGCGTGCTGCTTCGCGTTCAGCACCTCGTGCGCGATGTTCTCCTTGCGGAGCTGGGCGGACAGCCGCTCGGACTTCTCGACGCTGGTCGTACCGACCAGGATCGGCTGACCGGTCGCGTGCACCTCGACGATGTCCTTGACCACCGCGTCGAACTTGGCGTCCTCGGTGCGGTAGATCAGGTCCCGCTCCTCGACCCGGACCATCGGCTTGTTGGTCGGGATCGGGACCACGCCGAGACCGTAGACCTTGGAGAACTCGGCCGCCTCGGTCATCGCCGTACCGGTCATGCCGGCCAGCTTGCTGTAGAGCCGGAAGTAGTTCTGCAGCGTGATCGTCGCGAGGGTCTGGTACTCCTCCTTGATCTCGACCTTCTCCTTGGCCTCGATCGCCTGGTGCAGACCCTCGTTGTAGCGGCGGCCGTGCAGCGTCCGGCCGGTGTGCTCGTCGACGATCAGCACCTCGTTGTCGACGACCACGTAGTCCTTGTCCTTGCGGAACAGGTCCTTGGCCTTCAGCGCGTTGTTCAGGTAGCTGATCAGCGGGGTGTTGGCCGACTCGTACAGGTTGTCGATCCCGAGCCGGTCCTCGACCTTCTCGATCCCGCGCTCGAGGATGGCCACGGTGCGCTTCTTCTCGTCGACCTCGTAGTCGGCGACCGGGCGCTGCTCCTCGGGGATCTTGTCGTCGGCGATCCGCGGCTTCAGCACGGTGGCGATCTTGGCCATCTCGACGTACCAGCGCTGGGAGTCCTCGGCCGGTCCGGAGATGATCAGCGGGGTCCGGGCCTCGTCGACCAGGATCGAGTCCACCTCGTCCACGATCGCGTAGTTGTGCTCGCGCTGGACGCAGTCCTCGATACTGGAGGCCATGTTGTCGCGCAGGTAGTCGAAGCCGAACTCGTTGTTCGTGCCGTAGGTGATGTCCTTGGAGTAGGAGACCCGGCGCTCGGCCGGGGACATGTCCGGCAGGATCACGCCGTAGTCGAGGCCGAGGAAGTGGTACACCCGGCCCATCCACTCGGCCTGGAACTTGGCCAGGTAGTCGTTCACCGTGACCACGTGCACGCCCTTGCCGGACAGTGCGTTCAGGTACGTCGGCAGGGTCCCGACCAGGGTCTTGCCCTCACCGGTCTTCATCTCGGCGATGTTGCCCAGGTGCAGCGCCGCGCCACCCATGATCTGGACGTCGTAGTGCCGCTGGTGCAGGGTCCGCTTGGCGGCCTCCCGGACCACGGCGAAGGCCTCCGGAAGCAGCGCGTCCAGGGACTCGCCGTTCTGGTGACGTTCCTTGAACTCCGCGGTCTGGCCCCGCAACTCCTCGTCGGTCATCCCGACGAAGTCGTCCTCGATGGAGTTGACCACTTTCGCGATGCCCTGGAGCTGACGCAGGATCTTGCCTTCGCCGATCCGCAGGACCTTGTCGATCACCTTCATGGTGGGGAGTTCTCTCCTTGCTGCTGTCGCCTGGATGCGGCCGATCGATACAGTCGGGCACGGCCCGCTGGAACGGCGTGCGACCCCCATCGTACGGGGCCAGGTGTGCCAAGCCACGCCCGCAGCGTGCCCTCGCCCGTAACACACCCACGCTCAAGCGTGCCCGAAAGTTCCCGCTGCGGCGTCAGTTACCTCGCAGGGCGTCACTGAGCGCTGGCGAAAGGTCACCGCCACCGGCCACCCGGACCTGGTCCAGCCCCAGCCAGCCGGCCAGCTGGACCAGCTCGGCAGCCAGCTCCTCAGCTGTCTCGGGCGGCGCCTTGGGCTCCGCGTGCGCCGATTGGACCAGCAGCACGCCGGCGGCCCGGTCTGCCTTCAGGTCGACCCGAGCCACCAGCTTGTCGCCGAGCAGGAACGGCAACACGTAGTAGCCATGGATGCGCTTCTCCGCCGGAACGTAGATCTCGATGCGATAGCGGAAGTCGAACAGGACCTCCCCGCGAGTTCGCTCGAAGACCAGCGAGTCGAACGGGCTGACCAGCGCTCGCGTGTTCACCCGCCGCGGCAGCCGCGCGTCGCGGTGCAGGTACGCCGGTCGCTTCCACCCGTCGATCTGGACGGGCAGCAGCTCCCCCTCCTCCACCAGCTCCGCGATCGCCTGCGCGGTCGGGGCAGGCGACGTACGGAAGTAGTCCTTCAGGCACTGGGCGGTTGCCACCCCATGCGCCTTGGCAGCAATCGACACCAGCGCCCGATGCGCCTCGTCCAGGGTCGGCGTCGGGGTTTCCAGTACGGCGCGTGGCAGCACCCGCTCCGGTACGTCGTACTCGCGCTCGAACTGCTGGTTCCGCCGAGCCACCGTGACCTCGCCGGCGAAGAACAGGAACTCCAGCGCGCGCTTCACGTCCGACCAGTTCCAGCCCCAGTTCTCCCGGGAGCGCTCCACGTCGTCGTCGATCTGCCGTGCTGTCAGCGGACCGTGCTCGCGGACATCGGCCAGCACCTGTTTGACCAGATCCGGCCGCTCCTTGGCGATCGACCGCGGCCCACCCCAAGCCTCGGTGGTCGCTCGATCCATCCGCCACCGCATCAACGGGAACGTCTCGACCGGGATCAGCGACGCCTCGTGCGCCCAGTACTCAACGAGGCGCCGCGGTGCCTTCCCCGACGCCTTGTCGAGCATGGTCCGCGGATACGGCCCGAGCCGCGAATACAGGGGTAGGTACTGCGCGCGGCTCAACACGTTCACCGAGTCGATCTGTAGCAAACCGATCCGACCCAGCACCCGGCCGAGCGCCCGCGCATCGGGAACACCCTTCGGCCGCGGGTCCATGAACCCCTGGGCAGCCAGCGCCACCCGCCTGGCCTGGGCCGTCGACATCACCTGGGTATTCATGGCATGGGATTCTGCCTGGCCGCACCGACAGAATTCCGAACCGGCAGGATCAGCACCCGATCGCGCAGGTCGTCGGTCACCGTCAGGATGCCGCGCGTCTCGAGCTCCTCGACCCTCGTCAGCGGCGGCCAGAGCCGTTGCTGCAGAATCCGCGCGGCCACTTCCGCCGTGACTCCCGGCAGGGTGGCGAGCACCTCGGCCGGGGCGCCGTTCAGCTCGACCAGTCCGCCGTCGTCCGTTCCGAGCCTGAGATCCGGCCGGCCGACACCTGCCCGCCGTACCGCCTCCGGGTCGTAGTTCGCGTACCGGCGCCAGCTCTCCCGGATCCGCGCTGCTGCTCTGGTTCGCTTGCGATACGGCCACCAGGTCCTCGGCCACCACCGGCGGTGTGGCGCGTGCAGGGCGGCCAGCAGGTGCCCGACCGACAGCAGGATCAGCGGGCTGGAGATCAGGAACGCGTCGGTCGAGTCAGGGAACAAGAACAAGGCGGAGGGGACGGCATAGACAGCAGCGGCGAGCAACAGGCGCCATCTGCGACGAGCAACGGCCAGGACCACGAAGGCAACGGACGCACCGATACCGCAGGTCACGACCGGCAGGATGGCCCCGAGGAGCGCCCGGGCCACCACCACCGACTGCCCGACCGGGGGATTCGGCCGGGGCGCCGGTTTCAGGTCAGTGGCCGGAACCGGAAGCATCAGCAGCGGGTCGAAGTTGACCATCCGGGCCCAGAGCGCTTTGAGCGCGAGCGACGGCAGCATCTGGTGGGCCGAGTCCAGCCGGGTCCGGTAGTCGTCGTACTCCGCCAATGCCTGCGCCTGACGGCCGACGCGGTACAGAGCGACCATCAGCGCGGCCCTGATCCGCTCCCGCAGCGGGTACTGGGCTGTCAGCGCGGACAGCTCAGACAGCACCTCCTCGTGCCGACCCGCGGCCAGCTCGACCTCATACATGTCCTCGAGCGCAGCGATCCGCAAATCTTCGAGCCAGCGCCGGGCCTTGTCGAACAGTGGCCCGTGCAGACCGGCCAGTGGCTCTCCGCGCCAGTTGGCCAGCGCGGTCCGGTACGCCTCCGCCGACTGTGCCCGCTGGTCGCGGTCACGCAGCTTGCGGGCCTCGGCCAGCCCGTCCTCGAACCGGAAGAGGTCCAGATCCGCTCGCTCCAGGCAGAGCATGGGGCGACCGTCGCTGAGCTCGATGAGGGCACCGTCGACGCCCGGCAGCCGATGTGGGTCGACGAGATCGCGCAGCTCCTCGAGCAGGACCCGCAGCTGCTCAGGACCGTCCAGTGGACCAGCCTCGATGAGCTTGCTGACATCTACCGGCGTGTTGGGATGCAGCAGCAACAGCGCGAGCACCCGCTGCCGCGGTGAGCTTCCCACCTCGACACGGCTCCCCCGCCGCCACACGACGAGCGGCCCCAAGATCCCGTACTGCGCCGCCGTCGGACGAACACCTTGCATCGAGCCCCCAGGTCCGATCCCGAACCCGGAGTGTACGGCGGTCAGCAGCTCACTCAGCGGCAGGCGGAAGGATCACCAGGAAGGTTGCCACGGCGTCGGGAAGTGGTGCGGGGAAGAGGCCGCGGTCGACGAGGTCGTCGACCGTGCTGAAGGGGCCCTGCTCGTCGCGACTGGCAACGATGAGGGCAGCGTGCTGAGCGGTGACACCGGGGATGCGGGTGAGGACGCCGGCCGGTACTTCGTTCGGGTCGATCAGACCGCCGTCGTCGTACTCGCGGTGCAGGTGCGGGAGGCCGATGCCGAGGCTGCGGGCGAACGCCGGGTCGCGGTCCAGCACCTGGCGGGCCCGGACGCGCTGGTCCAGAGCGGCCAGGCCACGGATCCGCCGTACAGACATAGGCGCGACAGTGAAGGCGAGGTGGATCGCACTGGCGATCGTCGAGATCACGATCACCAGGAACCCGACGTAGGTCACGTTGTCGCCGGTTGGCTCGCTGAAGAACAACAACACCAGGCCGACGGACCAGGCCGCCAGATAGCCGAACGCAGCCAGCCGCAACCGCTTGCTGTGGCGCAGGTACGCCAGACCGAACATCCCGGCCACACCGCCGAGCCCGAAGGTCAGCAACGTGACAAGGACAGCGGCGGCCTTGATGAGGATCCGGCCGACCTGGGGGCGTTGCGGCGGGATCAGGTCGGACATGCCGATCGGCCAACCGCGTCCCAGCGACCAGTCCCGTCCTCCGCGGAGCAGTGTCTGGGTGGTGGTCGTCGATCGCTGCCCAGCAGGGATCAGGCCTGGGTCGTTGGCCGAGATCCGCGCCTGCAGCTGCTGCAGCTCCGGACCGGGCTCGACGCCGTACTCCTCGACCAGCTGGTCGTGCAGCTCCCGGTACGCCGCCAATGCGTCGTCCGAGCGTCCAGTGCGGTGCAGGGCAAGCATCTGTACGCCGCGCAGCCGTTCCCGGAGCGGGAAGGCCTGGGCGAGCGCAGAGAGCTCTGCGGTGAGCGGCTCGTGGTGACCGAGCTCCAGCTCGATCTCGGCGCGGTCCTCGATCGCACCGGCACGCAGCTCGGTCAGGTGGCGACGAGCCTCGTCGAATACCGGACCGGTGAGTCCTTCGAACGGTTCACCGCGCCACAGGCTCAACGCCTGGTGGAGTTGCTCGGACGCCTCGACTGGCTGACCGGACTGCCGCAGCGCTCGAGCTGATTGGACCTGCGCCTCGAAGTCGTCAGTATCCGAACCACCTGCGGGCACAGCCACCCGATAGCCACCCGCCTCCAGAACGAGCAGCTCACCGGAGCTCCGGGGCGCCCGGTCCGGCTCCAGCACACGCCGCAGCCCAGCGACGTACTTCTGTACGACGTTGGTCCCGTTGACCGGCGGCTCGTCGGGCCAGACCGCAGCGATGATCCGTGCGGTCGGGACCACCTGGTTCGGAGTGGCCAGCAGGGTCGCGAGCACGGCCTGCTGTTTGGCCGGACCCAGCTGCAGCTCTTCCCGCCCACGGGTCACTCGCAAAGGTCCGAGAATCTCGAACCGGACTGCACTCACCGGCGCTCCTCCTTGGGGGCGTCCTGGACTGGAATCACAAGTACGACGTCAGCGATCTGCCGTGGCACCGGCCAGGGGAACATACCTCGTGCGGCTGCGTCCTCCAGCGACCGGAACGGTCCCCGCGCGTTGCGCTCGGCAAGAATCAGCGCCGCGTGCTCGGGCGGAAGTCCCGGCAGCGTGCGCAGAACCTGCTCCGGAGCACTGTTCAGATCGACCAGCACCCGCTGCGATTCCACAGTAGGGGTTCGGCGCGGGACCATCAGCGCCAGCTGGACACCTCCGCCCACTGTACTCACCAGGATGGCAAGCATCGCCACACCGTCGAGCAGGTTGAAGTCCTCTGAATCGGCCCGCTTGTCGACGATCGCGAAGAACACGAAAGTCGCCACGAGGTAGCCGACAGCTGCGAGCGCCAGCTTCCAACTGCGACGGTGGATGGCGAGCAGGCCGACCATCGGCCCGGTAGCGATGCCCATGGTCCCCGGCGCCAGCAGAGTCGCCACCACCTTGAGAGTCCAGCCCTTCCAGCCCAGTGGTCGCGTCGCCGTCCGATCCGGCCAATAGCCCACCAGCTGTTCAGCCTCGAAGCCTGGCGCAGCCATCACCCTGGGCGGTGGACGGTCGGCCTGAAGGATCTGCCGGTGGGCCGCCTGCAGTTCCGGGCTCGGCCTCCCGCCGAGGAGCTGCAGAGCCTGCTGATAGGACGTGAGGGCCTCGGCCTGGCGCCCGGTGCGGTAGAGCGCGAGCAGGTGAGCAGCCCGGAGTCGCTGGCGGAGGGGGTACTCGCCAATCAGTCGGGAGAGCTCCGGGAGCAGCGCCTGCTCACGGCCTTGGTCCAGCTCCAGCTCGGCCCACTCCTCCAGCGCCGCGGCACGGTCCTCGGCGAGCTGGGTGCGCATCGCTGCGAAGTACCTGCCCGTCAGCCCGGCCAGCGGCTCGGACCGCCACAGCGCGAGAGCGGTCCGGACCTCGGTGGTCGCTTCGGCGAGCAGACCTCGCGCACGCAACCGACGGGCCTCGGCGACACGTGCGGTGAACACATCCAGATCTGAGCCACCTCGAGCGACCAGCAGCTGATATCCGGCCGGAGTGAGCGCAAGCAGCTGTCCGGCCGCCCGCGGTAACCGGTCCGGCTCTAGGATGCGCCGCAGTCCGGCGATGTACTTCTGGACCACGTTCGCCCCGTTGGCCGGCGGGTCGTCACCCCACACCTGGTCGACGATCGCAGACGCCGGTACGGCGTGGTTCGCGGCGAGCAGCAGTGCCGCCAGAACCGCCTGCTGCCGAGCGGGGCCCAACTCGAGCTCCTGGAGGCCCCGAAACGCCCGCAAGGGTCCGAGCAGCTCGAACCGGACGGCGTCCTCCACCGGCGCAGTCTATCCAGGCTGCAGGGCCCCACCAGACCGGAATGAAAGCAGCTCTGCCGTCCGACGGCAGCGGTCCGGCAGCGGTCCGCAGTCAGACCGCAGCTCACCGCAGACCGGCGCACCCACAGTGGGAATCGATGACGCCGGCCGGCCGGGCCGCCGTACGAGAGAAAGCACAACCGCCATGTCCTTCCCCTGGATCCGCACCATCGCCACGACCGCCCTGGTCGCCGCTGCCACCACCGCCTGCGGCCCGGACCCACAGCAGCTCAGCCAGAGCTCACCAACGCCGACCACCTCCACCGAGACACCGTCGCCCACGCCGACGCCCACGCCTAAGCCCGCTGGAGTCGCGGACCTGGATGCCAAGACTCTGTTCGCCAAGGCCAAGTCGGCCGTCCTGGCGGCCGACAGTGTCCGGCTGCGCGGCTCATGGGTCGAAGCGGGTGAGAAGGCGGCGATCGACATTCACCTGACCAAGACCGGCGGGCAGGGCACCTTCACGATCGACGGCAGCCCGATCGGGATCACCATCATCGGCAAGACCGCCTACCTGCAGCTCAGCGAGAAGTTCCTCCGGGCCCAGGGCAAGGCGGAGAAGGACACCCCGGCCGAGATCAACGGGACCGTCGCGCTGCTCAAGGGCCGGTGGATCAAGCTGAACAAGAAGGACGGCGACTTCCAGGACATGATCGACCTGGTCACCCGGGAAACCTTCGTCAAGAACGTCTTCCAGCCCTCCGGCAAGCTGACGAAGAAGCCGCAGCGGACGGTCGACGGTGTCGCCTCGATCGGGCTGTACGACGGCGAGGGCACGCTGTGGGTGGACAGCCGCGACGGCAGGCCGGTGCGGATCGAGTCGGGGACCGCCGGCGAGTCCTTCGGGTTCAGTGACTACAACCGGCTGAAGGCTCCGAAGGCACCGGCTCCGGCCAGCGTGATCGACGGGAAGGAGCTGGGGCTCTGACCCGGTCATAACTCCGGTATTACCGCAAGTGAGAGGTGCGCTACCCCCGGTAGCCGGGAGAAGGTCAGCGAGGAGGTCGTGCCGCCCGCACGGCCCCTGAGCCCTGGAGTGTGAGGCATGACAGCAAGACTGCAGCTGGTACGCGCCCTTCTCGCCGCTGGAGCCCTGACGGCGGCGTCCGTCGGCGCAGTGGCGGTCACAGCGAGCGCAGCACCGGCACCGGACAGCCCGAAGACCCGCATCGTCGGCGGCACCATCGCCCACACCGCGGACACCCCCTGGGCCATCGCACTCAACAACAGCGGCTCCCCGTCGCCGAGCGGCCAGTGGTGCGGCTCCACGCTGGTTGCGGCGAACAAGATCGTCACTGCCGCGCACTGCGCGCAGGAGGCCGTGTCGACGTACACCGCGATCCAGGGCCGGGACGTCCTCACCGCATCCGGTGGCAAGGAGTCCAAGATCAGCAACATCTGGGTCGACCCGGAGTACGGCAAGCAGCCCGGGCACGACGTCGCCGTACTGACGCTGGCCACGCCGTTCACCGGCGTACCGACGCTGGCGCTCGAGACGAACAAGGCAGCCGACGCCGCAGGCGCCGCCTCTGTTGTCTATGGCTGGGGCGCCACTGAGGGCACCGGCCCGGAGGACACCTTCCAGAAGGTCGACGCGCCCGTACTCGGCGACGCGTACTGCGAGAAGGCGTACGCGAGCCAGGGCTACACGGCGGACGGCGAGATCTGCGGCGGCTTCGAAGCAGGCGGCAAGGACTCCTGCCAGGGCGACTCGGGTGGGCCGCTCGTCCTGAACGGCCGACTGTTCGGTGTCGTCTCGTGGGGCGTCGGGTGTGCGGACGCCGGCAACCCGGGCGTCTACGCCGAGGTGGCGACCTACGCGACCGCGTTGCAGGCGCAGATCGGCTAGCCACAGAGGACCTTCACAGGGGAAGGCGAAAGGGCCGGGTTCCGCGAGGAACCCGGCCCTTTCTGTGCTTCAGATGTGCTTCAGATGTGCTTCAGACCGCCAGGCGGATCACGCCGTAGTCGTAGCCGCGCCGCCGGTAGACGACGCTGGGCTGGTTGTCGTCGGCATCGACGAACAAGTAGAAGTCGTGCCCGACCAGCTCCAGCTCGTAGAGAGCCTGGTCCAGAGACATCGGCTTGGCGGTGTGTGTCTTCTCGCGCATCACCAGGGGACCGTCTCCGGTGACGGTCAGCGAGCCGACCTTGTACGTCGCCACCTCGTCCTCGGCGGCGGTGTCCTCCACAGTCGGCGCAAGGCCGTTCACGGGCTGCTTGGCATTCAGGTGCCGCAGGCCCTCCGGGGTGCGGCCACCGTGCACGCGGCGGCGGTCGGCCGCCTTGCGGACCTGGGCGCGCAGCCGGTCCAGGCAGACGTCGAACGCCGCCTGCTTGGTCTCACCGCACGCTTCGGCGCGGACCACCGGACCCTTGGTGTACATGGTGAGCTCGACACGCATCGCGCGATCGTGCTGTCGCGGGTTCTTCTCCTGGCTGACTTCCACTTCGCACCGCAGTACCCGGTGATCGACCTTCTCGATTCGCTCGAGTTTTTCCTCGACGTACTGCCGGAAGCGGTCACTGACCTCGCAGTGATGACCCTTGACAACGACGTCCACGGAAACCTCCATCGATCGGCGACTTGTAACGTCTCCGGACCCCCGACGGTTCGGAACTCGACTCCTTGGTGGTTGCTTATGAGTGCTGGGGAGCCCGAAACGAACGACACCCGTCACCGAGCCGGTCGGAGTCCGTGGCCAGGATTCCGGCTGATCCGGTCCTGCGCCACATCCCTGCCCGACAAGCCCGAACGGGTGTCATAGGCCAACGCTAGTCGGCTTCGGCGAAAACCGGTAGAGAAGTTCTCATGAACCAGACGGCAAACGTCTTACGGTCGCTGCCAGCACCGCGCAACCGAGCACCGGAATTCCCCGTGATTCCAGCGCACGGCAGGCTTCGGCGAGCGTGGAACCGGTGGTGATCACATCGTCGACAACCACGATCGGTTGATGCGTCAGCGGTTCAGCCCAGCGCGAACGGAGGCTGAAAGCCCCGTCCAGGTTGGCAGAACGGCGTTCCGCGGACAGACCCGCCTGGTCGTCGGGACGCCGTACCAGCCGGAGTGCCGGAGCGACGCGCACCTCGATCCCCTGCCCACGCAGGGTTCGCGCGGCGGCCCGGGTGATCCGCCCGAGCGGGTCGTGCCCACGCTTGCGGACGGTCGACCCAGCCGACGGCACCGGCACGAGCCACGCAGTACGGCGCTCGCCCAGAGCAGCCTGTACGGCGGTCGCCAGCGCGGCGCCGAGCGGACGGGCCAGCGGGTACCGGGCGTGCTCCTTGTGGGCGATGACCAGTCGCCGGACCTGATCGCCGTACGGCGCGGCTGCGGTCGGTGGCGGTAGTCCGGGCGGCGGTGGATCCGGCCAAGCACGGAACGGAGTCAGCCGACGCAGGAGCCCCCGGCAACCATCACACACCGTCACGCCCGGTCGTCCGCACCCGGCGCAGCCGCCTCCGAGCAGCAGATCGACCGCGGCGCCCCACACCCCACCACCTTGGTCACTCCGCAGCCGCTCCACAAGCAGCGTCCGCTCGCCTGTGGATAACTGCGGAATTCAGCCGGGGTACGTCGGGATCAGGCTGTCGGCGAGCTTGTCGTTGGGCGTCACCCAGTCGAGGTCGCGGCCCTGCCAGTGGATCTTGCCCTCAGGGTCCTCGAAGACCGGCAGGGTCTCCGGGTTCGCGTTGGAGGCGACGTTCTCGATCCCGAAGGCAGGGCTGCCGCCGGGTAGGGGCTGCGGGTTCGAGCCGTCCGTGTTCACCAGCCAGGGCTGCGCGGTGGGACTGCCGGCAGGCTTGCCGGCCACCAGGACGCCCTTCTTGGACCAGGCGGCGTCGGTGATCCCGGTCAGCGGCACCTGGAGGTCACGCAGCTGGTCGAGGATCAGGCCCTTACCGCTGTCCGCAGGCCGGACAGTGCCGGTCTGAACGGTGTTCTTGCCGGTCTTCGCGGACTCCAGCACCAGCAGCGCGCGGACGCCGTCCGGCGCCATCCGCAGCACCTGAGGGACGTCGCCGTGGAAGTTGACCGGGACATTCTCGACCGCGCCGTCCCTGGTGCGGACCCGGAGTCGCGGCGCCGAGCTGTCGGCCCGATCCAGGATCCACAGGTTGTCGGAGTTGTCGTAGCTGGGTCGCAGGGTCCGGCCCTCGACCGCGATCGTTCTGACCTTGTCGCCCGGGCCGTTTCCCCCGCCTTCGGCGAGCTTCGCGTAGGCGACGACCCGCTTGCCGTCCTCCATCGTGACGATCGCCCCGGAGTCACCCCGCAGATTCACGGCGAACGACTTCGCGTCGTACGCGTAGAGCTGGCTCGAGTTGAGTGCCCGGGCGGCCTGGTCGGAGGCGCCGTCGAGGCCGTCGACCCGGTGCACCTTCCCACCGAGCAAGCCGTAGAGGATCGTCGTCGCCGTGCTGGGCGCCGCCGGGTCGTTCCCACTCACGGAGGAGAACTGGATCACGCCCGGGGTGTCCGGCAGCAGTGGTGCGCCGTCGACGGTGATCTTGACCTTCAGGCTGATCTGGTTGAGGGTCCAGACGATCTGCGCCGCCAGCTTGCGCCGGTCCTCCTCCACCAGCTGCCCGGCGGCCTCGTTCAGCGCCACGGTCGCCTCACCGAGCTCGACCGGGACGGAGACGACAACGGCCGTCCCCGGCGGCGCGATCGAGACGGCACCGTTGCCGAGCCGCTTCGTCGGCCCCTTCAGCAGCTCCTGGATCAGCTGGGTCGCGGCCTGGCCGGCGGACAGGTTGTTCTGCGCCAGGTAGACCGGGTCCGGGATCAGCGTCTCCCGGTCCCGGGCGAAGAAGTACAGGTCGCGCGGCGCGAGTTTGGCATCGATCTGGTTGGTGCCCAGCAGCACGCCCTGCGGCACCGAGTCGACCCGCCACTGCCCGTTCACCTTGGTCATCTTGAAGAGGAAGTTGGCGTTGTCCTTCGGACCGGCCGGGAGCCACTCACCGCGGTCGTCGATGGTGGCGACCCTCCGCGCGGTCAGCTCGTAGTTGTCGCCCTTCTGCTCCGGCGGGCCGTCCCGCTGGTCGTAGACGACGGTCCGGGTCTCGGGCTTCCACTTCGCCGCTGCCTGCGGAGTCATGTACAGCCGGGCCTGGTCGAATCCCTGCCGGGAGTCCGACATCGCCTCCAGGAAGCCGTTCACGATGTCGGCCGGCTGAGCACCCTCGCGCGGCGGCTTGGCCTCGACACCGACACCACCGGAGTCCGCGGCCAGACCCTCGCGGTTGCTGTTGCGGATCGTGCCCTTCGTCGGCACGGTCGCGCAGCCGGTGACCAGCAACGTGCCGGCCAGCAGCAGCGCGAGCAAGCGACGCCTCACTGCTCCTCACCACCCGTGAGCTTCTGCTACGGCGCTCCGACGTCGACCAGCGACTTCTCCGTGATCACCCGTACGGCGTCGGCCGGGCGGGCCGGAAGCGGTGAGCCGGCCAGCGCCACATCGGGGCGGCGCGGCAGCGTCAGCCGGAAGTACGCGCCCTCGCCCGGTGAACCCCAGGCATCGAGCCGACCGCCGTGCAGGCGGGCGTCCTCGAGCGCGATCGACAGGCCGAGTCCTGTCCCACCAGTGGTCCGGGCGCGGGCCGGATCGGCCCGCCAGAACCGGCTGAACACCATCTCCGCCTCCTCGGCGCGGAAACCGACACCGTGGTCCCGGACCGCGACAGCGGCCGCGTCGTCGTCGTACGCCGTGCTGATCAGGATCGGCAGGCCTTCGCTGTGCTCGATCGCGTTGCCGATCAGGTTCCGCAGGATGCGCTCGATCCGGCGGGCGTCGACCTGGGCGCGGCACGGCTCCGGCATGTCGAGCTGCACCTCGCAGCCCTTGCGCTCCAGCAGGGTCTCGTGGTTCTCCAGCACACGGCTGACGATGTCGCGCAGGTCCACGTCCTCCAGGTCGAGGTTGGCCGCGCCGGCGTCGAACCTGCTGATCTCCAGCAGGTCCGCGAGCAGCTCCTCGAACCGGTTGAGCTCGTTCTGCAGGAGCTCGACCGAGCGGCGGCTCATCGGGTCGAACTGGTCGCGTGTCTCGTGCAGGAGGTCGGCCGCCATCCGGACCGTGGTCAGCGGCGTCCGCAGCTCGTGCGACACGTCGGAGACGAAGCGGCGCTGCAGACGGGACAGGTCCTCCAGCCGGCGGATCTGGCGCTGCAGGTTGCTCGCCATCTTGTTGAACGAGACCGCCAGCCGGGCCAGGTCGTCGGTACCGCGGACTTGCATCCGCTCCTCGAGCTTGCCGGCCGCGAGCCGCTCGGCGATCCGCCGAGCCATCCGGACCGGCGTGACCACCTGGCGGGTGACCAGCCAGGCCACAGCGCCGAGCAGCACGACCAGGAGCAGGCCGGCGGTGACCAGCGCGCGCTGCACGACGTCCAGCGTCTCCTGCTGGGCAGTGAGCGGGAAGAGGAAGTAGACGGCGTACTTGTCGCGGGTGCTGTCGACCCGCAACTGGGAGCCGATCACCAGGCCCGGTGCGCTCCGGCCGTCGGTGTACTGGATGACTGTGTAGGTGTCCCAGAGCTTGGTGTCGTTGCTGTTCACCGACGACTCCAGGACCTGCGGCACGGAGTCGCTGTCGACCAGTCCGGTGTAGCGGACCGCGTTCGAGCCGCTGTTACCGATCGGGGACAGCACGACGTCGTACAGGCCTGGGCGGTTCGAGCCGAGGACCAGCTGGGACAGCTGCTGGTTGACGGCGGTCGAATCGGCCGCGTTGATGTTGCGGGTCAGCGAGTTGAGCTGGGCGATCGCCTCGGCCTGGGCGCTGATCCGGCGGGACTCCAGGACGCCGTCGGTGACCTGGCTCATCATCACCCAGCCGACCAGCAGCAGGACGACGGTCGACATCAGCAGGGTGCCGGTGACGATCCGGGCCTGGATGGAGCGCCGCCAGATGTCCGGCCAGTACTTCGGATGCGTCCGCCAGACCGGTTGCGGGTAGGCATGCCACTCAGCCGCGGCGGCCGTCAGCTCCAGCTCCGTGCCGCGCGGCTCGGCCGCCTCCTGCTCGGGGGCGGCCGACTGCTCCGGCCCTGCCGGTGCGGCGGGGTCGGTAACAGCCTGCGACTCTTGGTCGCGTCCGTACTCGATCAGTCCGCACCAGCCTTGTAACCGACACCGCGGACCGTCACGACGATCTCCGGGTGCTCAGGGTCCTTCTCGATCTTGGAACGCAGCCGCTGGACGTGCACGTTGACCAGCCGGGTGTCGGCCGCGTGCCGGTAGCCCCAGACCTGCTCCAGCAGCACCTCGCGGGTGAACACCTGCCAGGGCTTGGAGGCCAGGCATACCAGCAGGTCGAACTCCAGCGGCGTCAGCTGGATGGTCTCCCCAGCCCGCTTCACCGAGTGGCCGGCCACGTCGATGGTCAGGTCGCCGATCGTCAGCGACTCCGGCCCCGGCTCGTCCATCCGGCGCAGGCGGGCCCGGATCCGGGCCACCAGCTCCTTGGGCTTGAACGGCTTGACCACGTAGTCGTCGGCCCCGGACTCCAGGCCGAGCACCACGTCGACCGTGTCGCTCTTGGCGGTCAGCATCACGATCGGCACGCCCGACTCGGCCCGGATCGCCCGGCAGACGTCGATACCGTCCATCCCGGGCAGCATCAGGTCGAGCAGCAGCAGATCCGGTTTGAACTCGCGGAACGCCGGCACCGCCTTGTCACCGGTCGCGACCAAATAGGTGTCGTACCCCTCGTTGCGCAGCACGATGCTGAGCATCTCCGACAACGCAGTGTCGTCGTCGACGATGAGAATGCGGCCCCGCATCGTCCGGTTACCATCTGCCACGCGCTGCTCCTTGCCGTCCGACTCGTCGTGCGCCCGGTGCATGCCGTCCGTGCGCACTACGGATAGTGTCCCATTCCCGGGGTAGTGCACACGCCGGATCGCCGATTGACCCCGGTTTGGGCTGTGATCATGGTGCACTGCCCGGCCACGCGACAACTCGGGGTGCATCCACAGGCGGAGGGGAGGCGGACGTGAGCGACGACATCAGGCTGCACGAGGACCCGGCAGCCGAGCCGCTGCGGCCGTGGCTGCCGGCCGATCTGCTGGACAACGCGGCCCGGACCATCTCCGACAACAAGACCATCATGCTGGGGCTGCCGGTGCTCGCCGCGGTCGCCCTGCTGGCCGTCCAGGCCGCGCTGACCGAGGTCGCCGTACCGGGTGGCATCACTGGGTTCTTCGGGGCCGACGACCCGTTCGAGCAGGCCGGTGGGGCCCTACTGCTGACGTACGGCGTTCAGCTGGTGCTGTTCGCGGTTGTGTCCAGCACGCTGGCTGGGATCATCGCTCTGGCCGCTGTGCGCAGCCAGCTGGGTCACCGGGTCAGCGCTCGCGAGCTCCTGCGGCTGGTCCGTCCCACGCTGCCTGCGCTGGCGGCGGTGGGACTGCTGCAGTCGCTGTCGTTCATCGTCCTGATCGGTGGCTGGCTGCTGGCCGTGTTCGGGATCGGCGCTGGTGCGGAGTCTGCGGTCTCTGGTGCTGTGGCCGGCGGAATCGCCGTCGCACTCATGCTGCTGGGCGGACTGCTCGTGCTGATCTTCGGAGTCCGGCTGGTGCTGGCCGGCACCGTCGTACTGATGGAGGGCAAGCACGCACCGGACATCGGGCTGTACATCCCGGCCAGAGTGGGGATCGTCGGCGCACTGCGGCGGTCGTGGCAGCTGGTGAAGGGCAAGTTCTGGAGGGTGTTCGGCATCCTGCTCTTCGCGAGTGTGGTCGTGAACATCGTCAGCTACGCCCTGCAGTTCGGTGTCACGACGCTGGTGATCACGGTCGGCTCCTGGGCCGACGCCAGTGACAGCAGCGGTGGCACGCTGATCGCCATAGTGGTCGGAGCGGCGGCAGGGATCGCCACGGTGATGACGCTGATCGCCAGTCTGGCCTTCATGTCCGCCGTACAGGCTCTGGTCTACCTGGACCTGCGAGTACGGCGTGAGGGCCTGGACCTGTGGATGCGTCCGGCCCTGCGCCCGGGAGGTACCGCGTGATCTTCGCCGAACCGCCGGTCGACATCACTCGCGACCAGGCTGCCCAGGAGGCCGCTGAGGAGCTGTCGAAGTCCGCCTACCGACAGTCGGGCGGTTCGTTGATCGAGCGCGCCATGAACAAGCTGATCGACTGGATCGCCGACCTGCTGGACAGCGTGAGCGGCGCCTCCCCCAACGGCCACCTCGGACTGATCCTGCTGGTGGCACTGATCGCTCTGATCGCCGTGGTCGTACTCTGGCGAGCCGGTGTGCTGCGGACCAGCAAGCGCGGCAGGCAGCAGCAGTCCGTGTTCGACACCTCCCGGCCGCGGAGCGCTGCGGAGTACCGGGCACAGGCCGAGAAGGAAGCTGCCTCCGGCGACTTCACCCATGCGATCCGCAGCCGGTTCCGCGCCTGTGTGGCCGAGCTGGTCGAGCGGACCATCCTGGACGACCGTGCCGGCCGGACGGCGTACGAGGTGGTCGCGGATGCCGGACGCGTCGCACCGACACTGCGCGACACCTTGCAGCCGGCCGCGCTGGCCTTCGTCGAGGTTGTCTACGGCAACCGTCCGGGGACACCGCAGCGATACGTCGTGGTGGTCAAGGCAGACGAGGCGGCCCGCGTCGCACGGGTCAAGGTGAGCGGATGACCACGAGTGTGCCGGTCGGCCGGGGCGCTGCGGAGAGCTGGCGTGCGCTGCGGCGGCCGATGCTCGTCACGGGCATCATCGTGCTGGCTGCGATCGTCGTACTGATCCTCACTACTGCAAGCACTTCAGGACCGTTCAGCCCGGACTCCACCGAGCGGACCGGCGCCCGGGCGCTTGCGAACCTGCTGAAGAACCATGGCGTGAACGTCCACGGGACCGAGCGGCTCTCAGATGCTGTGAAGCCCGGTGCGGGCAAGGCGCTGCTCATCGGGCCGAACGGCCAGCTGGATCGAGCCGACTGGGAGGAGATCGCGGACGCCGGCTGGAGTCACCTGATCCTCATCCGGCCCAGCCGGGTGGAGCTGAGTGTGCTCGCGCCTGGGGTCCGGGACGCCAGCCAGACACTCAGCTCGGCCAGTCGCGAGCCCGGCTGCGATCTGGTGGCTGCGGTGAAGGCTGGGACCGTGACTGTTGGCGGAACGACGTACTCCGCTCCGCAGGGTGCCAGGACGTGTTACGGCGACGGAATCAACCACACCGTGGTCCGGATCGACTCCGGGTCTCAGACCATCGACGTGATCGGTACGCCGCGGTCCTTCACCAACAGTGAGCTCGCGGACGACGGCAACGCCGCACTGGCACTCAACATGCTCGGCACGCATCAGGATCTGACCTGGTACCTGCCGCAGTTCGAGAGAGACTCGGCGGACGAGGCGGGTGGCGACGGGCCGCCGCTGGTCCCGCCGGATGTCCGCTACATCGCTTGGGCGCTGGCGTTCGCCGTACTGGTGGTTGCGCTCTGGCGTGGCCGACGGCTGGGACCTGTGGTGGTGGAGCGCTTGCCTGTGATCGTGCATGCCGCGGAAACGACTGAGGGGCGCGCACGGCTCTACCGCCGGTCGAGAGCACGTGACCGGGCTGCGGCGGCGCTGCGGGAGTCGGCACTCGGCAAACTGCACAAGGCGCACGGCATCCCCCGACGGGCCGAGCCGAGCGCAGTGGTTGCCACGCTGGCCGCTAGGACCGGGTGGGACCCACACATGCTGTACGAAGCGCTGTACGGCATGCCACCACTCGACGACGCCGCTCTACTGAACTTGTCCGACGTACTAGACGTACTCATGCAGGAGGTACGGAACCCGTGACCACAATTGAGGTCAGCGCCGACCAGGCCAGGCAGGCGCTGGTGGCGCTGCGGAGCGAGATCGGGAAGGCCGTCGTCGGTCAGGAGACCGCGGTCACCGCACTGGTGCTCGCGCTGCTCTGCCGTGGCCACGTGCTGCTCGAGGGCGTCCCTGGTACGGCGAAGACGCTGATGGTGCGGGCGCTGTCGATGGCGATGCGGCTGGACACCAAGCGGGTGCAGTTCACGCCGGACCTGATGCCGGGTGACGTGACCGGGTCGCTGGTATACGACGCGAAGACGAGCGAGTTCGAGTTCCGGCCGGGTCCCGTGTTCACCAACATCATGCTGGCGGACGAGATCAACCGGACGCCTCCGAAGACGCAGGCCGCGCTGCTGGAAGCGATGGAGGAGCGGCAGGTCACCGTCGACGGGGTGTCGCGGAAGCTGCCGGTGCCGTTCGTGGTCGCTGCGACCCAGAACCCGATCGAGTACGAGGGGACCTACCCGCTGCCGGAGGCGCAGCTGGACCGGTTCCTGCTGAAGGTGACGCTGGACATCCCGCCGCGGGACGCCGAGATCGCCGTACTGGCTCGGCATGCGCAGGGATTCGATCCGCGTGATCTCGAAGCGGCCGGTCTGCGGCCCGTGGCCGGTCCGGAGGACCTGCTGGCCGGACAGAACGCCGTACGACGGGTTGCGGTCCGTGAGGACGTCCTGGCCTACATCGTCGACCTGTGCCGGGCGACGCGGCAGTCGCCGTCGCTGCAGCTCGGGGTGTCACCGCGTGGTGCTACTGCGCTCCTGCACGTGTCGCGGGCGTGGGCGTGGTTGTCGGGCCGGGACTACGTGATTCCGGACGATGTGAAGGCCATGGCGCGTCCCTGCCTGCGCCACCGAGTGCAGGTGCGGCCGGAGGCCGAGCTGGAAGGCGTCAGTGCGGATGCGGTGCTGGAGAGCGTCCTCGCGACCGTGCCAGTGCCACGCTGATGGTTCTCACAGGCAGGGCTGGGCTGCTGGCAGGTCTCGGGGTGGTGTTCGTCGCCCTGGTGATGCCGAGCTGGTCTGGCGTCGGTGTGGTCATTGGCGCGGTTGCTTTGGTGTGCCTGGTTGACCTGCTGCTGGCAGGGTCACCGCGACGGCTGCAGTTCAGTCGCGAGGGCGACACCGCCGTACGGCTTGGTGAGCAGGCTGTTGTGCAGTTGCTGGTGACCAATCCGGGTCGGCGGGTGCGCGGGCTGCTGCGTGACGCGTGGCCGCCGTCGGCCGGCGTACTGGACCCTCCCCACAAGCTGGACCTGCCTCATGGTGAGCGGCGTCGGCTGACGACCCACCTGGTACCGACACGACGTGGCGACCGCCATGCGGAGCGGGTGACGATCCGGGCGATCGGTCCGCTCGGTTTTGCTGGTCGGCAGGGCGGACATCAGGTGGCGTGGACAGTGCGGGCGCTGCCGCCGTTCAACAGCCGCAAGCACCTACCGTCGCGGCTGGCGCGGCTGCGCGAGCTGGACGGCCGTACGGCGCTGCTCGTGCGTGGGCAGGGGACGGAGTTCGACTCGCTGCGGGACTACGTGCCGGGTGACGACGTCCGCAGCATCGACTGGCGAGCCACGGCCCGCCGGGGAAGCGTCGTACTGCGCACCTGGCGTCCCGAACGCGACCGCCAGGTCGCCATCGTCATCGACTCCGGCCGCATGTCCGCTGGGCGCGTCGGTGATGCGCCCCGGCTCGACCACGCCATGGACGCAGCCCTGCTGCTGGCCGCGCTCGCCACCCGCGCCGGTGACCGGGTCTCCTTGCTGGCCTGCGATTCCGCCGTACGGGCCGACGTACGACGCCCTGCGCCGGAGGATGTCCTGCCGTCCTTCGTGAACGCCCTGGCCAATGTCGAAGCCGAACTCGTGCAGACCGACTTCCGCGTCGTCGTCTCGCAGGTGCTGGAACGCCTGGGCCAACGGTCCCTGGTAGTCCTCCTCACCGGCCTGGACCCCGCCGTCATCGAGGAGTCCTTGCTCCCCGTCATCGGCCCGCTCCTCCGCCGCCACGTCATCGTCCTGGCCTCAGTAGCCGACCCCCGCCTGACCGAACTCGAGTCAACCCGGTCCGACCTCATCGAGGTCTACAACGCAGCCTCCGCCGCCCGAACCCGCCTCGACCGAGACCGCGTCACCGCCGTCCTGACCCGAGCCGGCGTCACCGTAGTAGACGAAAACCCAGACCAGATAGCCCCCGCCCTGGCCGACACCTACCTAGCCCTCAAGAAGGCCGGCCGACTCTAACCCAAACCCCCTCCCCACCACCCCAGCCAGCCCCAGCGTGGCGCGGCACGGCCCGGCGCGGCCCGGCCCGGCTGCCGGCTCCCGGCTCCCGGCTCCCGGCTCCCGGCTCCCGGCTCCCGGCTCCCGGCTCCCGGCTCCCGGGCAATTTGAACGGATAACCCCTGAGGTTGCCCCTTC
>NZ_SMKA01000149.1 GCF_004348455.1 Kribbella albertanoniae
CCCCCTACACGCCACCCTAAAAGCCACCGAAGTAACCACCTACCCGGTGTGAGCTGTTAGCTTCTTGGAGGGAAACCCCGAGGAGCCCCCCGTCGAGATGAGCCTGCGAAGGCTCTCGAACGAGGGAGGCGGAATGTTGTTGCCTAGCAATGAGGTCGCAGACGACCTGTGCGGCAGGCTGGCAATCGAGCAGGTCGACCGGGATTCGCTGCTGGCTGCACGACCCGATCCAGCTCTCCATCCCCAACTGTGGCAAGTGCTGACCCGCTCCCACCGGCAACTGCTCGAGCAACTGGGCCGGCGTCTGCCCGGCAATCCGGCCTGGGCGCCCTTGCCCGACGAGACGGGGTCTGTGGGACGGCACGTGTTTGTCTGGGCGTTCCTGGCTGTGGTTCCACAGGTGCGCGAGTACCACTCGGCCATCGGGCTCAGTGACGACGAGTCGTGGGATTCGCTCAGTGCACTTGGCGAGGAGCTCGCATCGTCGCGCCGGCTGACTGGCCGGGCCGGACTGGACGCCACTTGGGGTCTGCCTTTGGTGTTCAGCGGAGTCGGGTTCCGGCTCGGTCGCCTGGCCTTCGAACGGGATCTGAGCGGCTACCTGAACACACACGTTCCGAGCAGCACCGATCCGTTGACCGACGCTGCCTGTGACGCCTCATTCGTCCGTGCTGCTGAGGTAGTTGCGCAGTTCCCCGAGCAGCTCGCCGGGTTCGCGTGCCACTCCTGGCTGATGGACACGCAGCTGGCGCAGTACCTTCCACCGTCTTCGAACATCATCCGATTCCAGCGCCGGTTCACCAGCTTCACCGACCGCACAACCGCCGACTGGGCTCCGCTCGAGCACGTCTTCCACCGTCGGTTCGACGGACCCGACGTACCGGCTGCGCTCCTGGACGAACTCCCCCAACGCACCACCCTCGAACGCGCCATCGTCACTCACCTGCGCCATGGCGGCCACTGGTACAACCAAACCGGCAAGTTCACCAACCACTAGCTACAACTCGCTTGCTCGTGCCGGCCCGCGCATGAGCCGGTACGACGTTGAGCACGGGTCAACCATCTGCGCGTCCGGAAGGTGGTTGAGGAGTGCTCAAGGCGAGCCGGCCGGGCGACCTTGAGCACGGTTCGATCGTTTCGGCGGGCCTCGCGTGGTTGATGGGTGCTCAAGGTCGCGCTGGACGACGATCTCGGTTCCCCGAGGGCGGTCCGGTCGCGCGTCAGTCGGTCCTCTTTCACGGATAGCGACGAAGAGTTGCCGCCCCCGCAACCTCACCCCCTAACGTCCGAAAACACGCCGACCACGCCCTCCGAATCTTCGGACGTTGTGGTCGGGACCGGGATGCCGCCGGTCTTGGGGAGGGGTTGAACGGTACGACGCGATGGAAGTTCCCGAAGCCCACCCGGATCGCCACGCTGCCGGACCGCAACCCGGTCACCGGACCGGAGCCCGACGCGGTCGGCACCATCGGTGGCATCGACAACAACCAGGCCGTCCTCTGGCACGGCTGCAGCGACGCCATCATCCATTAGCACCTACCCCGCACCGGCCCAGCTCCGGACGCCAGGGCCATCACAACTGGGGTCTCCGGACCCGGGCACGCCTGAACGCAGATGCTCACATGCAGTTGTGATGGCCTGGGGGTTCGCACACGGCGCTGATGCCGAGTGGCTGGGGCGGCCGGAGTGAACCCCAGCCACTGACCAACCACCCCCATGGAGCGCCCCACCCCGGCTCCAGGCGCGGGGCTCCAACCCTCGCGCGAGTTGATCAGTGCGGGCCGTTCACTTCACCGGCACGCACCCCGCCAACCAACCCGCGCCCAGCCCAACGGCCGAACCGTGCCCAACGTCGTACCGCAGCACCTTGGGCACGCACCAACCACGAGTTGCCGGTGGAAGTGGTCGAACCGTGCCCAACGTGGCGGACGCCGCCTCACCTTGGGCACCCACCAACCACGACCGGCCCTATGGGATGGTCGAGCCGTGCCCAACGTCGTACGGGCCCCCCACCCCCCACCGCGCCCAAAGGTCGGAGGCGAGGCCTAGGGGTGGCGGGGCATGTGGCAGATGCAGCCTTGGGCTGCTGTTGGCTGGGTTGATTCCGGCTCGGCGGCGGCTGACTCGACGTTGGACAGGAGGCGGCGGCGTTCGGCGGTGTCGATGAGGCGGCCGTTGATCACGACTGCGTGGATCTTCGTGGTGTTGCGGATGTCGGTCAGCGGGTTCGCGTCCAGGACCACCAGGTCCGCCGTACGGCCGGAGCGAATACTGCCGGTGCGGGTACCGAGGAAGGCAGCCGGCTCAGTCGTTGCCGTGCGCAACGACTGCAGTGGCGTCAGTCCTGCCCGGACCAGCTCGGCGAGTTCGTCGTGAAGACTGAAGCCGGGGTAGGCGTAGACCAGGCCCGCCTCACTCCCGGCCAGCAGCCGGACACCTGCACGCTGCATCGCCTGCACAAACTCCAGACGCCGAGAGTAGAGCTCCCGCTGCTGCGCCTTCTCCTCCGCGCTCCGCCCTTTGATGTAGAACTCCTCGAGAATGTACTTCCAGAATTCCCGGGTCCCCGTCGGCACGTACCGCAGCCGGTCGTCGTCCAGGATCGCTGACTCCGGCATGTCCAGCAGCTGATGCATGATCACCGTCGGCACCGACCTGGTGCCCCGCCGGATCATCTGCTCAAAGACCGCTTCGCGCCGCGCTGCACTCGGATGCTGCGCGACCAGCCATTCGATCGGGTGGATCTGCCGGAACCACCCGTTGTAGTCGCCCGGGTTCACCTTGATGGCCGCGATCGCCCGCCGTACGTCGGCCGGCCGGCTCGAGGTGGACAGCGGCAGCGTGTGCAGGTGCTCGATGCTGCGGTGCCCGGTGGCGATCACGGCCTCGACCGGGACTCGGTCAGGACTGTGGCCGGCGACCGGGATCCGCAGTCGGCGGGCTTCGTCGACGATTGCGAAGTAGGCATCCTCCGGGACCCGCGAGTACAGCTTCACGAAGTCCGCGCCCGCCGCCTTGGATCGGCGTACGGCGTCCCTGCCCTCTGCAGCTGTAGACACCTGGATGATCCCGTCGGACTCCTCGCCGTCGCCAACGAGAAGTGACGGGCGACCGTCGACGATCGGGCCGGCGATGATCCACTTCGGTCCGAGCAACTCACCACGCTCGATCTGGGCGCGCCACCCACTGACGACCGACGAGGACGCCATCTCGCGGACGGTCGTCACCCCGTTGAGGGCATACAGCGGCGGCGAGATCCGCTCCGAGCCGATGCTGTGCGCGTGCATGTCAGCGAGCCCCGGGATCAGGTACTTGCCGGTCAGGTCGACCACCCGCGTCCCCGGCTTGATCCGCACCCCGTGGGCAGGCCCGACCGCCGTGATCCGGGTGCCGGACAGCAGCACGGTCATGTCCCGCTGTGGCCGCTCCCGCTCGGGGTCGATGACGGTCACGTGAGTCAGCGCCAGCGCGGCCTGCCCGGCCGAGGCTAGCTCCGGCGAAACACCCAAGCCAGCCGCCAACCCACCAACGAGAACACTTCGCCGCGCCACCTGTCGAGTCATGCGAAGCACGCTAGGCGCTGTCAGACGTTTGTGCAAGACGTTTGTGCAAGCCTGGGGTTCGACCGAGATCGAAGGGGCTGCGAACGCGACTGAAGCGGTCAGATACTGCAGACATGTCTGCGTTTCTGCGAAGTGCCGTAGCACTCCTGGTCCTACTGACCGCACTGGTCGCGCCAGCCAGCAGTCCGGCCAGCGCAGCCACACCGCTGCCCGCAGTACTGCCGGCAGTGCGGTCCTGGCAGCCAGCAACGAGTGGCGAGTTCCAGTGGACGAGCACCTCGCGCCTAGTAGTAGAGAGCGCCGAACTGCGTGCCGATGCCGACACGTTCGCCGATGACCTCTCCTACCTCTTCGGTACGGCGCCAGTCGTGGCGGACGGACCGAGCGCTCCGGGCGACGTCGTACTGCGACTCGACCCGAACGCGACCGGAGACGAGGCGTACCGCGTGGAGCTCGGGCAGACCGCCACGGTCACCGCCAAGACCGCAGTCGGGGTCTACTGGGGCACCCGGACCGTACTGCAGCTCCTGAAGCAGAAAACGACCCTGCCGGCCGGTGTCATCACTGACTCGCCGCGGTACCCCTCCCGCGGTCTGCTGCTGAGTGTGGCGCGGATGCCGGTGTCGTGGCTGGACAACATGCTGCGCGACATGAGCTACCTGAAGCTGAACGAGCTGACCCTCAACAGCTTCAACATGACCGACGCCGACATCGCTGCGGTCCAGCAGCTTGCCCAGCGGCGCCACGTCAAGCTCATCGGCTGGGTGAACTCTCCCAAGTTCGGCACCGGCTACATCCCGGCGCAGTACCGGCTGGTCGACGGAGCCGGCGTGACGGACGACATCAGCCTGGATGTGACCAACGCAGCCGGGGTGTCCTGGGCGAACGCGGAGGTGGACCGCCATGTCCGCCGCTTCCCGTCCGACACCTTCAACGTCGGCGGCGACGAGTGGCCGCACTGGAGCATTCGTGCGGACAAGGTGACCGCCAGCAACTTCCCCGGGCTGTACCAGCGCGCCATGGCGACCTACAGCGAGCCGGGTGCTGTCCAGGACGCGTTCCGCGCGTACATGAACAAGACCAACGGTGTGGTGCGCAACCTCGGCAAGACGGCGCGCATGTGGTCCGACGACATCACCCCCGCCACCAAGGTCGTGCCGGACAGCAACCTAGTGATGATGCACTGGATCAACTACGGCCTCACACCGGCACAGCACGCGGCCAACGGCAACCAGCTGATCAACTCCAACCGCAGCTACCTGTACTTCGACCTCGCCTCCGACGTCAACCCGCCGGAGCGGATCTGGGACACGTTCGACGCGGGCACCTTCGATGGCGGTCTGAAACTGCCAGGCGGCGCAGCTGACCCACACCTGGCCGGTCTGCAGTTCTGCGTCTGGACAAACGGGAAGGTGTACGACGCCGGTCGACTGGAGCGCGACCTGAGCCCCAGGCTGCGTTCACTCGCCCAGAAGGCCTGGGGTACGACGCCAGTCGCCACCAAGTACGCCGATGCGCTGCCGGCCATCAACGCAGTAGGCCGCGCACCCGGCATCCTCGACACACCTCGCTTCGGAGATGTCGGTCTCGGCGCCGCCCCCAGCGGACCGGCAGTCCGGTACCAGCAGTCGCAGCAGCTCTTCACCACCTCCCCTACCGGCGCCCTGCGGCATTCCTTCTGGTCATCCACGCAAGGACAGGTCGGTGAGGACCTGCTGCCGGCCAACTCGATCACCGGCCGCCCACTCGTGTTCGCCAACCCCGACAACCGCCTGAGCGTCTTCACCCGCACACCGACCGGCACCGTCCGCGAGACGTCGTACCTGAGTGGCACTGGCTGGAAGACCGGGGACTGGTCTGCCGCGGCGGCCGGCAACGGCTATGGCACCTTCAACTTCGGTGGCGACCTGGCCGGGTTCCCGTACGGCTCTGAGCGGCACGTGTTCGGTGCGGACACCGACGGCAACCTCAGCCACCTCTGGTACTCACCAGGCGATGCCAAGATCCATGGCGATCGCTGGGGCGGCAAGATCACCGGTACGCCGGTCGCGTTCGCCTGGGGGCGGACCCAGATCGTCTACGCCCGTGGAACCAACGGAAACCTGCAGCGCTGGTGGTGGCAGCCGACAGACGCCAAACACGTCCAGCGCGTCGATCTGGGTATTCCGGTCGCCGAGAACACGAAGATCGCCGGCTGGACCACCTCCGGGACACGAGCGAACGGGACTATCCTCACCGCCCGCCAGTACCTCACCTTCACCGAACCCGACGGCCGGATCCGGCTGTGGACTCTCGACCTGGACGGCGACCGGCCCACCAGCCGCGACCTGACCACCGAGACGGGCACCAGCGCCGTAGGCAGTCCGGCAGGCTACGCGGACGCGGCAGGCAACCCAGTCATCTTTGTACGACGCTCCTCCGACCAGCACCTGGTGCGGATCCGCGTGCCGAGCACGGGCGCCGCCGTACTGAAGGATCTGACCGCCGTCACCCCGGGCACGCAGATCACGCCAACCGGCGACCCCGACGGCTTCCGGTTCGATGCTGAACTCCATGTGTTCGCCCCCGGCGCCGGGCTACCGAGGCATCACTGGTGGTCGTCGCCGGCGGACACTCCCCAGCAGGACAACTGGAACTGATCCCTGACACGAGCGTATGAAACAGGCAGGACGAGGCATTCCGGGTGAAGTTACGCGTTGTGACCTCACTGCCACGAATTGACATCTTGTAACAGCCGGATCCACGCTCAGAACGCGCGAGCAGGTAACAAAGAGTGTTTATTTACCCACTCGTAGTGTGTGGATTCTTCACACCAGAGTGATGACATCGTGCACTACGCCGCCCCCTCTCACGCCGCCCAAGATTGCGGTGCACCGCGAGAGGGGGTTGATCGGTTATGCGTCACGAAGCGCCAGAGAGTTACGAGTTCTACTGCTTGGCAGACCGTACGTTCTACGACACACCGACCCAGCGCGGTGTGGAGCATCCGGACTTCGAGCCGGCCACCAGGCCAGTGCCTGAAGGCTGGCAGCACGTCCCCGGCGAGACCTGGATGCACTACGCACCCGAGGGTCTGCAGTTGCCGCAGCAGGGCTGGAAGATTCACGTCTCGGCCCGGCTCGACGATGTGATCCGGACGCTCGAGGCAGTGTGGGAGTACTGCGTCCCCCGCGGCATCGCGTTCAAGTTCCTGCGCAACGAAGCCGTGCTGGTGATGGCGAACTCGAAGGCCGCACCGCGCGGATCCAGCGGCAAGCTGGTCACGATCTACCCGACCGACGAAGCGCAGCTGGAGCTGGTCCTCAAGGAGCTCGACGACGTCCTCGACGGCGTTCAGGGCCCGTACATCCTGAGCGACCTGCGCTACGGCACCGGTGCACTCTTCGTCCGGTACGGCGCCTTCGTCAGCCGCTTCTGTCTGTCGCCGAGCGGCGAGCGCGTGCTGGCTCTCGAGAACGAGCACGGTCAGCTGGTTCCGGATCATCGCGGTCCGACGTTCAGCATGCCGCCGTGGGTCGCGCTGCCGGACTTCCTGCAGCCGCATCTCGAGGCCCGCAACGCGGTCTCCACCAACGAGCTTGCTTACACGATCGAGAGCGTCATCCAGTTCTCCAACGGCGGCGGCGTGTATCTCGGCCACCACAAGGAGTCCGGTGACCGCGTCGTCCTCAAGGAAGGCCGTCCGCACGCGGGTCTCGACCTGGCCGGCCGGGACGCAGTCGCCCGGATCGCCCACGAGTACGAGATCCTGCAACGCCTCGAAGGCCTGGACGTCGTCCCGAAGACCTACGAGCACTTCGAGCTCGGCGAGCACCACTTCCTGGTGCAGGAGCACATCGACTCGGTCTCGCTGCAACGCGACCTGGTCGGGCGGTATCCGCTGAGCAAGCCGGATGCGACCGAAGCCGACAAGGCAGCCTTCGCCGAGTGGGCTACGCACGCCGTCGAGCAGGTCGGCAAAGCGGTGGCGCTGCTGCACGAGCGCGGCGTCGTGTTCTGCGACCTGCATCCGGACAACGTGCTGCTCGACGTCGACGGCCGGATGGTGCTGATCGACTTCGAGGTGGCGACGAACGCCGCGGACAAGGCCCGCTCCATGCTGGCACACCCCGGGTACGCCGCACCGCCGGACCGTCAAGGTGTCGACGTCGACCGCTACGCGCTGGCCTGTATCGAGCTCGGTGTCTACGCACCGCAGACGACGATCCTGCTGAATCTCCATCGGGGCAAGGCGTTCCAGCTCGCCGACATGATCACCGAAACCTTCCCGGTGCCGAGGGCAACGATCGACGGCGCCGTCCGGACCATCGTCGGCCCCGATGTCACCAGCGATCCGGAGATGGCCGAGCTCGCGCTGCCCGGCAAGGCCGAGTGGACGGAGGTCCGCGCCGCGCTGACCAAGGCGATCGTGGCCTCGGCAACACCCGAGCGCACCGACCGGCTGTTCCCCGGCGACATCGCACAGTTCCACGGTGGCGGCGGGATCGACCTCGCGAGCGGTGCCGCCGGCGTCCTCTACGCCCTGGCCAAGACCGGCGCCGGCCGCTTCGAGCAGTACGAGGAGTGGCTGCGCGAGCGAAGCCTGGCGACCGCCGCCGGCCCAGGCCTGTACGACGGCCTGCACGGCGTGGCCCATGTCTTCGACGAGCTCGGTGATCGCCAGCACGCTCTTGACCTGGTCGAGCGCACTCTGGCCGACGACTGGAGTACCCGCGAGCTCGGGCTGCACTCCGGACTGGCCGGGATCGGTCTCAGCCTCCTGCACTTCGACACCGAGCCCGCGCTGCGAGCCAAGGCGGTCCGGGTGCTCGATCTGGTCGCAGACCGCCTCGGCGACGTGACCGACGTACCGGAGATCAGCGGCGGGCAGTATCCGCACGCCGGCCTGATGTACGGCTCGTCCGGACCGGCACTGCTCTTCATCGAAGCGTTCGAGCTGCTGGGTGACACCGGCCTGCTCGATCTGGCCGAGATCGCGATCCGGCAGGACCTGCGGCGCTGCTCGGCCTCACCTGACGGCGACATGCTCCAGGTCAACCAGGGCTGGCGGACCCTGCCGTACCTCGAAGAAGGTTCGGCCGGGATCGCGTTCGCTCTCGCGCGCTACCTGAAGCATCGCCCGAGCGACGAGCTGACCGCGGTGCTCGCGCAGCTCGAACGGGTGACGCACTGCTCCTTCTACGTCCAGCCCGGTCTGTTCATGGGTCGCGCCGGTCTGCTTCTCACCGCAGCCTCACTCGGTGCGCAGCAGACAACGGTCGACGACCTCGTGTCCGGACTCGGCTGGCATGCGATGCCGTACGCAGGTGGCCTCGCGTTCCCCGGTCACCAGCTCCTTCGGCTGTCGATGGATCTGGCCACCGGATCGGCCGGCGTCCTGCTGGCCCTGGGATCGGCGCTGCACACAGCGCCCACATCCCTCCCGTTCCTCGGACCTCCCCAGTGGTCCGAGTCTTCATCCCTACTAGATACATCGAAGGAGGTGTAGAACATGGCACTTCTCGACCTTCAAGGTCTCGAGACCCCCGGTTACGGTGGCGGTCACGGCGGCGGATCCACGCTGACCGTGCTCGGCTGCGCGTCGGGTCGCCCGAGCAACCTGAGCCTTCTGCTCTGCCACTGATCGGATCCTGGGTGACCAGGTTCCGGAGGCCCTGGGTGGGCGGCATACCCACCCAGGGCCGAACCTGTCCGACGACATCCGGCGGAAGGAGCTCCTTTGCCCGATTCCGTGCAGTCCTATCCATGCGCCGAGCGGCTACCGCTCGTGGAGCAGGTGCACGGCCACACCATCGCGGATCCGTACCGCTGGCTGGAGGACCCCGAGTCCTCCGAGACCAAGCGCTGGCTCGCGGCCCAGGACGAGCTCTGGCTGAACCAAGCAGTCACGCTCTCCGGCCGGTACCAGTTCCGTCACCGGGTGAAGGCCCTCTCGAACGTCGGCACCGTCTCCACCCCGTCGTGGCACGGCGGGCGCTGTTTCACGCTCCGCCGCGACCCCGGTCAACAACACCCGGTCCTGTACGACGGCCGGCGCGCAATCCTCGACCCGATGGTGATCGACCCATCCGGTCTCACCACCTTGGACGCCTGGCAGCCCGCACCCGACGGCTCGCTGGTCGCCTTCCAGATCTCTCGCGGTGGCACCGAGCAGTCCGTCCTGCACCTGCTCGACGTGGACACCGGTGAGCTCATCGGCGAGCCGATCGACGGCTGCCGGTATGCCCCGGTCGCCTGGTTGCCGGACGGGAAGTCCTTCTACTACGTGCGATTCCGCCAGGTCCGCTGCCGCCACCTGGAAGTCGCCGACGACGCCATCGTGCTGTCGACCGAGGCGTCGTACGGGCTGGAGCTCAGCGCGGACGGCCGCTGGCTGACCATCTCCGCCGCCCGCGGCGGGGCGAACGACCTGTGGCTGCAGGATCTCGACAGCGCTGAGCCGCCGCGCCCGATCCAGCAAAGCATCGACGCGCTGACCGTGATGTCGGTCGGCCCCGACGGTCGTCTCTACGTGGTCACCACCAAGGACGCACCGACCGGCAAGATCTGCGTCGGCGACCCGAACAATCCGCTGATCTGGCAAGACCTCGTCACCCCGGATGCGCCGCTCACCGGCTTGGCGATCCTCGATGGCGCTTTGCTGCTGGCGAGCCCGGCCGGAATCGCCGTACATGATCTGCAGACCGGTGCGCACGTCAGCGATGTCGCGTTGCCCGGCATCGGTTCGGTCGGTTCGCTGACCACGCTGCCGGACGGCGGACCGCAGGCCTGGTTCAGTTACACCGACAGCGTCACCCCGTCGGCCGTCTACTGCTACGACCACACCACCGGCCTCGCGACGCTCTGGTCGCAACCCCCAGGTGTGGCTGCGGAAGCCGAGTCACAGCAGCTCGTCACCACGAGCCCGGACGGCACCGAGATCCAGCTCCTCGTGACCGCCAAACCCGGCATCCACGGACCACGACCAGCACTCCTCTACGGGTACGGCGGTTTCGGGCAGACGCTCACTCCGACGTACTCGGCGTTCGCGCTCGCGTGGGTCGAGGCCGGCGGCGTGTTCGTCACGGCCAACACCCGTGGTGGTATCGACTCGCACCAAGCCGGGACTCTCGATCGGAAACAGAACGTCTTCGACGACTTCATCGCGGCCGCCGAGCATTTGATCGCCACCGGTTGGACGACTGCCGAACAGTTGTCGCTGTGCGGCGAATCCAATGGTGGCTTGCTCGTTGCGGCCGCCTTGACGCAGCGGCCGGAGCTGTTCGCGGCAGCGGTCTGCTCCGCACCGCTCACGGACATGTTGCGCTACGAGCTGTCCGGGCTGGGCGAGCGCTGGGTGCCGGAGTTCGGATCCGCCAAGGATCCTGCGCAGTTCGAGAACCTCTTGTCCTACTCGCCGTACCACCGGGTCAGCGAGGGCGTGAAGTATCCGGCCGTGCTGTTCACGGTGTTCGGCAACGACACTCGCGTCGACCCGCTGCACTCGCGCAAGATGTGTGCAGCGCTACAGCATGCGACCGCCAGTGAAGGCTCAGTCCTGTTCCGGCTGGATCCGCATGCCGGCCATGCCAGTGGTTCGGCGAGTCAGGGCATCGGCCTGGCCGCTGACATGCTCGCGTTCCTGGCAGACCACACCGGTCTCCGGCTTTCATCATGATCACCTTTGGTTCAGTGGCGAAACGCGGCCGCGGCTGGTTGCCACTGATCGGACTGAACGCACTGATCGGCAGCGCGGTCACCTTGGCCCTGCCGACGATCCTCGGCCGCTCGGTGGACTCGATCGTCGCCGGGACGGGCTACACGCAATGGCTGATCGCCGCCGCGGCCGCCATCGGGCTCGGCATCGCGGCCAGTCTGATCGATGCCTTCGCGGGCGCAGCCTGTGTCGCTGAGACGACTGCTTGGCTGCGGCATCGCCTGGTGCGGCAGGTCGTCCGTGGTGGGCCCGAGGGGAGCCGCGGTTTCGAGACCGGCGATCTGGTCACCCGGGTCTCCGCCAACGCGACCGATGCAGCACAGGCCGGGCCTGCCGCCGTGACCGCGATCGCCGCGATCGCTCCCCCGGTCGGCAGCCTGGTGCTGCTCGCTCTGATCAGTCCCTGGCTCGCGGCCGCGTTCTTCGCTGGTGTGCTGCTGGTGATCCTGGTGCTGCTGGCGTTCGCGCGGCGGACGGCCGACGTGAGCCTGGCCTACCAGGAGACGCAGGGCAGGATCGCGTCCCGGTTGTCCGAGTCACTGACCGGCATCCGCACGATCGCGGCGGCCGGGACGACAGGCCGTGAGGAGCAACGCATCCTCGGTCTGCTGCCCGAGCTCCACAAACAAGGTGTCGTCACGTGGCGCATTCTCGCCCGCTCCGGCGCGCAGGCCGCGGTGGTCGGTCCGCTGGTGCTGGTTGCCGTGCTGGTGGTCGGTGGCATCCAACTGGTCGCTGGGCACATCACCGCGGGCGAGCTGTTCGCCGCCTCCCAGTACGCCGTACTCGGCGCCGGCCTCGGGACTCTGACCGGCGTGATCGGTGAGATCGCGCGGGCCAAGGCCGGTGTTCAGCGGGCCGCCGAGGTCGCTGCGATCGCCAACGTTCCGCACGGTTCGCTGCCGTTGCCGATCGGATCCGGGCACCTCACCTTCGACCACGTCAGCGTCGTTGCTGATGGCAACGTGCTGCTGAACGATGTGAGCCTGGATCTGCCGGGCGGCCTGACGGTCGCGGTCGTCGGCCCGAGTGGCGCCGGCAAGTCCGTGCTCGCCGCGGTCGCCGCGCGGTTGCGTGATCCGTCGACCGGGCACGTCTCACTGGACGGCGTACCGCTACAGGCCGTCAGCCGGCATGCGTTGCGCCGCGCGGTCGGCTGCGCCTTCGAGCGGCCCCAGCTGGTCGGCCGGACGATCGGTGAATCGATCGCCCCCAACGCGATCAGCCCGGTCGGTACGCTGGCCGCAGCCCGGGCCACCCACGCCCACGACTTCGTCAGCCGCCTTCCCGACGGCTACTTCACTTCGTTGCGCAAGGCCCCTATGTCGGGTGGAGAACGGCAGCGACTCGGCCTGGCCCGCGCCTGGCCGGCCAACCGATTACTCGTGCTGGACGACGCCACCTCGAGCCTCGACACCGCCACCGAGCGGCAGATCGGCCGCACCCTCACCGAGGACCGCCACCACCGGACCCGCCTGATCGTCACGCACCGCCCCGCCACCGCCGCCCGCGCCGATCTCGTGGTCTGGCTCGACCATGGCCGAGTCCGCGCAGTGGCCCCCCACGCCGACCTCTGGAACGACACGTCGTACCGGGCGGTCTTCGGGTGAAGCGGGAGCTCGGGTACGGCGCTCGATCGTTGCGGAAGCGAGCGACGGTCAAGCTCGTCGCGTGGTCGGTGCCAGAGATCCTGCCGACCGCGATCTACGGGGTCGCGGTCGCGCGGGCCACCGACAGCTTCCTCGCCGGCCACGTCTGGCAAGGGATCGCGTGGCTCGGCGGGCTTGTCGCGGCCGCGGGGTTGGGTGCCGCGGGGGCGCGGCAGGTGTACACGCGGCTCGGCGATCTGGTCGAGCCGCTCCGCGACGACCTGGTACGGCGAGTTGTGGCCGGCGCACTGCGGACCGGGGACGACAGCGCGGTCGCCCGGCTGAACCGGCAGGTCGAGATCGTCCGGGACACGTACGCCGGGCTGGTCATGGTGATGAGGAGCTTCGCGGTCACGCTCTTCGGGGTGCTGGCCGGCCTGCTGTCGCTGGCGCCGATGATCGCAGCCTTCGTCGTACCGCCGTTTCTGATCGGGTTCGCGTTGTCGCTCGGCATGCTGGGGATGGCCGCCGACCGGGTGCGTGCCTCTCTGCAGGCCGACGAGGACCTGGCCGCCTCGGCCGGGATGGTCTTCGGTGGTGTCCGCGACATCACCGCGACCGGCACCGAGGAGTACGCCGAGTTCCTGGTCGGCGAGCCGATCGAGGCCCACGCATCAGCGGAGCGTGCGCTGGCCAAGGTCGCGGCGCTGCGCACACTGTGTTTCGCGGTCGGCGGTTGGCTGCCACTGCTCATCCTGCTCGCGGCCGGCCCGTGGCTGATCGGGCGTGGCGTGAGCACCGGCACGCTGCTCGGCGGCCTTACTTACGTGCTGATCGGATTGCAGCCGGCACTCGGCCAGGTGATGGCCGCGCTGGGCGACAGCGGCCTGCGGTACGTGATCACGCTCGGGCGGATCCTCGATGTCGGCCGGACGGCCGATAACCCGGTTCGGCCGATCGACGTCGTACAGGGTTATCAGGTACAGGCCCAGCGGCTGACCTTCGCGTATGGACCGGCGGCCGAGCCTGTGCTCGATCGTCTCGACCTGACCATTCCAGAGGGCGACCACCTGGCCGTGGTCGGTCCGAGCGGGATCGGGAAGTCGACCTTGGCCGCGCTGATCTGCGGGATGCTGACGCCGACTGGCGGCCGGTTGCTGCTCGGCGGTGTGCCGCCGACCGAGGTGACCACCGAGCGGCTGGCCGAGACGCGCGTGCTGATCCCCCAAGAGGCCTATGTCTTCAGCGGCACCGTCGAGGAGAACCTGTCCTATCTACTTCCGGACGCGACCACCGACGAGCTGCGTGCCGCGATCGACACGATCGGCGCGACCGCGCTGGTCCAGCGCATCGGCGGGCTCGGCGCAGTGGTCAAACCGGCCGATCTCTCCGCAGGTGAGCGGCAGTTGCTCGCGCTGGTCCGCGCCTACCTGTCCCCCGCGCCACTCGTCGTACTGGACGAAGCGACCTGCTTCCTCGACCCGGAGGCCGAGCGGCAGGCCGAGGTCGCCTTCGCACAACGCGGCGGCACGCTGGTCGTCATCGCGCACCGGATCAGCTCCGCACTGCGAGCCCGCAGGATCCTCGTGCTGGACGGCAACCAGGCCGCACTCGGCACGCATCAAGGGCTGATGCGCAGCTCCAGCCTGTACCGCGATCTGCACGGCAACTGGGATCCGATCGTCAGCCAACTCCAGGCGAGTCAGATCCAGCCGGCGTCCTGAGCCTTCCGAATGGCCTCGATGCGGCTGCGCGCCCCGGTCTTGGCGAGGATCCTGGACAGGTAGTTCCGCACCGTGCCGGCGCTCAGACTCAGCGTCCGGGCCACCTCCTGCGCGGTCGCACCCGTGGTGACCTGCCGAAGCACCTCGCACTCGCGATCGGTGAGCGGGTTGTCACCGGCCTTCAACGCCGCCACCGCGAGCCGGACGTCGACCACTGGCAGCCCCTTCGCCACGTCGCGGACAGCCTGGACCAACTGGTCCGTGGTCGCGTCGGTCGCGATCAAGCCGATCCGCGGTGCCTGCTTGACCAGCGCGAGACTCGTCGCGGCGATCGCTTCGTGATCGATCAGCACCAGCACCCCACGGCCGGTGAGTTTGCGGCACAGCTCCTCGATCCGGATCCGCCCGGGCAGCTGTGGATCGAGCAGCACGACATGTGGCCGTCGGCCGGCCACCTGGAGGACGTCCTCCGAGCGGTCCAGCTCAGCCACGACCTCCATATCGTTCTCGCTTGCCAGCACCGCGGCCAGTGCACCTCGCACCATTGTGCCGCGATGGCCGAGAGCCACTCGGATCACCGCATGCCCCCATTACGTCCGTCGCCTCATCTGCCGGCCAGCCGCCTCCCGCAAACGGCGAAAACCAGCTGCCGGACGGCGGTGCCCGTGTTTCCATCAACGAGTGAAGTCCGGAGATGACACGCACGAATCCACCCGTTGCCCCGGTTGCCGCGCCGAGCTACCGACCACGCCGTGGCCGGAGAACCCGAAGATCAACGCCTCCGCGGCCTGCCTGAAGGCGTCCGGTGACCTGCTCGGCTTCGAGCTCGAGCACCAACTGAAGCTCGGCTATCTGCACCAACTGCGCATGGACGCCTACCACGCGCAGCATGTGAGAGTGGGCGCTCCGCGGATCGGCCCGGTCTTCGCCTTGAACGGCCTCTACATGTTCCTCGAACGAGGGTCCGGCAACCTCGACGTCCGGACCGCGCACGGCATCATGGCGAACTCGTGCGACGACTGGCCCGAACTCGTCGCGCCCGCCGAGGTCGGCCGGCTGACGACGTCCGACGTACTGGCCGCTGGTGGTCCGGAGGAGGTCGAGAAGGCGATGCTGACCTGGGCGGACGAGGTCTGGGCGTCGTGGCCTGAGAATGACCGCGAGGTGGTCCGGGAACTCACGATCGACCTCGTTCCGGCGCGGTATTTCCGGCGCTGAAACCGATCGGTTTAGCTCCAGACATCATCGGCGGAAACCGTTCTGTTGTTGGGCTTTCGGTACGTCAAGGGACGGAAAAAATCGGGGCAGATTCCGATCTGGCCTTGCGCTGTGGCGAAGAGTCCCACAGGATGACTCACATCGCGTCGTGACCTGGACGTGATCATCCGGACTCCCTTTCGTTACCTGTCCGGGTGCCCCCTCCCCTGCCTGGGGGGCTGGTGTCCTCCACCATGCCCAAGCTCACGAGGAGCGCCTTACCGATGTCCAAAGCCCGACATGCGCGCCCCCGGCGAAGTACTCGCCGGGTGGTCCGGACCCTCTCCGTCGCCGGTCTCGGCGCCGGGATCACCGTCGCTGCCACCGGCGCGGCGTTCGCGACCGACTACAAGGTGAAAGCCGGAGACACGCTCTCCGAGATCGCGCAGGCGAACGGTGCCGACTGGCACCAGCTGGCGAAGATCAACAACCTGAAGGACCCCGATCTGATCCTGATCGGCCAGACCCTGACGCTCGACGGTGTGAAGAAGGCCACCGCGCCGAAGCAGCGGGTCACCACGACCAAGAAGAAGACCGTCTCGAAGCAGACCGTGCGCAAGACGCGGACCACCCGCTCCGCCGAGCGCCCGTCGACCAGCACCAACGTCAGCATGAGTGCCGCCTGGCGCAAGGTCGCCAACTGCGAGTCCAGCGGCAACCCGCGCGCAGTCAGCTCGAACGGCAAGTACTTCGGCCTCTTCCAGTTCGACATGCAGACCTGGCGCAGCGTCGGCGGCAGCGGTAGCCCGGCCAAGGCCTCGGCCGCCGAGCAGCTGATGCGGGCCAAGAAGCTCTACGCCCAGCGCGGCAACCAGCCGTGGCCGGTCTGCGGGCGCTTCCTGCCCTGACAGGGCAGTCTGCCGTAGTTCACTCTCAGGAGTGCGTGATCACGAGCATCTCGTCGGCGCCCGCCTGGAACTCGTAGGGAACCTTGCGGATCTCCCAGCGGACGCCGGCGAGCTCGTCCAGCACCTCCGGCAGGAACGCCACCGGCTCGCCCGTGCCCTGAAGCACCAGCGGGAACACCCGGACCTCGCCACTGGTCACCCGGATCAGCTCGCGCAGCGCGGCCAGATGCCAGTCCCGGTCGAACGTGTCGGCCCAGGTGAAGAGCAGGTGTGAACACAACGCCAGCTCGAACCGCCCGTCCTCGAACGGCAATTCCGGCAGCCGGCCCGCGACGTACCGATCCGGGGCCTCACCGATGTCCTGCAGGAACCGGTCGGCCGCCTCGAGACGCATCTCGTCCCGCCGCTCCGGAGCGCCGTACCAGTGCCAGACGAACTTGTCCTCGTGCTCCTCCACGATGTCGTTCCCGACCGGCAGACTCCGCCGGACGGTGTCGACGAGCTCCGGCATCGTCAGCTCGTACGCCGGATCCACGGCCACCACGTCCACGCCACGCGCGGCGGCTTCGGCGGTGAAACTCGATCCACCGGCCGAACAGTCGAGCACGGAGGCAGGCAGTTCGGTCAGGTCGAACATCGCTTCGTACTCGGCGTACGAGCGAGAGGTCACCAGCAAGATCCTTACCCTTCAACGGTTTTCTTGAGCCGGCGATCGAGCGCTGTGGCCGCGGCCGCCAGAGCCAGGAACAGTACCGCGACGAGCAGACAGTTCAGCAGAACCTGTCCATAACCGTGCTCGTTGACATCGATGAACGGGTAGGGGTAGAAGCCGACGAACTCACCGCGGATCAGCGTGAACGCGAGCCACAGCAGCGGGAACACGATCGACCAGCCGGCGATCCGCAGATCCGTCCTGCCGCGAGGACCGAACAACGCCCACCCCAGTACGCCGAGCAGCGGGGTGGCCGTGTGGAGCAGGAAGTTCGCGACCGCGGCCCAGCCGGACAGCTCGTCCAGACCGGCGAGCACGAGGTGGTAGACGATCCCGGTCACCGCGATACAGAGAACGCCGTTCAGCCGCAGGGTTTTGAACAACGTGCTGCGGCGATCCAGCAGCACGGTCGCACCGAGCAGGATGTTCGACTGGATCGTGAAGAAGGCGAAGACATTGAGGACGCGCTCTGGGGTGGTCGAGAAGAAACCCTCGGTCGCATTCCCCGTCACGAACAGCTGGATCACGATGCCGGCCAGGACGGCTGCCGCGGTAACCCAGGACCAGACCCGCCCGATCATCGTCATGACCGCAATCTACGACGAGCGGACGGGCCGGTCCGGGATGTCAGACGACTTGCTTTTCCTTCGGCGCCGGCGCGTCCTCGGAGTCACCGTCGAAGGTGTAGCTGAAGGAGACGAACCCGTCGATCACGAGCGCCACGGTCCAGCCCCACGCCGGGCCGGTGACGGCGTCCCATCCCTGCCCGGACAGCAGGCCGAGGGCGATCATGATGCCGACACCGACGACGTACGCGAGCAGGTGCCGGAACCAGCCGGCGCGCTCGCGCCGAGCCCGCTCCCGGGCGCCCTTCGGCGGCTTCACCGGCCGCGGCGCACCGGCGAACTTGTACGCGGCCCAGCCGTCGGCCCACTTGAGCGTTTGATGACCGAACCCGACGCTGACGCCGACGAAGATCGCGGCGAGCGAGTGCTTGAACGACGGCTCGCCACCGCGGTGGATATCGATCACGCTGGCCACCAGCATCACCACGTCGACCAGCGGAACCATCAGCAGCAGGATCATCCCGGCCTGGGGCTTCCGCAGCAGATAGCGCGTCGCCATACCGGCGGCAAGCAGCACCCAGAAGCCGATCTCACACGCGGCGATCACAGCGAGCAGCACAGGGATTCACCCTTCCGATTGTTTTAGTACGACCGTGTTGTGAAACGACGATAACACAGGTGTGCTAAAAAGGGCACATGCCCAAGATCGTCGACCACGACGCCCGCCGCGAGGAGATCGCCCAGGCCCTGTGGCGCGTCGTCCGCCGCGACGGCATCCGCGCCGCCTCGGTCCGCACCGTCGCCGCCGAGGCCGGCTGGTCCGCCGGGGCGGTGCGCTACTACTTCCCCGACCAGGAGGGCCTGCTCCAGTTCGCGATGGACCTGGTCGTCCGCCGGGTCGGCGAGCGGTTCGCGGCACTGACCGCGCGCGGCGGCGCGAAGGGCAGCCCCACCACCGTGGCCCTGCGGTACCTCGAAGAGGTGCTTCCACTCGATATCGAGCGGATGGCCGAGTTCGATGTCTGGCTCGCCTTCATGGTCCAGGCCCAGGCCGAGACCGGCGCCGGCACCCTGCACACCAACGTCGAAACCGCGAACGACGGCCTGCGCGAGCTGTGCGCCGAGTTGCTCACCGCACTGTCCGACGCGGGCGCACTGCGCGAAGGGCTGGACCTGCGTCTCGAAACCGAGCGTTTGCATGCCTTGCTCGACGGCCTTGCCCTGCATGCCGTTATCCAGCCCGCGCGCAGCACGCCGGCCCGGGTACGTCGCCTGCTTCGCCTTCACATCGAGTCCCTGCTGGGCCAAAAGCCCTTACAAACCAAGGATTTCGCGTCCACGGAACGACAAGTTCGCCACAAACCTGACTAAAACATTGCTCAGCGTGGCACCATCACCAGCATGGAGTCCGCTGGGGTGATCGTGGTCAGCGGAATCATGGCGGCCGGGAAGTCCGCGGTCGCCCAGATGCTGGCCGAGCGGTTCCAATACGGCGTCAACATCCCCGGCAATCTGTTCCGTCGGATGATCGTCAGCGGGCATGCCACGATGCGCGACGATCCGGCCGAGACCCAACGCCAGATGCAGCTCGGCTTCCGGCTCGCCTGCCAGGCCGCCGACTCGTACGCCGAGGCCGGGTTCACCGTCATCCTGCAGGATGTCGTGATCGGTGAGCTGCTCCGCGAGTTCCTCGACGGGATCCGCACCAGGCCGCGCTACCTCGTCGTACTGACGCCGCGGCCCGATGTCATCTCCGGGCGGCTCGGCGGTTCACATCACCTGGTCGACGAGCTCGACTACGAGCTGCACGCGTTCAGTCCGCGGCGCGGCCTGTGGCTGGACAACTCCGACCTGTCCACCGGCGAGACCGTCGACGCGATCCTCGGCCGGCTCGACGAGGCACGCTTCGAGTGATGGCGAGCTTGGCTACCCAGGGGTAGTTTGAGTGGATGGCGACCACGGTACGGCGGACCTCCTGCAACCTGTGTGAAGCGATCTGCGGCGTCCTGGTGACGATCGAGGACGGCCAGGTCACCGATATCCGGGGCGACGAGTCGGATCCGTTGTCCCGTGGGCACATCTGCCCGAAGGCGGTTGCGCTCCGCGACCTGCAGGAGGATCCGGACCGGCTGACCACGCCAGTACGCCGTACTGCCGATGGCTGGCAGGAGATCGGGTGGGACGCGGCGTACGAACTGATCGTGACCAAGCTGACCGCGATCCAGCGCGAGCACGGGCGGAACTCGGTCGGCGTCTATCTCGGGAACCCGAACGTGCACAGCCTCGGCGCGCTGACGCACATGCCGACGATGGTCCGGCAGCTCCGAACGCGGAGCAAGTTCAGCGCCACGTCGATCGACCAGTTGCCGCAGATGCTCTCGTCGTACCTGCTGTACGGGCATCAGCTGATGATCGCGGTTCCCGATATCGACCGGACGTCGTACCTGCTGATGCTCGGCGCGAACCCGCTCGCGTCGAACGGGAGCATGATGACCGCGCCTGGTTTCGGGCGGCGGATCAAGGAGGTGCGCAAGCGCGGTGGCAAGGTCGTCCTGATCGACCCGCGCCGGACCGAGACCGCAGCGGTCGTCGACGAACACCATTTTGTGAAGCCGGGGACCGATGCGGCGTTCCTGCTCGCGCTTATTCATCAGGTGATCGCGGACGGGCATGCACGACCAGCGCCGTACGTCGATGGGCTGGCCGCCGTGGAGGCCGCGGTCGAGGAGTGGACGCCGGAGCGCGCGGCCACGCTGACGGGGATCGATGCTGACGTGATCCGGCGGATCGCCTCCGAGTACGCGACCGCCGGGCGGGCCGCTGTGTACGGGCGGGTCGGGGTGTCGACACAGCAGTTCGGAGCGCTGTGCCAATGGGCGATCCAGGTGCTGAACATCATCACCGGCAACCTCGATCGGCCCGGCGGCACGATGTTCCCGCGGCCTGCGGTGAACGCGCTGATCGGCCTCGGCCGCGGGCATCTCGGGGTGTGGTCGAGCCGGGTTCGCGGGTTGCCGGAGTTCGGCGGCGAGCTGCCGGTGTCGGTGATGGCCGAGGAGATCCTGACACCGGGCGACGGGCAGATCCGGGCGATGGTGACGATCGCCGGCAACCCGGTGCTGTCGACCCCGGACGGGCGGAAGCTCGACGAGGCGTTCGAGTCGCTCGAATTCATGGTCGCGATCGATCCCTACATCAACGAGACCACGCGGCACGCCGACGTGATCCTCCCGCCGGCCCCGCCACTCGAGCGCGATCACTACGACGTCATCTTCCACAACCTCGCGGTGCGGAACACGGCCCGCTGGAACGACGCCGTACTGGCGAAGCCCGCCGAGGCTCGGCACGACTGGGAGATCTTCCGCGATCTCGGCACCGCGCTGGTACGACGTACGCCGCTGAGCCGTAAACGTCTTGTCACCGAGGCGCGACTGCGGTTGGCGCCTCGACGCGTGGTCGACGTGGGACTGCGGATCGGCCCGTACAAGCTGTCACTGCGCAAACTGCGGAAGTCGCCCGGCGGGGTCGACCTCGGACCGCTGCAACCGGCGTTGCCCGGAGCGCTGTTCCACAAGAACAAACGGATCAACCTCGACCAGCCGATGATCCTGGCCGACCTCGCCCGGCTGGACGCGTTGCAAGCGACCGCCGAGGGCGAACTGCTCCTGATCGGCCGCCGGCACCTACGCAGCAACAACTCCTGGATGCACAACTCGGCCCGCCTGGTGAAGGGCAAACCCCGCCACCACCTGCTGATGCACCCCACCGACCTGGCCGACCGCTCCCTCACCACCGGCCAGCTCGTCACCATCACCACCACCGCCGGCTCCCTCGCCGTAGAAGTTGCCTCCAGCAACGACATGATGCCCGGCGTGGTCTCCCTCCCGCACGGCTTCGGCCACACCCGCCCCGGCGTCCACCTGGCGGTCGCCACCCAACTCCCCGGCATCTCCGCCAACGACCTCACGGATTCCGCCCTAACCGACCCCATCTCCGGCACCGCAGCCATCAACGGCATCCCAGTCACCATCACCCCCACCC